>CAYWMP010000188.1:0-11321 GCA_964459445.1 uncultured Desulfobacteraceae bacterium
AGCCCCTTGAATTAAAGCCATTTCGGAAAGTCTATGTCAGGATATCTGAAGTTAGACACTCTTCCGCTCGTCGGTTTGAGGCGAAGCTTCGCTAATGGGGTTTAAGCCTCTATTATCCCGCCTCCAGCGGGTAGGTCGTCGGCCTTGTAGCCGAAATCCTCAAGCATTCGGCGGGTTGCTTTCATATTGGGTTCCCAGCCCATTCTCTCCCCTCTGAACCTGGTTGCGACCTGATAGTCCACAATAGGTGCGAATGCCCCCATTGCGATGAAATTCGGTTGTGCAGAAGGGTTGCCGCCGGGGCCGTCGTTGCTTGCCCAAAGGGCATCCACAATACAGAGTTGCTGCCGGGGGTAAAGGACCTTGCCTGTTCGTTTGTCTATCGGTCCAAGGATTTCCGTGGTTTTGTTGATTGCCATGAGATAATCCTGACTCCCGAAAAAATGGGCATGCATGGGTGAGAAGGTGCCGAGATGATTTTTCATGGTCATGGTGAATCCGCCGAATCTTCCGCTATGTCCCTTGCACATACTGATATTGACAAGAATGTCCACAGTTTCATCGGCCAGATGTCTTACGCACTTCGTTTCACCCTTGCCGTCCTTCCATGGCTCTGGAATGGATATTGCTGTACTCGGGCCGCCCCATTTGTTCTCAATTTTTGTACCCTTGGGGAGCCCCTTAAAGGGCGTGTCCCTTCTCATGTTTCCTCCATGAACCCCATCGTAGATATGGATATTTGAAGGTTTTACGCCCAAGCTGTTCAGGGTCTGGCACACCTTGGCCATCACAGCGCTCCGGGTGTGTTGTTGTGAGATGTTATTGGTTTTTATCGCGACAACCGTGTCTGGCCATGATTTCCGGGGAGGCTTGATGAAGATGGCTTGCCATGCCTCCTGTGGCCGACTCGTATTTGCCAGAGCAGAGGCCAGCTTGTCCATGTTTTCCCATACCTTTTCTTTCACGACAATTCTGTCCTGATTCTCCCAATAGGTATTTGGTTTCTCTTCACTCGTCATGGCCGAATCGGTAATTCCTGCGACCCGTAAATTATCGATATTGGGATGCACGGTCGTTCGGGGTTCCCAGGCCGCCCTGGCCCTCGGGATAAATATCATGGGAGAGGTCGATAGGGCGGCACCGGTGATGACCGCCTTTTTCATGAATTGTCTTCTAGTAATTTTGGGCATGACACAGCTCCTTAAACAAGAATTCTTTATCTCAATTGAATCAAATTTCAATTGGGTTGTTGTCAGTTATCAGTTAATCGTCTCTAGAAGCCTGAAGAGGCCTCCTCATCCTTATTCAGAATCGAGTATCAAGTAACCAGTATCATTCAGCACATTTCAGAAACTTGGTAGCCGAAGAAAACGAAGAAAATATTTAGATTTCAGCCTATATCTCAGTATAGTATAGCACGTGAAAGGGTATTTTTGGATTCAAATATTTTCCATGTCATGTTTTACTAGCTTGGGGGAACTCAGTATTATGGGAACTTGTTCAAGCGTTTTGAAAGGATTGAACCAAATTGTTAAGTGCTTACTTTAGTAGGGGTCTACAGATAGTGCTGGAGCGTCCCACTGTCTGGCATATATGATAAATCACTCTAAAAGGAAAAACAGAGGGGACAGGGTTGTTTCAAAGAAATGAAAGATCGCATTGATAAGAGCTGGAAAAAGCAGGTCGTTTCGCCCGACAAGGTTCTTGAAAAAATCGAACCCGGGATGAGCATCTATCTGGGCACCGGAGTGGCTGAACCCCGAACTCTGGTCAAACATCTTATGGCTTCCAAGGCCCTGAATCTCCAGGATTTGGAATTGATCCAATTGGTGAGCTTCGGAGATGCGATTTCCCCTGAAGTCTTGGATACGCAGAAGTACCGGCTTAAGACCTTTTTTTCGGGTTGGGTGGCAAGCGAGGCCATTACCGCCGGCCGTGTGGATCTCATCCCCAGTCGTTTCTCGAGGATTCCTCGACTCATCGAATCCCGCCTGATCTCAATAGACGCGGCATTTGTCCAGATTACGCCACCCAACGAAGCCGGATATTGCAGCCTGGGGGTTGCGGTCGATGCTGCGCGTCAGGCCATGGAACAAGCGTCTCTGGTGGTGGGAGAGATCAATACACACACGCCCCAGACCTTTGGGGATACCTTTGTCCCTATAGGTGAGTTCGATATGCTTGTGCGGTCAGAAGATAGGCCCATTTATTTCCCTCGTGCTCCTGTTGATGAAATCATCGACAGAGTGGCCGCAAATGTGGCCTCCGTCATCGAAGACGGGTGCTGCTTCGCTTTTTCCCTAGGGCCCCTCTATGAGGCCTTGAGTACACACCTTTCTCAAAAACACCACCTCGGTATACATTCCCCCTTTTTCACCGATGCCTTGATGGATCTTGTCAAAAGCGGTGCCGTGACGAATCGAAGAAAGGCCCTTTGGCCGGGCAAATCTGTGGCATCTTACGCCTTTGGGACTCCGGAACTGTTTTCATGGCTGGACAGAAATCCGCTTGTAGAATTCCAGGGGATCGAGAAGGTATGCGCTCCCACCCAGATAGGCCGCAATCCCAGATTAGTGGCCGTATTCCCCGCCCGGAAAGTCGATTTATCGGGCCGTATCGCACTTCATATCGGCAAGGGAAATGCATCAGCAGGGCCGGGTGAAGCCATGGACTTTTTCAATGGAGCAGAGCTTTCAAAGGGTGGCCTGACCATTTTTGCCCTTCCCAGCCGCAATCTGAAGCGCTGGGCCAATATCAAGCTATCTGTCCAGAGATTGCCTAATCAATTCACCCTTCGCGAGTCCGTGGATATGGTGGTCACGGAATATGGCGTTGCCAACCTCAGAGGCCGGACCATAAGGGAACGAGCCCAGGCCTTGATCGACATCGCGCACCCAGAAGACCGTCTAAAGCTTGTAGAACAGGGCAAAAGGGAGAAAATCCTTTATGAAGATCAGATTTTCTTGGCTGATTGCGCCCACCTCTACCCTGATAAAATCAGCACGAAACAGACCTTCAAGGGGGATGTCCAGGTCCGTTTCAGGGTCATCAAGCCGTCGGATGAGGAAGAAATGCGCAGGCTATTTTACAGGTTTTCCGAAGAAGCCGTCTATTATCGGTATTTTAGCCCGATAAAAACCATTCCCCATTCCAAGATGCAGGAATACGTCAACGTGGATTGTAACAAGGTGCTGTCCATCGTTGGCCTGGTCGGGGAACCCGGCGAGGGGCACATCATTGCAGAAGCAAGATTTGTCCGCGATCAACACCGCCCCTATGCGGATATCGCCTTTGTCGTTGATGAAGAATACCAGGGGCTCGGCATAGCCGCTTACCTGTACAAAATGCTTGTACGACTTGCGAGGGAACGGGGAGTTCAGGGTTTTACGGCCGATGTGCTTACCTCAAACAAGGCCATGATGAAAGTCTTTGAAAAAGGGGATTTGCCGGTAAATGCCCAGTTGGATGGAAGCTCGCTGCAATTGTCCATACCCTTTAAAGAGCAGCCTTCCAGATGATAACCATTGTCTCTTGACACTCAGCACCAATTCCCATATACTCGAACAAGTAAGATTCGTTTGCTTCCAAGAATAACTGCCCGTTTTTAGATAACCCAAATTTGATAGGAGGGAGAAAAATCCATGAGGAAAAAGTACGTCTGGATGTTGTTGTTCGTGGCAATGTTTGTTTCATTGGCAATCTTAAACCCACTCAGCGCTGCGGCAAAAGACAAGGCATTCACTTTTGGTATGCTCTTGGTAGGCCCCTATAACGACAGGGGATGGAGCCAGGCCCACTATGACGCAGGGAAATACATCGAAAAGATGGCACCCGGCGCAAAAATGATCTATATCGACAAGGTCAATCCGGCTGACAGGCCGGGCATTACCGTTCCGCAATTGGTGGACGACTTGGTGTCAAAAGGTGCAAAACTGATCATCGCCAATTCCGACGATATGAAAGACGGCACACGGGAAGCGGCCCTTCAACATCCCAACATCTATTTCATTCATGTCTCAGGCGACGATGTGTGGACCGGGAAGGCTTCCAAGAACCTGTCGAACATTATGGGACGAATGGAGTACGGCAAAATGATGGCCGGTTTTGTCGCCGCTCTCACTACAAAGACTGGGAAAATCGGTTACCTTGGCCCCCTAATCAATGAGGAAACGCGTCGTTTGGTTGCAGCTTGTTACCTGGGTGCACGATATGCATGGGAGAACGTTCTAAACAAGAATCCGAAGGACCTAAAATTCAAGGTAACCTGGATTGGATTCTGGTTCAATATCCCAGGCGTTACGGCCGACCCGACGCAGGTAACCCAGAGTTTTTACAACACGGGTCATGATGTGGTTATATCGGGTATCGATACAACGGAGGCCTTGGTTGTAGCACGGCAAAAAAAGCAGGAAGGAAAGACAGTATGGGCCGTTCCATACGATTACGAGGGCGCATGCGAGGGCGCTGAAGAAGTTTGCCTGGGCGTTCCCTATTTCAATTGGGGGCCGGGATATCTGCATTTCATCCAATCCATTATAAAAGGGAATTGGAAACAGGAATCTCTATGGCTGGGCCCAGACTGGAAAGATATCAACAATCACAACACGAGCTACGTGGGATTTTTGCCGGGAGCAGCACTTTCAAAGTCGAATAATGAAGCGTTGAATGGCTTCATCGAAGCCCTAGCATCGGGAAAAACCAAACTATTCAAGGGCCCACTTGATTACCAGGACGGAACCCCCTTCTTAAAGGATGGTGAAATGGCCACGGATAAGCAGATTTGGTACATGAGCCAGCTCTTGAAGGGAATCGAAGGACCTAGCAAGGCGGAATAATAGACCCGTAGGCCATACTCATGCTGGATGCGCGATATCGGATTATTGGGTAAATAAAACCCGTGAACTAATCGGTATCAAGCATCCAGTGTTGTTTTTACATCCGGTCTGTACCCCGAACTGCGCATTTTGGATCTTGCATCCCCCAGCACTTTCAATAGAAAAGAAAGGGCTGGGTCCTGAATCCCTGTTTCCATGCAGCATGCTGCATAGAACATCAACCCACTAGTTTCTTTCTGGGGACAGCATACAATTCCCATGCATATAGCCCTCCAAGACATTCATAAACACTACGGCGACCTGCATGCCAATGACGGGATCCATATGGAGATCGGCGAGGGGTCCATTCATGCCATCCTTGGGGAGAACGGGGCGGGTAAAAGCACCCTGATGAAAGTCCTTGCGGGGTATATAAGAAAGACAAAGGGTACGATCCTCCTAAACAACGAACCCATCGAATTTGAAGGGCCGGCCCATGCAAGCAGGTTGGGGATCGGCATGCTCTATCAAGACCCCCTCGATTTTCCTCAACTCTCTGTTTTGGAAAACTTCATCATGGGAAGGGTTCAAGGATTTTCACGAAACGAGACAACCTATAGAAAGCAGTTGGAAGCCTCGGCACGGGACCTTGGTTTCCATCTCAATCCGGACCGTCTGGTCCGGTACTTGACCGTCGGCGAGCGTCAGCAACTGGAACTCCTCAGGCTTTTGGCCCTGGGAATCGAGGTCCTGATCTTGGATGAGCCGACAACAGGCATATCGAACCTTCAGAAAGGGATCCTTTTTAAGGCCTTACGCAAATTGGCAGATCAGAAGAAAAGCGTATTGTTGGTGTCCCATAAATTGGAGGACGTGGAAGCCCTCTGCGATAGGGTAGCGGTGCTGAGGCAAGGAAAAATCGTGGGGGAGATGGATCAACCCTTGAATCGAGAAATGCTTCTTGAATGGATGTTCGGAAGCCCGCCCTCCTCACTCGAATGTGTTGAAATGGAACCCGGCGCCATCATTTTCTCCATGAAAGGGATTTCAGCCATAGGAGGAAGGGCCGGGTTGAGAGATTGCACCGTAACCGTCAGACAGGGAGAAGTCATCGGGCTCGCCGGTCTCGAAGGGAGCGGTCAGGGCCTGTTTCTTCGCCTGGCCGCCGGCCTCGGTTCGCCCACAAAGGGTGAGATTAAAATTAAAGAAAAGGTGATGACAGGACTGAATCATCATCGTTACAAAGGGCATGGCGTTACTTTTCTCCCAACAGCCCGGCTTGAAGAGGGATTGATTCCAGGACTCACCATCACCGAGCATATAGCACTGCAGCCCGGAAAGGGACTGCTTATTCCTTGGTCTGAATCCCGGAAAGTTGCAAAGGAAAAAATCGATCGGTTTCGCATCGTAGGGAAACCTTCGGTTCCCGTCGAATCCCTATCCGGCGGTAATCAACAGCGCCTTCTATTGGCCCTCGTACCTGCCAACCCGGAGCTTTTGCTTTTGGAGAATCCCACAAGGGGCTTGGACATGGAATCGGTTCAGTGGGTGTGGACTCAATTAATGGATTACGCTGCCAAGGGCGCCACCATTGTCTTTTCATCTTCTGAACTGGAGGAAATATTGGATGTGGCGAATCGGGTCCTCGTATTCTTTAACGGTGATGTGGTGAAGGATGTCAGGACCTGCGACATTACCTTGAATGAACTCGGGCAGGCTATCGCAGGGGTTGTTTGAGAATGGTCGAAAGCAGAAACGAAACACAGGATTTTATAAGGGCCTTTGGTGCGACTGCTCTGATCCTCGCCGGAGTCCTTTGCCTGAGCATTCTGATACTCTTTTTGGCCGGCGCCCCGCCATTTGCTGCATTTCAACACCTTTTTCTGGGATCTCTTGGATCGTGGTTGAAGTTTGCCCAGGTCCTTATGGCCTGGATTCCCCTCACGCTCTGCGCCTGCGGTTTGGTTTTCAGTTTCAGAATCGGTCTATGGAATATCGGCATTGAGGGGCAGGTGGTGGCGGGCGCCATTTCCGCCACGGCCGTCCTGCGCCTGTGCGTTGATGCCGGTATGCCCGAGCTTGCTTTGATTTTGGCGTTTCTGGGCGGCATGATTGGCGGAAGTCTCTGGGCCGTCTTTGCCGGTTTCCTAAAGACCAAGGCGGGTGTGAATGAGATTTTCGCAGGGCTTGGGTTGAATTTTGTGGCCATGGGGATCACACTCTGGCTCATTTTCGGCCCATGGAAACGGCCCGGCGTGGCATCCATGAGCGGGACCGAGCTCTTCCCCCATGCGATGTGGTTGCCGACAATCCCTTCCCTCCGGCTATCACCCATTGGACTCGGACTGACGGTGATTGCACTAATTGCCACGGCTTGGATGCTGGGGCGCACACGTCTCGGGCTTGCACTCAAGGGGATCGGTGGAAACCCCAGGGCCGCCTACCTTCATGGTCTTAGCCCGGCCAAATACATGCTCTATGCCATGGCGCTCGCAGGCTGTTTTGCAGGGCTTGCCGGAACCTTCCAGGTCGCGGGCGTGTACCACCGTCTCATACCTAATATATCAAGCAACTATGGTTACCTGGCGCTTCTGGTGGTGATGCTGGCAAATTATCGTGTTTGGGGAACCCCTGCTATCGCCTTTTTTTTCGCTTGCCTTAACGTGGGCAGCATACAGCTGCCCATGATGCTTAAACTTGATTCATCGCTGAGCGGGATTATCCAGGGAACCCTGGTGTTGGGCGTCCTATTGGTTCATGCCTGGAGAAAAAGACAACAAGCCTTTGTGACCTGATGCAGGAAATCGATCTAACCATATTAATTGCTTCGATTGTTGCCGGCGCTGCGCCGATTATTCTTGCTGCCATTGGTGAGACGATCACGGAAAAGGCAGGAGTGATTAATCTCTCCCTTGACGGCTCCATCATGCTCAGCGCCATGGTTGCCTTCTCGGCCACATACCAAAGCCAAAATCTCTTGTTGGGTTTTGCTTTGGGCGCCATAGCCGGGGCCCTTGTGGCAGCGGTGGTAGGCCTATTCAGTATTTATTTGGGACAGAATCAGGTGGCCGTAGGTTTTGTGCTCACACTCACTGCCAAGGATCTGGCCTATTTTTTTGGAAATCCCTATTCCAGGCTCTACGGTCCTCAGGCGGGTTCCCTTCCGATTCCCCTCTTGCATAAAATCCCAGTCATTGGCCCGATATTGTTCCATCACAGTGCACCCGTTTATATGAGTATGATAATGATCATGGCGGCCTGGTGGTATATCTATAAAACCCCCATGGGACTGAAGCTGAGGGCCGTTGGGGAACATCCCCAGGCTGCCTACGCAAGAGGGACCAATACGAAACGGGTCCAGATGTGGTATACCATTATCGGGGGGCTTTTGGTAGGATTGGCGGGCGCTGCTTTTTCTCTGGGCATAAAGCCAGGGTGGGGACGCCCGCAGGGCGCTGAAGGGACCGGCTGGATTGCCCTTGCTATTGTGATTTTCGGCGGATGGCATCCCATGAAGGTGGCCTTAGGCGCCTATCTCTTCGCCTTTCTCCAGGTTATAGGCATCCCTTTTCAGGGTATTTGGCCCTCAGTGCCTGCACAGGTTTTTCAAGTGGCGCCCTTTCCTTTGATGATTTTCGCCCTTGTTCTCATGCACTTGGCCCAAAAGGGCTCTGAATTGACAGCCGACAGGTCACCAACCTGGCTACGACGGATGGTCACGCTTTTGAGCGGCAATGCCCCGGCAGCCCTGGGAAAACCATTCAGACCGGAATAGAATTGATTAAAATGAAAAAGCAGGAATCCCATGATTGATCAGTTTGAAAGCATCCTTTTTGCCTTGCTCCACCCGAAAAGGGGTAAAGAAAGCTTTGCCCTTTTGGACCCTTCCGCCCAGCTGGCCGATGCTCCAAAAGGCAAAGCCGAAATTGCCGGGACGATCAATGCCTCTTTCCTCATCTGCATGGCCGGTGAGACGCACCCGCAATACGGCAAGGCGAAAGAGTTTCTGAATCGAATGGCGGATACAAATGAATGGGCCACTGTGGTGCGGTTTTACCTGGACGGCCTTGAACGGGTTAAGGAGGAGATAGAGGTTGTCGCTGGGAGGGATTCCGATTTCGCAAACCGTCTAAGAACGCTTCATGAGTGGACAGCAAAAAGCGACAACCTGAAGAACCGGAATGAGGCGGCTGAAAAAATCTGGTCGCTCCTATTCCCGGAAGCCGCCGGTCTCAAAGAAAACTGGGAAAATAGAATTGAATCCTTAAGAGCCAAGCGTACCGTCGCCATCAAAACCCTCAACAAGTCCCCAATCACCGATCCCTGCCGTCAGATACTCTTCACCTCAAATATTCTTCTCACAACGCCGCCGGAATCAAAATCCGCAGAGGAATTGCCATTTGATCGGTCGCTTAAGGAAAGACTACTGGAAATCAGCTGCGAACCCCAAACGTGCGCCTATGATCATCCCATTCAGGTCGGCGTAGAGCCGGCTAAAAATGAAGTGATATACGGCCTTCGCGGATTGGAAGAGGCGGTGGAATTTGAACGCGAACGCGGCAATATTACAGGGGATGCAAAGCTGACCTGCATATTATCGGTGTCCGTAACCCATCGGGGACTTCATGAAGTTGCCAAACAGAGTCTTGAGGCGGAGTTCACGCGCCTCGCCAAGCTAACTAACCTCAATGTCTATGTTTTCACGGAAGCAGACACTGAGCGGCTGATTGATGAAATTCTGATCCCTGCTGCAGCGCACTATTTAAATCAAACCAATGCGAAGGATCTTCTCAATGTTTTTGGGGTAGACGGGGAATATGGCAGGCATTATAGCTTCTTGAAAGCCATTGCCCCCTTTTGGAGCATCATGATAGAGCCGGATATCGCGGCCACCTTTAAAATCGATCTGGACCAGGTTTTTCCCCAAGTTGAACTGGTTAAAGAGACGGGGCAGTCGACCTTTGAGCACTTTATGACACCACTTTGGGGAGCAACCGGCATGGATCGGTCCGGGCGGCCAATTGAGTTTGGTATGATTGCCGGGGCGCTTGTGAATGAAAAAGATATCGAGAAATCCATTTACATGCCTGATGTGCGCAAACCGTTGAGGCCCCTAACTCCTGACGAATACATTTTCTTCAGCACACTCCCACAGGCCCTGTCAACTGAAGCCGAGATGCTGACGCGTTATGGGCCGGCCGGTCCGGACGGCAAAAAGGCCTGTATCCAGCGCATTCATGTCACGGGCGGAACCAATGGAATCTTGCTTGATAGCCTTCGACGGCATCGGCCTTTTACACCGACATTTATAGGGCGGGCGGAAGACCAGGCCTATATCATGTCCGTATTGATGAAACCGGGCGCTAGACTCGCCTATGTGCATAAGGACGGTCTGATCATGCGACACGACAAAGAGGCGTTCGCGCAAGACGCCATTGAATCCGCTTACATAGGAAAGCTCGTAGGCGACTATGCACGCATCCTTTATTTTTCCTACTATGCCAGGGCGATCACGGAGGATTTAGTTGGACTAAAGGAGGATATGGGGCCGTTCACAGGATGTTTCATATCAGAGTCACCCAAGACAATCGTGTACCTCCGCTTTGCCATGAAGGCCGCAACCCTTTTCGAGGCGAACAAAGAAGAACAGGCGGTCGATTTCGTTAAAAACGGTGCGGAACGGATCAGCGCGGCCCTTGACTTCGTAAGCGGCAGCAAGGGCGATCTCAAACAGCAGTATGAAAAGGAACGCAAGGGGTGGGACCTCTACTACAATGTCCTGAGCGCCATTGAAACGGGCCTAAAGAAGAGGGACACCTTTGCCCTGGATTTACAAAGCAAGACTTTAGAGATCATTAATCAGTGTGCCTTGGGCATTTAAAAAATGGCAGAGTCCTTTCAAATATTCCCCATAGGCTCGGTTAAGAAAAGGGATGATGTTGTCTTAATTGAAATCCATGAAGATTTCAGTGATGGACTCATGGGACTAGAACAGTTCTCCCATATTATCATATTAACCTGGTTTCATAAAAATGATACTCAAGAGAATCGAGAGATTCTAAATGTCCATCCCAGAGGAGATAAGTCAAATCCTCTTACAGGGGTTTTTGCAACGCGATCTCCGGTGAGACCCAATCTCATTTCATTAAACACTTGCAAAATTCTGGACATCCATGACAATATTGTTCGGATTGATGAGATAGATGCATTTGACGGCACGCCGGTCATTGACATCAAACCCTGTATCTCCCAAATCGATTTTGTATCTGAGATGAAAGTGCCTGATTGGGTGGACAGCGGAAGAGTAGGACGACGAGATTAAAGACCTGAACGGAAGTCTAGCCAAACATATTTGAAATTCGCTTCACCATTGAATCAACGATGATCATTGTTTCGACGCCTCAGGTAATGCGAGTGTTCAGGGGTTCAGTGTTCAGCGCCGCCTCTTGCCGCCGAAGCGGCCAGTTTGATCAAAAAACTGACTCCAGCGTTGCTTAGTCAGATACG
>CAYWMP010000189.1:0-11320 GCA_964459445.1 uncultured Desulfobacteraceae bacterium
TTCTTCAACTACTTGATATTATTTCTTAGATAGGACAGAACAAAAACACCCTGAATAATGGGTCCTTAGGCCTTGACATGCTTATCCTATTGAGATATTTGGAATAATAGTGTGGCAATAAATCAGCGAAAAGAGCAGGCACTTTTTTTTATTCATTTTTGACAAAAATTCTTATTGAGGAGGAGGTAGTTATGAAGATGAAGAGATTTCTTTTGGTATTCTTTGTTGTATCGGCCTTTGGTTTGATTTCAATCATGAATGCGCCAACTGTTTTGGCGGGGCCCATTGAACTCGCCTATGCTAACTTCTTCCCTGGCAAACACATCCAGGGCGCTCTGGGTGCGACCTGGGCGAAGGAGATTGAAAAACGGACCAACGGCAAAGTAAAAATCACCTACCATCCTGGAAGTGTCCTGCTTAATCCGAAAAATATGTATAAAGGGATATTGGATGGCGTTGCCGATATTGGAATGGGCGTCTTCGCCTACCATAGAGGCGTATTTCCCACCATGGAGGCCATTGATCTGCCCATGGGTTATCCCAGCGGAAAGGTCGCTACAAATGTCATCAACCAATTTGTCGAGAGGTTTAATCCTAAAGATCTCAAAAAGGCCAAGGTGATGTATCTTCACGCTCATGGACCAGGATTGCTCCACAGTAAAAAAGCAGTGAATAAAATGGAGGATCTCAAAGGTCTGAAGATCCGATCAACGGGATTTAGCGCAAAAGTGGTTCAGGCTCTCGGGGGCGTTCCGGTAGCCATGGGACAGCGAGGGGCTTACGAGGCATTGCAGAAGGGCGTGGCCGAAGCGACATTCGCTCCGATTGAGGTTTTAAAGGGCTGGAAACAAGCTGAAGTGATCAAGTACACCATTGAATGCTTCTCCATAGGTTATACGTCCGGATTCTACGTCATGATGAATCTCAATAAGTGGAATTCTCTGCCTGGGGATGTCCAAAAGGTGATCGAAGAAGTAAACAAAGAATGGATTGCCAAACACGGTGAGGCATGGGATACCAGCGACAAAGAAGGAAACTACTTCACCCTCAGCAAGGGAAACAAGATCATCGCCTTATCTGATGCCGAGAGCGCCAGGTGGGCAAAGGCCTCGCAGCCCGTTATTGATGCCTATATCAAGGAAAAGGGCGCCAAAGGACTGCCGGCCCAAGAGTATGTTGATTTCATAAAGTCGCAGCTTAAGTAATCTCCTATTAAATCTCCCCGGCATGGGGATCAGTTGTCGGGAAAAATTAAGGTTGACTTGAATAGCCCGCATTGTTCCATTACAGTGCGGGCTATTTTTTGTCCGCCTTCGCAGAAGGCCCAGAGCTTGCTCGTAAAGAATGCTCTAATGTTTTAAACGACGGCGCAATGTCACTCCGAAATAGAGGCGGATAACCGCGTCGTAGCCGAAGGCGCCCGTCCTCCGCAGTACTCTGCTACGGAGGATGGAAAGACGGCTAACCTAAAGGGACCTCGAGTTTACCTATGGGGCTCCATTCGAAAGCAGAATCAATCGATCAATGCCAGTCGCAAAGTATTAAGAGCAATCACCGCTCCCCTCTGTTGGAGAATAGCCCTATCGCCTCCCATGGTCCAAGAAAACACCTTTTCAATGCCCTCCCCTATCACGACATTATGGGCTTGGACTTCATAACCTTCTTCCTTTTCTTTAGCCAACCCAAGGCAAACAAGGCCGATAGATGTGCCGAACCTTTCTCTCGTGGCCTGCGCCAATTGATAGGCGGATTCCAGATCGGCGGTGATATTGTTTTCCCCCAGCCACTGCCCGATCGCATCGATATCCTGAATGACTAAGCTGGTTTTCAATCTGTGAGATGACCGGCCATGAATCTTTTGGGCTGCAAGGCCGCCCGTAAAAGTTTCCAGTACGGCCAGACTGAGGCCTTGTTGCTCAAGCAAAGAAAGAACGTTCCCTTCCAAAGTATCGCTGTCCTCTCCAAAAATCTTTTTTCCTAATCGCTCTCTGATCTTTTTCTCCAGTGGACGGATCAAGGCGCGAGCTTCGTCAGGATCATTTGCTTTTGCCGTTAATCTGATTTTGATTTCGCCGGGCGATGAGAGTAATCCCACTTCAGGATTTTGTGCTTCAATAATAAGATCCTTGATCAAAGCATCCACTTTGCTTTCGCCCATGCCTGCCAATTTCAGAACCTTATATAGGATCACCTGATGGGTCAGGTTGTATCGGTCTTTGATCCAAGGAAGGATTTGGTTCTCAAGAAGAAATTTGAGTTCCCTCGGAACACCGGGAAGGCATATAATGGAGTGATTTGCCACATTGGCAATAAATCCTGGCGCCGTTCCAACGGGATTAGGAATAGGTTTGCTGGATCGGGGAATAAATGCCTGTCTGCGATTATTCTCAGCCATTTTGTATCCGGCTTTAAGAAAGATATCTTCTATTTGGTCCATCAAATCTTGTCTGAATTCGAGTTCGACACCAGCCACTTTTGCAACCGCTTGTCTCGTAAGGTCGTCTTCCGTTGGTCCGAGCCCTCCCGTTGTTATGACTACGTCACATCGATCCAGCGCCTGTTTAAGCACCGCTTCAATATCCTCCAGCTGATCGCCGGCAGCTGTTCGAAATCGGATGGCGACGCCTATTCGATTCAATTCCTCGGCGAGATATGAGGTGTTGGTGTCCATGATTTGGCCTAAAAGAAGCTCGGTTCCAATTGTAACGATTTCACAGGTGGGCGATTTTTTTTCATACACGTGGATTCCCCTTTTCTTTTGCGAATTATCAGGTTGAAGTCATCATATGTTAGTCACAACACAATGGCAAACCGTTTGACCGGTCATCCAGGCGCTCCACCCCGGCCTAAGATTCTCGCCGACTCGACATCACAGGAGAAAAACATGTTAAGCCAGGCAAATCTTCATAGTCTTCATAGGATAAAGATACTTCGGTTTGGTTCTTTGCAGGATTGTTGTTAAGAAAAATCGGAAATGCCAACGCGCAAAATGGGAATGAATAGATTTTTGAAATGATGTGGATTAATCTGTCAAAGACAACGAACTTCTGATAGTTTTCACCCCGTCGAACCGACTATGAGGTGGTTTTTATTGAGGACCCCCAGACTCATGTAGTCTTTGCCTTGAATTTTCATGGACATACCGGCGTTCATGGGTAGGACGCCCATGGCGTTCCAAATAACTTGAACACCCTTTTCCCGCTTTAAAGAAGCCTTACAATAGAGGTCTGCCAGTATTCCAACGACATCTTTTGCGGACCTCTCTTTTTGAACAAATACCGGCTCTGCTTCAGGAGCAGGTGCTTCCTCAGCATCTTCATCGTAGCCGCCGTCCAGCCCGGCTTCGTTCAAAAGGGCATCAATATCATCTTGTGCAAGAGTCTTCGCCATACCGCCTAAACACCATCCTTTTTTTAATGTCTATCTGTATTTATGTTTATTTTGAATGCCCAAATAGCGCTTGCTGTTGGTACAAAAATGAATCTATGCAATGCCTCTATCAGATATAATCGTCAAATTTCTTCCAGGACTTAAACCCTAATTGCAATGTGAAAATCTGGGACAATATCAAACAGCTGCAAGTAAGGATAATGAACTGCTTTAACCCGAATTTCTTTTGTTTGGAAGCGCCAATCATTTCAGCAAGAAGTATGCCGTTGGCCCCACTTTGGAAGAATTGCCTTTCATTCCAGTCAATTGAAATAATTTCTAAAAGAAAGATGCGGAAACGGTCAGCGGATCTGGACATGGGCCACCAAACACGTCAATCCCTTGACAGCTAATGGAGCATTTCGATTTTTTCAGAAGGGTAAATCAGGAGCATGAAGGAGTGCATCTGAAACAAGGTTGACAAGTCCCCATATGGCATCAGCCGGAAGTTGTCTGTCTATGGATCGATCGAAGAGCACACTCAGACGCGGTTCGAATTCTTCGTCCCCTTCCCATAGAAGGTAGTAGAGGGGTACTTTGGGTAGGGCTGGGAACCTATAGGCCAGATCGGCAAATTCTATCTCCTCTCCTCCCATTGACGTTGCGGCCTTTTTCAAACCATCGAAATCGTGGCCAAATCGTTCGATGACCGGCGCTGTTTTGAGCTCGTGGGGTCCTCTAAAGAAATGGCCCTCCTTGAGTTCTTGAGCACTGACCATTTCATTTGTAGGGGAGTACGGTCCCACTTTTATGAAATAAACTAGCAGGACTAACTCCAGGAGAGGGTAGTCTAACCTTTTCCACTGTCCCTGGTGCCGTCGGTTGAGGGTGTGCGAATCCCGATCTACTAAAATCTCCTGCCCTAAAAACGAAACGATCAAACCGTTTGGTGGATTGAGTTCGGCGGGCGCTTCTTCTGAAATTATTTGAATGTCCTTTTCAAGGAGATCTTCCCAAAACTGATGTGGGACATTCACAGCTTCCCTTTTGGCATTTTTTGATTGAGATGGGAGATCCTGTCTGTTTTGCTTCATTTTCAAAAATCCTTCAAAAGACAAATGTATGAAATGAAGATGATGTTAATTCAAAAGCGTTTCCGAGAGGGCATATTTCTTTGCTATCGGTTCATTCACCGAAACGCCAAGCCCTGCGCTGTTACCTAGGGTGCCTATACACTCTCTATCCATGCCTGTGAAGCCTTCGATTACCATTTCCTCAAAGAGGATGGATGACCCCGAGGTTTCGTAATAGGCACAGTTTTGAGTCAACGCTGCAAATACCCTTCCTGCTGCTTCCAGGATGCCGCTTTCCCCAACATGGGCCCCCAAAATACAATTCTTGTTATGCTTTTCAATATAGCGTGCCTGTTCAATCGAGTTCAGTAGTCCTCCGCATTTGGATAGCTTAATAACGAAGGAATCACAGGCGTCTTCATCGATGAGCCTTTTGATGTCTTCGATTGTGCATGCGGATTCATCGGCTATGATCTTCATGGGAATATTCTTTCGCAGTCTTTTGAGGCCTTCGATGTCATGCTTTGGGAGGGGCTGCTCAAGCGCAACAACTCCCAATTTCTCGAGTTTATTGGCCATTTCATAGGCGGATGCATAATCCCATTGACAGTTGGCGTCGACTCGCAATTCCATGTTATTTCCCACATGGGCGCGAACGAGGTTGATTCTATCAAAATCTTCAGACTGAGATCTTCCCATTTTGATCTTGAGTGTTTTTGGGCTGTATTTGTCCAAGAAGGCAAATGTCTTATCCAGGTCAGGCTTTTCGACGTATGGAAAACCCAGAGAATACTCGATTGCAAGCCTTCTGGGTTCTCCCATGAGGAAATGCAAGGGTTTTTCCATCATTTTGCCGAGGCCGTCCAAGAGGGCCAAATCAATGGCACATAGGGCTGCACCATGATAAATGCCATCATAAACCTCTAGGAGACTGTTCAATTTGAAAAGGGTGTCTTTTATGTCCGCCAGGGTTCTGATTTGCACGCCCTTCAGATTTGGGAAGAATTGGTGCTCTATTACCTCGAAAACACTCTTTTCCGATTCGCCAGTAACGTACTCCCTTGGAGCTGCTTCCCCGTATCCAAACAGACCGTTGTCAAACTCCACTCTCAGGAAGATGTTCGAAGACTCGCGCCTTTCCTGTTGAGCGGTTTTGAGCATCCCCATTAAGGGTATGCTGACATGCTGAATTCGAATCTTTTCAATTTTCATGAATACTTTTTATGCAAGGCCAGAGGATCTGACGACCGCTCTCTCACTGTATCTAATTCACCCCATAGCTATGACGCTTTGGTATATCAGCATCCATTTTCGTTTTAAAATCGATGCTGGTGAAACAGCGATTTAGCCTTTTTCCTTTCTCAAGACTTTAATATCGGTGATCGCGGTATCAGGGTATTGACCTGAATGATCCTTCTCCAGGTACTTGACCAAATCCCAAAGGGTATACAAGGCAGCGGTGACACCGACCAGGGCCTCCATCTCGACGCCGGTTCGGGCCTGGGCCTTGACGCTGCATCTCGCTTCAACGGCATCTTCTGAAATATCAAAGGCCACGACAACCGTATCAAGCGGGATCTGGTGGCAATGGGGGATAAGGAGGTGGGTCTGCTTTGCTGCAGTCATTGCAGCGACTTCAGCTATAAGGAAGGGGTCTCCCTTTTTTACGTGTCCCTTGTTTATTACTTCAATGGTCTTTTGATTCAAAAGAATCTTCCCTGCCGCCTCCGCAGCTCTCGGTATGATTGGCTTTTGGGTGACATCTACCATTCCCATAGGCTATTACCTCTTTATGGGCCCATTTAGGCCTGTTGTTTAAAACTCCCTCTTATGACTTGCCTCGGTTTTGATTCGATTTACGGCCTTTATGAGCGAATCAAATACGTGTTCCCTGATATCTCCCGCCACTGCTATGGCTATGATCTCATCTCCAACATTTAGACGCCCTTCCCTCGTTTCAACCAGGATATCCACAATCCCAGGATTGTTTCTGATATCAGCTACAATGCGTTTAATGGCATTGTGATCATAACTGACCTCAATACTTCGAACAGGTTCACCATCCCGGGACGTCCCACGCACCACGCCCAGATGGGAAGCAACCATGCCAATTTTTCTGCAATCCGGGTGTTGTCGGAGGGTTTCAATCATCTTGTCAATCGTCAATTCAGATCTCCTCATCATCGTAGGGGTCGAGCTTGAACAGTTTTCTTGCAGTATCCAAATAAGCGTCCCTGGATTCTCTATCAGCCCTTTTCTTCAGGGTTAAAATAGGGTCGTTGATAATCTTTTCGGAAATCGATTGGGTGAGAATCTCAATGGCATCCCTCTGTGAGGAGGTTAGCATATTGAGATTTGAGAGACTCTTCTTGATCTCCGCCCTTCTTATGGCCTCCACTTTTTCTCTGAGCGAAACAATTGTCGGGACAACAGCGAGCGTTTTCATCCACTTTTCAAACTTAATGACTTCTTCTTGGACAATGCGTTCTGCTTTTAGGGCCTCCTCCCGGCGTTGGGCCATATTTATTTCAATCACGCCTTTGAGGTCATCAATATCATAGACATAGACATTTCCCAGGTCATTCACCCTCGGTTCAACATCTCTGGGAACGGCGATGTCTATCAAAAAGAGTGGTCGGTTGCGCCTCTTTTTTAAAGAACCCTTGACCTGATTATGAGTGATCACAAATTCCATAGATGCTGTCGAGGCAATGACGATATCCGCTTCAAGGAGTTGGGCGCTGATTTCATCAAAGGATACCGCTTTTCCATTAAAAGTCTCTGAGACCTGGACCGCGCGTCGAAATGTGCGGTTTGCAACGGTTATGGAACCGACTCCCTGATTCAGTAGATGTCTTGCGGCCAATTCGGCCATTTCGCCTGCGCCAATGAGGAGAACCCGTTTCCCCTCAAGGTCATAAAAAATCTTTTTGGCCAGTTCGACGGCTGCATAGCTTACGGAGACCGCCGCATCCGATATGCCGGTCTCTGTCCTGACACGCTTCGCCACATGAAAGGCTCGATGCATAAGCCGATTCAATATGACCCCCGAGGTCTTTTCCTTGGTGGCTTGATAGTAGGCATCTTTTATCTGCCCCAGGATCTGTGGTTCCCCGACGACCATGGAGTCCAGGCTGGAGGCAACCGAAAAAACGTGTCGAATCGCCTGGCCGTCCTCATGGGTAAAAAGATTGGAGGTGAAATTTTGTTCGGGTAAACCGCTAAGGGTCGCCATTAACGACACCATGGCGGTTTTGGCTTGTTGTGGCTCAACAGTCGTGAATACCGATTCAACGCGATTGCATGTGGATAGAAACAATCCTTCCTTAATGGAAGGCAGTTTGCGAATGGAAGTAAGCGCCGCCGCGACATTGCCCGGGTCTTTTGCAAGGCATTCCCTTAACTCTACAGGGGCCGTTTCGTGATTCATGCCTATGTTGACGATTCTGATCATCCCGCGGTTGGACCCTCCAGGCTTTTAAAACTATGGTAGTCGCTCAGCCAAAGGCTCGCGCCTATGAAGGTGAAGGCCAGCAACAAAAAACAAATGATGGACATGATAGCCGGCTTACGCCCTCGCCACCCTACCGCCAACCTTTCGTGCAAGAGGGTGGCATAGAACAACCAAGTGATCAGGGACCAAACCTCCTTCGGATCCCACTGCCAATAAGTACCCAGAGCCCTCTGGGCGTATATGGCACCCGTTATCATGCCGATCGTCAGAAAGGGAAAACCATACATAAGGGAATAATGATTGATGGTGTCCAGGGTTTCCAGGGAGGGTAAACGATTGTAAATGGATCCTAAGCGTTTATTTTTTATCTGACGCTCCTGTATGAGATACATTATGGCTGCCATAAAAGTTATGGCAAAAATACCATTTCCCGTGAAAATCGTGCTTACATGCACCGTCAACCAGAGACTTCGGAAAATGGGTTTTACCGCCACGTCTATTCCGGGCATTGAGCTTGAAATAATCATTAAACACGCAGCAAGGGGTGCAATGAATGAGCCCAGTACCATCAACCTGAATTTGAGATGAAAGATCAGGTAAGCACCCACAATGGTCCATGAGAAAAAAGAAAGTGCCGCCTTTAAAGAGAGAACCGGGGCCACGCCAAGGCTGTAATACTGGTAAGCAAGAAAGAGGGTGTGGCAAATAAAACCCGCCCAGAGTATACGATAGGCCCATTGATAGGCCGTCTTTTGTTGTTTGATGATGTAAACAATGAACCCGCCCGTCGCCAAAAGGATTAGAATGAGCGCCACCCTGAATAATAGTAAATGCATGTTTTTACTCACCCCTCATAAGGTTGATGACATCCTCCGGCGATAGTTCGGTTCCAAGGATCCTATTTAGGATTAAGGCACATTGCTTCCAATCTTTCTTGCCGATGACACTTTGGATGTCTGAGTAGACAAGATCACTGAATACCTGTTTATTCTGATTCTGAGAACGGCCTTTGGATATGATTTTCTTCCTCAGTCGCCCTAGCAGGAGTAGTAGGGATTCATATTCCCTTCCAAAGTGTTCCTCTAGTTCTCTTCTCACCTTCTTCGCCAGGGCGGGGCTCTTTCCGGAAGTCGACACGGCTATTTGGAGATCTCCCCTCTTTAGGATGGCCGGAACGATAAAAGTGCAGTCCAAGGGTTGATCCACAGCATTGACAAGGATGTCTTTCTTTTTTGAACACTCGCTGACCCTGTGATTCATGGCGGGATCATCGGTGGCTGAGATGACTAAAAAAACGCCCTCTAAATAGCTTTCTTTGAATTCCTGGCCGAGGAGTTTGATTTTGCCTTCATCAACATACCTGGTCACATCCGCCGTCAATTCGCGCGATACAACGTGAACGAAAGCACCATATTCAAGAAGGGTCTCTATCTTGCGTTGCGCAACGGTTCCACCACCGACGACTAAGGCTGTTTTTCCTTTAAGGTCAACAAAGATGGGATAATAGGACATAAGAAGTGACTAATGTGATCTAATATGCGAGTTCTATTTTATATGTATTGATCAACGATCTCAGTTATGAATTTTTCGACCTCCTCAATACCGCCCTTGTCCTGGAGGTCTTGGATGAGGTCCTTGATCTTTGCGTAGGTGACTGCGTCACATTTAAGGTCGTCTATGGACCTGAAGGCCCCTCCCCTTCTTCCAACCCGGTAGATAAGACGTTCAGAATCAGGAAGCTTCTGATAACTCTTAATGACTTCAAGCATCCTTTCTTGGTCCTCCGGTAGTTTACCCGAAACCTCTTCTAAAAGATTCATGATGTGATCGCTCGTCAAGGTGCTGGTGATGCCTTCCAGGGTTTCAATGAAAACCCTGATCTCTTCCGCCAACATGTCGTCGGACTGCATCGTGAAGTCGCCGCTCTTCAGTTTTTCAGAAAGGGGTACCCTATCGGGAACTCTCAGGCTTCTTAAGCGAATAAAATGGGGATTGATCTCATTCAGAACCTTGGCGGTTACCGTCGCATGCTCTTTCCACATCTCTTGCCCGCCCAATCCGGGCATCACGTATTCGGACAGTTCCAAGCCCGCTTCACGGATTTTTCGGCCGGCCTCTATTTGCTGCGCTCCGGTAACCCCCTTTTTCATCAATTTCAAAAGGGGATCATATCCCGTTTCGAGACCCACGTGGACTCTATCGAGCCCTGCCTCTCTGATTTTGCCCAATGATTTCACGGATTTTCGAACAATGGTCCTCGATCTTGAATAGGTGGTTACACGGGTTATTTCCGGGAATTTCGACTTCAGAAATTTTAAGACCTCGACCAAATCATCGGTCTTCATGATCAAGTTGTCTGCATCTTGCAAAAAACAGGCGCCCGTCTCGTAATAGAGCCACCCAGCGACGCTTCGGTAAGCGTTACTGTAGTTGGGGCTATTGAAAATGTGGCTGACAACTTGATCTGTGACTTTACCGCTCAGACCAAGTTTCCAGGAAAGGGCCTTGATATCGTCAGCAATATCCTTTGCGTTCTGGATGTCTTCCTTGACCTCCTCGACCGTCCTCAGGGAGAATTTTCTTTTTTTGTAAACAGGGCAGAAGAGACACTGGTTCCAAGGACAATTTCGGGTCACTCGCAAGAGAAGGCTCCTTGCCTCATTGGGCGGCCGAATGGGTCCCTGTTCAAATGCCTGAGACTTATTCATTCTTAAACGACTCCTAATCCCTTCCCATTTTTGTATTATCTATATGACATAGGTTGAAATATATCAACTCGCTTTGAATTCAAGCTTTCCTAGGGCCGAAGGAAGCAAGTGATATCAGGATTGCAACCAGCCTTGGAAGTGCTCAAGCAAATCCCTCGCACAACCGTCATATCGACTACCTTCATCTGTAGATGCATTGAATTGAGGGCGAAGGATCATCCTCTAGAGAGGAAACATTGGATTTGGGGCGGGGTTGAAAAAAATTCAGAGATGCCTCGATGAAAAGCTATAAATTGAGTTATTTGTCTTTTCTTATGGCTTCGCGTACTATGTGGAGCATTTCAGGCGCGTTGTAGGGTTTCGCAAGAAAATCCTTTGCACCGAGCTCAATGGCTTCTTGTGCAGCGCCATCAATGGCGTAACCGCTGGTAATGACAACCTTCACCTTTGGATCTATATTAAACAGCTCTTTTATGCACCGGTTTCCGCCCATACCGGGCATGATCAAATCGAGTATGACCAGGTCTATTTCATCTTGCCTATTACGATAAAGCTCAAGCGCTTTTTCCCCGTCTTCAGCAGTAATCACAGAGAATCCAAACCTGGCAAGCATCTCTTTTCCGATTTGTCTAATAGTCTCCTCGTCATCAACAAAAAGAATAGTTCCCGAGCCCCCTTCAAGGGGAAAGTCCTTTTCCTTTTTTTCCGGTTCTTCT
>CAYWMP010000190.1:0-9124 GCA_964459445.1 uncultured Desulfobacteraceae bacterium
TTCCCTCCAAACAAGGCAGCCATACGTGAAAAGGACTTCGGCATCTGGCAGTCCTATTCCTGGCAGGACTATCTCGATCAGGTGAAGGATTTTGCCCTTGGGCTGGCTGCATTGGGCTTCAAACGGGAAGACAAAATGGCCATCATCGGAGACAACAGGCCCCAGCTCTACTGGGGCATGGCAGCCTGCCAATGCCTTGGTGGCGTGCCTGTCCCCCTTTATCAGGATGCCATACACAAAGAGCTTCATTATATAGTCGATCATTCCGAGTGCAAATTTGCCCTGGCTGAAGACCAGGAACAAACCGATAAGCTCATGCATCTGAAAGACGAGATCCCAAGGCTGGAATACATTATCTATGACGATCCGAGGGGCCTTCAAAACTATAAGCAAGACTGGCTCATCGCCTTTACGGATGTCCAGGAGATGGGCCGCAGGTTCAAGGAAAAAAACCCGGACTATTTCATGAATGAAGTCGAAAAGGTAAAACCCGACGACATGTCCATCATTGCCTACACGTCGGGAACCACGGGCAATCCCAAAGGGGTCATGATAACCCACCGTATGATTGCGGATTGTTCGCGGGGTTTTCTTTCATGGGACAATCTCGACCATAGAGAAGAGGTCATGGCCTACCTCCCTATGGCCTGGATCGGCGATCACATCTTCTCCTACGGCCAGGCCCTCTGCTCCGGGTTTACCGTCAACTGCCCGGAGAGTACCAGCACAACGGTACAGGACCAAAAAGAAATCGGGCCCACCCATATCTTCGCGCCCCCCCGTATCTGGGAGAACATCCTGACCCAGATCATGATTAAAATCGAGGATGCCGCCTGGATAAAACGGCAGGCGTTTCATTATTTTATGAAGGTGGCCGGCCGGGTGGAGAAACGAAGAATCGCCAATGAGTCTGTGCCTCCCGGCGATAGTATTCTCTATCAAATCGGCAAGTTTCTCATTTACGGACCCCTGGTAGATAACCTGGGCATGAGCAAGATCAAGGTGGCCTATACGGCCGGCGAGGCCATCGGCCCGGAGATATTCGAGTTCTACAGGTCCCTGGGGATCAACCTGAAGCAGCTTTACGGCATGACTGAGAGCTGCGCCTACGTCTCCATGCAAAAGGATGGTGATATTGACTCCGAAACCGTGGGTCCCCCGGTGCCCGGTGTAAAAGTAAAGATCTCCGACACTGGCGAGGTCCTATATAAAAGCCCGGGCAATTTCGTCGGATACTTTAAGAATCCCGAAGCCACCGTTGAAACCGTAGAGGACGGTTGGCTGCACTCTGGTGATGCGGGTTACATGACCGAAAGGGGGCACCTCAAGATCATCGACCGGGCCAAGGATGTCAGCAAATTGAACGACGGAACCATGTTTGCCCCCAAGTATATTGAAAATAAGCTGAAATTCAGCCCCTATGTAAAGGAGGCCGTGGCTCATGGTATGAGCAAAGACTACGTAGGCGTCTTTATTGATATCGATTACGGCGCCGTGGCCAACTGGGCTGAAAGACGACACATCGCCTTTACGAGTTACACCGACCTTGCCCAAAAGCCCCAGGTCTACGAACTCATCTATGGGGCTATCCTTAATGTCAACAAGAGCCTGAGCGAGGACAAGAAACTCCGCAATTCCCAGATCAAACGATACCTCCTGCTTCACAAGGAGTTGAACCCCGATGATGGGGAAATCACCCGCACCAGAAAAGTCAGAAGACGGTTCATTGCCGAGAAGTACGGCACCCTCATCGATGCCCTGTATTCGGATCAGGACAATGTGCACGTGGAGGCCACTTTTACCTATGAGGACGGCCGGTCCACGACCATGAGAGCCGACCTCGCAGTCCGTGATGTAGAAACCTATTGATGGAGAACAAGTGCCATGAATGAAAGCCAAGAACCCCTATTTCGCGCAGAAGACATACATATCACCTTTGGCGGTCTCAAGGCCCTGAATGCAATCGATTTAGAGATCTATCCCGGTGAAATCCTGGCGATTATCGGTCCAAACGGCGCCGGAAAAACCACGATGCTAAACATCGTCAACGGATTTTACAAGCCCGATAAGGGCCGTATCTTCTTTGAAGGCAAAGAGCGGCCCAGAAATATGAAACCAAACCTGATTGCGGCCCAGGGCATCGCACGAACCTTTCAGAACCTCGCCCTTTTCACCGGCATGTCCGCTCTGGGAAACATCATGGTGGGGCGAACCATGAAGATGCACTCAAACCTCTTTTCTCAGGCCCTTTACTGGGGGTTCAGCCAAAAGGAAGAGATCGAGCACAGGGAGGCGGTGGAGAAGATCATCGATTTCCTTCAAATCGAAAATATCCGCAGAACCCCGGCCAGCATGCTCCCCTACGGTCTCAGGAAAAGGGTGGAATTGGCAAGGGCCCTGGCCTCGGAACCCAAGCTCCTCCTCCTGGACGAACCCATGGCTGGCATGAACCTGGAAGAAAAGGAGGATATCGCGCGGTTCGTTCTGGATGCCAATGAAGAATTGGGCTACACCATTGCCCTTATCGAGCATGATATGGGGGTCGTCATGGACATCTGCGACCGGATTGTGGTGCTGGATTTTGGTGAGAAGATCGCCGAGGGAACGCCCGAAGAGGTTAAAGCAAATCCCAAAGTCATCAAGGCCTATCTTGGCGAGGGAGCTGGCTAAACCGGATTTGAGTGAGTATCTGCCGCGCGTGGGTCAATGTGAGTGGCAAAATTCAGGTATTAAACAAAAGTTGAAGGAGCAATTGAATGGCTTTTTTCTTCGAGGTATTTTTTACCGGACTGATGGTAGGCGTCATGTACGCCCTGGTGGCCATAGGTTTTGTCCTGATCTTCAAGGCATCGGAAGTATTCAACATGGCCCAGGGTGCAATGACCCTTTTTGCGAGCCTCGTCCTTTACGGATTCTATGAGCAATACGCGCATTTTCCCCTATGGCTCGCCCTCCTCTGTACCATTGCCGTGATGACCATCTGGGCCTATCTTGTCGTGTTTGTTGTTCTGAAACCTCTGGTGAATCGTCCCCCTCTTATTCTCTTCATGGCCACCTTTGGCGTCATGTACTTGATGGAAGGGATCGGGCAGGGTATCTACAACTCACAGGCTAAAGGTCTGGAACTGGGTATTCCGGAAAATACCTACGAAATGGCCGGCATGCTTGTGAGCTCCTTTGACCTGTTTTTTGCAGGAGTAGCGGCTATTCTTGTGGCAGCGCTGGTCTGGTTTTTCCAGAAAACCAGGAACGGTCGGGCCCTCAGGGCTGTATCCGACGACCATGAGGCGGCCCTGTCAGTAGGCATCCCGCTCCTCAAGGCCTGGACCGTGACCTGGGTCATCGCCGGGGTGGTAGCCACAGTCGCGGGTGTGGCCTGGGGCACCCGATTAGGGGTGCAATTCAGCCTATCCTACATCGCTTACAAGGCCTTGCCCGTGCTAATTATAGGCGGGATCGACAGCATCCCCGGCGCCATCATCGCAGGCCTCATTGTGGGGGCCGGCGAAAATCTGGGCGAGGTCTTCATCGGGCCCTACGTGGGCGGGGGCATTCAGACCTTCTTCCCCTACCTCCTGGCCCTGATTGTCCTTTATATTAAGCCCTACGGGCTGTTCGGCAAAGAAATCATAGAGAGAGTATAAACGGAGCAAGCTTATGCTTTATAGAGAATGCGGTAACTACAAAGATACCTATGCGAATGATATGGCCATCTTTCCCATCCCACTGGACAGATGGGGATTTATCGTCATGCTTTTTATGGCTTTTATCATTGTTCCCATCTTTGCCAGCGAGTACTTGATTAGCAATATTATCATTCCCTTTTACTGTGTCGCCCTCTCCGCCTTCGGGCTCAATGTCCTTGCGGGGTTTGCCGGCCAGATCTCCCTCGGGCATGCGGCCTTCATGGCCATCGGTGCCTATACCTCTTTTAAAATGTATGGCCATTTAGGGGTTCCGCTTATCCCGAGCATCCTGGGCGGGGGCGTCACCGCCTCAATCGTCGGGACCATTTTCGGCCTCCCTTCCCTCAGGATCAAGGGATTTTACCTGGCCATCTCTACTTTGGCCTCCCAGTTCATCATAACATGGGGCATCGTACACTGGCCCTGGATCAGCGGAGGAGTTTTCGGGACCATAGAGGCCCCGAAGATGTTCATCTTCGGCTTGGCCCTTGATACGCCAGTAAAAAAATACTTCCTGGTCCTCTGTATCACGGTCCTGCTCATGACCATCGGCAAAAATCTGGTCCGAGGTCAGATGGGCCGTAACTGGATGGCCATCCGGGATGTGGACTATGCGGCCGAGATCATCGGCGTAAACCTTTACCGCGACAAACTGATCGCCTTCGCAGTGAGCACCTTTTATGCGGGGGTGGCAGGCTCCTTGATCTGTCTCTGCTATGTGGGAGCTGCAAATATCGAGAATTTCGACATCACTGTATCTTTTGCCTACATTGGCATGATCATCATCGGCGGTCTGGGGACAGTCCTTGGCTCCTTTCTGGGCGCCGGCTTTTGGGTAATGCTGCCCATCGCCATTAACCGGTCTCTCGGGACATTTATGGAAGTGGTCCCCGCCGATATCCTCTCAAACATTGAACACATTATCTTTGGGGGATTGATCGTTTTTTTTCTCATCGTGGAACCTTACGGCATGGCCAGGCTCTGGCACACCATTAAAGACAAGATGCGCCTCTGGCCTTTTCCTTATTAGTTATGAAATCGCTTTGCGATTTCATGTAACGCGACTTGCGTCGCTCTAACATAAGAAAGCTCTCGCTTCGCGATTTTATACAACGTCTCACTGAGAGCGAGACTCGAAAAATGCGAATTTATCAACCGTTCAATCAACTGCTAACCTTTAGAAAGAGGAGGGAACTAGTATGGGACGTAAATTTATTGGTAGCCTGATTGCCTTGGTTTTCGTGGCCGGTCTGCTGCTGACTTTCGGACAGGTTCTGGCCGCTGAGGAAAAGAAGCCGGAACAATTTGTCGGTATTCTGGCCTATCGAACCGGTCCCTTTGCGGCGGGCGGGAGCGGGTTCAGCAGCGGCATGGAAGATTTCATGGCTCTCGTCAACGCGAGAGGTGGAATCAACGGCAAAATCATGTACAAATGGGAAGAGTGCGAAACCGCCTATAACACGGCGCGAGGCGTCGAATGTTACAACCGCTTCAAGGACAAAATGGCCTATGTTCATCCTTTGAGCACTGGCATCACCTACGCCCTGATCCCCAAGGGCACCGAGGATGGGATCGTGATCATCTCCTCCGGGTACGGCAGGGCCGATGCCTCGGACGGTCGGGTCTTTCCCTGGGTCTTCACCACCCCCACCAACTACTGGTCACAAAATACAGCCAAGCTTAAATGGATCGCCAAGCGAGAGGGTTGGGACGGCAAAAATGATGCGGACATCGGAAAGTATATGAAGGGCAAAAAGATCGCTAATCTCCACATCGATGTGCCCTACGGCCAGGAAACCAAGCCTATCCTGGACGCAATGGCCAAAAAATTCGGATTCCAGGTCAGGCATTTTCCCGTGCCTTGGCCAGGAATCGACCAGAAGGCTCAGTGGATGGACATCGCCAGAAGATATAAGGCGGACTGGGTCATCAACCGCAACTGGGGTGTCTCCTGTACAGTTCCCCTGAAAGAGGCGGCCAGGCTCAAATTCCCCAGAGAGAAGATCCTGGGTGTCTGGTGGTGCGGATCTGAAGAAGACGTGCTGCCTGCGGGAAAAGCGGCCGTCGGTTACTACACCACAAACTTCCATGGCGTTGGGAGAGACTTCCCCATCATCCAGGAGGTTGTTGACAAGGTTTATGGCGCTATGAAGGGGAATATCGCCTTCACCCGTGTCGGTACCGTTTATTACAACAGGGGATTCGTTGCCGGCATTATGAACCATGAGGCGATCCTGACGGCTCAAAAGAAATTCGGCGTTAAAGTCCTGACCGGAGAGGAATTCCGTTGGGGCCTGGAAAACCTGAATGTCACCGAGGCGAGGATCAAGGAGATAGGCGCTGAAGGCCTCATGCAGCCCATGCACAACAGTTGGAAAGATCATGAGGGCGGCGGAAAAGTCTTCTATCAGCAATGGGACGGCGAAAAATGGGTCAGCACCGGAGAGGTCATGACGCCTATGCAAGAGTGGGTCAGGGAGATGATCGAGGAATCATCTGCCAAATACGCCAAAGAAAAAGGGATCAAGATCAGAACCGCTCCCTAATAATCCAAAAGCCAAGAAAGATAATATTGGGTAGGGTAGCATAAATGCGCCCTACCCTCTCTTGCCTTTATTGAACCAAAAAGCCGGGTGGGGGAGTCTGAAGACTCCCCTACCCTATGAAATCTTACTTAACAAAAATTCTCCTACTTTAACGGGGGTGAAAGATTCACTATGCCTAATGAGAAGGCGCCTTTACTCAAGGTCAATAACATTGAAGTCATCTACGAACACGTCATACTGGTTTTGAAAGGGGTTTCCCTGGATGTCTATGAGGGACAAATCGCCTCGCTTCTTGGCGCCAACGGCGCTGGGAAAAGCACTACCCTGAAGGCCATTTCCAATTTGGTCAAGGCCGAGCGGGGCGAGGTTACTAAAGGCACCGTAGAATATGACGGAAAGCGTGTTGACAAGCTCTTTGCCCCTGAATTGGTGAAGAGGGGCCTCATCCAGATTATGGAGGGACGGCATACCTTTGAGCACCTCACTGTTGAAGACGATCTTCTCACCGGGGCCTATACCAGGGGCCGTGATAAGAAAGCGATCAAAAATGCTTTGGAAATGGTCTACAAATATTTCCCCCGCCTCAAGGATCGCCGCGGCGCCAAGACCGGATATATTTCCGGCGGTGAGATGCAGATGTGCGCCATCGGCAGGGGGCTCATGGCAAAGCCCAAGATCATGCTATTGGACGAACCCTCCATGGGACTTGCACCTTTGCTCGTGGAAGAGATCTTCAATATCATCCTGCGCCTCAACCGGGAAGAAAAGGTCGGAATGCTGCTGGCCGAACAAAATGCGGCCATGGCCCTCAATTATGCGGAATACGGCTATATTATGGAAAACGGCCGGGTAGTCCTGGATGGTGATGCGGATACCCTCAAGGACAATGCCGACGTAAGGGAGTTCTATTTAGGCCTTACGGAGGTTGGCAAGAAAAGTTATCGCGATGTAAAACACTACCACAGAAGGAAACGTTGGTTGGCATAAAGACGTTGCTGGTTGCTCGTTTCTCGTTACTCGACCCACCTGGAAAGAAGAAACACCTCGTAATTGCCTTTCACAGATAGTAGCAATCATTTTTTCAGCAAATCTAATGATAAACTACCCTTGGGCAGGGCGATCAAAAACGTCCAGATGTTAGGCGCGCGGAATCCCGAGCAAAATATTTGGCGCACCAGGATAACAGGATTAACTAGATATTCTGGGTTCGGATCTGAAAATCGTCAAAAGCACCGCATGAAGCGGGGTTTCGATATAGCTATATCGGAACCAATTTGGAGAGCTTGAGTGACAATAATAAGTAAGCTTATTATTGTTATCAGGTGATCCACATAAGGCTTTTGACGATCTATTCAAATATTCCGCGGCCCATGATATTGCTTTGAGTTCTCAGTGAGAGATAAAGCATCCTGGCAATCATGTTTATCCTGTCTGATACCTCCTGGACTGTTGCCTCAAATCTTGCTTACCGTATCATTCCTACTTCTCTGAAGAGTCTATTCCGCATAGTTTAAACGCATAGGACTTTGCAGATTCCAGGTCCGCCAAACGCGAGATCATGATCTTTTGGGCCTGAGGGGATCCCGCGCCGTGAATGGATTCGGTGAGGTAGGATACTGAACCCGTTCCCAAAGTGATGTTTTCTATGAGGCGAAGTATCCGAATCCGTCTTTCAGCATCCACGCCCGTTTTTCCAACCAGGTATTTCTTTACATAATCGCCGATTTGCGGATTGTCCTTGTCCAGGAGGGAAGGCATGGTCACCAATATGCCGCCTGCGATGTCCTGGGCCAGCCGGGATATTTCAAAGGGAAACCGCGTTACATTGAGCTTGCAGACATTGGCCATGAGGGGATCTACCGCGTAAGCGCCACTTGGGGTCATGTAGCCTTTGCCGGCGCTCGCCAGGGCGCCCGCGTGCAGTGTTTCGTTGAGATGGACCATCTCTGCCAGTTTGTCCTTGATGTGTGAACTCCTGTGTGTCCCATGGGCTTCTGCAATGGCCGCAGTCGCGCCGATGAGGACGTCCCCGACCCCAACCTTGCATCCGCCGTAGCTGGCCCTGTGGTGTGCTGCAAAGAGCTCCACGAGCCTGCCGGCCATCTGGTATTCCCCTTTCATGAAGATTCTCTCCTCGGGTATAAAGACATCATCGAAAACCACCAGGGCCTCGCAGCCGCCGTAATGGAAATTGCCCACATCCAATCGCCCATCCTCGAGGCGTCTGGTATCCGAGGGCTGTCGTCCGTAAATGAAGGTAACTCCTTTTGTATCCGCCGGAATAGCAAAGGCGACGGCGTAGTCTTTGTCCTGTTCCCTCAAGGCCCTTGTCGGAACGACGACCAGTTCATGGGAATTGACCCCTCCGGTAATATGCATCTTTGCGCCCCGTACGAGTATTCCGCCATTTCTTTCATCAACCACATGCAGATACTGATCTTTATCTTCTTGTTCTGAAGGCGGGAGACTCCTGTCTCCTTTAGTATCGGTCATACAGGCAGCGGTGACAAGATCGTTTCCCTGGATGTATTTGACATAGTCTTTGAAACGGTCGTGGTAACTGGAACCCTTTTCCCGATCCAATTCATGCGTGATGGCATAGACCGTATTTATACAGTCAAGACCCGCGCAACGCTGAAAGCAACAGGCCGTCTCCCTGCCCATCTCGCGAAGCATGAGGATCTTGTTGACCAGGTCATCCACACTGTGTTGAACGTGAGTAAAGCGGTTTATGGATTCTCCGGTAAGATGTGATTGGGCCGTAAAAAGATCCGCTCTTTTCCCCTCTTCGGCCTGCTCAAATGTTTCAGCCATGGCCATGGCCGGAGGCGCCGATATGGGATGATCGACAATGCTCTCCACCTCTTCGCCCTGAACAAAAACCCGATGGTC
>CAYWMP010000190.1:9224-11123 GCA_964459445.1 uncultured Desulfobacteraceae bacterium
CGATAAGTTTAACATCTATGGGGGATGGTCGCAATCATCTCTTGAAGTATCCATGATTCAGACACTTGAATACTGATCAATAGCTGCGATACCTATTCACCGCTGAGTCGCAAAGAATGCAGAGATTTTTTTTGCCTTCCGCTGACCCGCCGCCGCATTGGCTATGGCAAAGCAGGGACGCCGGAAGGCTAAAAGATATCTTGAAATTGTAAGAACAAATGACGCGAACCGTTTATATGTATAACCTTGATTATGCCATTCCCCTCAGTGATGAGGCACTTTTCATTTACCGTCCTCTCAACGGCAAATGAAAAAAGGCTTTTCTCAGCGTCCTCGGCGTCTTTGCGGTGAAATAGATATGGCTTTGAAATGTTACAGGGCAATCCTCAATTACGGGCGGTATCCTCGTCTCCCGCTTCGGGACCCGGTTCAGATATCTCATCAAAATGGCGCGTCATCTCTTCAACTACCGGACGTGGAGAGCGATCGATCAGGAGTCGAAGGATATCCGGTCTTGAATAGTGCCCCACCGTGTCGAGCACGTTTTTCTGCTGCGTGATGGTCTTGAGATTGATTTCAGCAACGGCCATCCCCTCGCCTTCCGGTAAAGGGCCGGCAAGATAAAGCCCATAGGGAGATACGATGCCCGTGCAAAGGCCGCCTTTTAGATACTTTGCCAAGGGCTCTTTCTTGGCGATTTCAGTTCGTTGCTCTACAGATAACCATCCCGTAGCATTGACTACAAAGGCCCCTGATTCCACGGCGTGGTGCCGAATCGCCGCATCGATCTGCTCTGACATGGAATCGCCTCCCATGGACCCGGGGAAATGGGAACAATGGATCTCTTCCCGTTCACAGATCAACGCATACCGCGCCAGGGGCATGTAGTGCTCCCAGCAGATAAGCGCACCGATGCGCCCGACTGCGGTATCAAAAGCCTTGAGACCGCTGCCGTCACCCCACCCCCATATCATGCGTTCATGAAATGTGGGCATGATCTTTCGTCTTTTGCCAAGCAGCGAGCCGTCTGAGTCCAAAACCAATTGGGTATTGTACAGGCTGTACCCTTCCCTCTCGTTGACGCCGATGACCACAACCATTCCGGCCTTTTTTACAGCAGCCGCTAATGCATCCGTAACGGGCCCCGGAACTTGGACAGCTTGCTCATGAAGCTTCCCGTGGCGTTCAGCAATGACCGCCGGCGGTTCCACCCAGGCAAAATAGGGATAGTTGGGGATGATTGTCTCCGGAAAAACTGCAAGTTCTATCCCTTCCTGACCGCATCTTTCGATGCTTTTAACAATCTTTTCCAACGTGCCGTCCCTGTCGAAAAGGACCGGCGAGAGTTGTACAGCAGCCGCGCGAAAGGTCTTTTCAGTTTTTACCATGGCTTCTATCTCCATCTTGGTATATATCTTTTTCTTACTTTTGTTTTCCAAGTTGCCAGCTTCAAAGCCTTTGTTTTTCAGTCTCTATCAAAGCTGGGTTTAGTGTCTTTGGGATATTGAATATCGAATAACGAACAAGGAATTTCGAACCTCAGAAGTTTTGGAGAGAAAAACCTAAGCCTTTCACTTCGATATTCTGCGGTTTCTTGTTCTGCGGTTCTGCGGTTCAAAAAAAAGGACTTTCAGTCAGCATAGAAATTTACCTGCTTTACGCCGGCAATGATTCAATCTCCTGAAATAGTCGTTCCACTTTATCCCATCGTTCTGACCCTGGAAAGCGAATTTTCATAAGGTTACAGTCCTCTTGCAAGCTTTGATAGTGAATCCGCCAAGTAGTATTTATTGTTTAAATTGAACTATTTAGCAGCTTCCGCTTGACAAGCATAGATTGATCGATGACCATATTTAGACTGTAATGAAAGGAACCACGGCGGACAAACATGGCCCTTAA
>CAYWMP010000191.1:0-11094 GCA_964459445.1 uncultured Desulfobacteraceae bacterium
TATTACGATTCATTTTTTTCCGATTTTTAATGCTGACTTTTTACGAGACCATCAAAGATTGTTCACCTCAATTTTTCAAGCGTTTGGTCATTGATGTTTTGGTAAAAATGGGTTACGGCGGTTCGCGGAAAGAGGCAGGGCAGGCAGTTGGCAAGGCAGGGGACGAGGGCATTGACGGCATTATCAAAGAAGATAAGCTTGGACTGGACATCATCTATATTCAGGCAAAGCGATGGGAAAACACGGTTGGTAGGCCGGAGATACAGAAATTTGCGGGCGCACTTCAAGGACAACGGGCTAGAAAAGGCATATTCATCACAACATCCAATTTCAGCAAAGAAGCCCTTGATTATGTGACAAACATCGAAAGCAAAATCATCCTCATCGATGGACAACGGTTGGCGGAGCTAATGATAGAGCACAATGTAGGCGTTTCTCCCGCAGCTTCATACGAAATCAAAAAAATAGATTCCGACTATTTTATCGAAGACTAGATCCTCAAATTCACATTTGTCAAATCGCCATCGCCACACAAGACTAGGGACGCCGCAAAAAACCAAGTTAAAGAAGAATGAATAAGGGGGGTTACGTTGCTGCGCGAGTGAACAGTCAGCATTTATGTTGAATCGGATGCCCGCCCAATCCACGGCAGGGGTTAAAAGTCTTTCATTTAAAGGGAGAACACTTGCGGTATGAGCAAATATCGCATGTATGTAGACGAGGGTGGGTAATCCGGACCTGCAAAGCTCCGATAACCCGAACCATCGGTTTCTAAGCCTTACCGGTGCCATTATTAGTTTGGACCATGTGAAGGAAGAGCTTCATCCTGAAATGGAGGATCTAAAAACCAAGTACTTTGATTCCCATCCAGATGATCCCGTCGTTTTTCACCGCAAAGAACTTCTTGGCGCCAAGTTCCCATTTCAAGCATTGAAAGATCCTGAAAAGAGGAGGGCTTTTGACAGGGATCTGTTGGAATGCTTAACTCAGTGGGAGTACACGGTCATAACCGTTTGCTTGGATAAAAAGAGACATCGTGACACCTATGCCACTTGGCGTTATGACCCCTATCATTACTGCCTTGCGATTTTGCTGGAACGTTTTAATTTCTGGCTGAATAGGCAAAACACCATAGGTGATGTTATGGCGGAGTCACGTGGCGGAAAAGAAGATCGAAGGCTCAAAGATTCGTATCATCGACTTTGGCAACAAGGCACAGAATACATCGAGCCATCAGAGTTCCAACGGTGTTTCACGAGCCGGCAACTAAAGGTTAAACCAAAGACGGCCAATGTTAGCGGTCTCCAACTGGCAGATATACTTGCTCATCCCAGTCGCGCAGAAATATTGGATAAAGAAGGGTTGCTTGGGCGGGCTCTTGCGCCTTTTTCACAGAAAATAATAAGGATTTTGCAGCAGAAATATTATCAGCAGGAAGGAACAGTCTTTGGCAAAAAATTTCTGTAGGCAAAAAAAAAGGCCCTTACGGGCCCGATGGCTTGCGCCATCCACCTCCGTAAAAACGGATTGAAAAAAGTCTATCATAATAAAGAAAAATGTCAACTAAAATTATGTCAAGAAAACGGGACGTCCATAAGTAAATAAGTAACGTAACAGAACCTGTCCGGGACGGCAAAAGGAGACATGGGTTGATGTTGATGAACAAGAGTTCTATCGATGGCAATTTCGTGAGAATCATGCTGTTTGGTTTTCGTTAACCTATTACGTTAATTGCATTGACATCTCTTTGGTGACTTGCTATCCTACCTGAGCTGAATGGATATTCTCTTCAAGACCAAAAAATTTCAGAAACAATGTAATGAACACAAGAGATTAGTCCGAGCCCATGGGCAGCGACGCGCCACCCTCATCAGACGAAGGCTCGATGAACTTAGAGCTGCCAACAATTTATTGGAAATCCGTTTCCTTCCACAAGCTCGATGTCATGAACTAAAAGGCAATAGAGCAGGTCAATTATCCGTCGATTTAGATCATCCGTACAGATTAACATTTCGCCCGTGCAATGACCCAATACCCCAAAACCCTTCCGGAGGGCTTGACTGGAGCCAAATAACAATCATTGAGATCATAGGAGTAGAAGATACCCATGAGTGAATCTTCCCTTAATCAATATCGTCCGGACTTTGTGTCGCCGCCTGGCGAAACTCTTCTTGAGACTCTTGAAGCACTTGGCATGTCTCAAGCTCAACTGGCCGACCGGACCGGCCGGTCCAAAAAGATGATCAATGAAATCATCAAGGGCAAGGCGCCTATAACCCCTCGGATGGCTATTGAGCTTGAGCGAGTTATCGGTGTACCGGCTTCCTTTTGGAACAATAGGGAAAGACACTATCGGGAATTCATGGCTAAGCAGGACGAAGAAGCTCTTTTAAGAAGCTATTTATCCTGGCTAGAACAGATACCTATTAGCGCCATGGCAAAGTTTGGATGGATTCAAAAACCAAGAGATAAGGTGCAACAACTCCAAAATATTTTGAATTTCTTGGGCATCGCCTCACCGGCTCAGTGGATATCATTCGAAAAAGGGCTTTTGGGTCAGGTGTCCTTTCGAAAATCGAATGTATATAAAACAGATAGTCAGGCTTTAGTTTGTTGGTTACGAAAAGGGGAGCAAGAGGCTAAAAAAATAGATTGCCCTGCTTACGATTCATCAAAATTTCTCAAAACACTCAAACAAGTTCGGCTGCTAACAGTAGAACCTCCGGAGGTTTTCCAACCTGAATTGATTAATTTAATTGCCTCCTGCGGTGTTGCCGTGGTGTTTGTGCCTGAACTTCCCAAGACAAGGGCAAGTGGCGCGACACGTTGGCTGTCACCCGATAAAGCACTCATTCAACTTAGTTTGCGCCACAAATCCGATGACCATCTCTGGTTCTCCTTTTTCCATGAAGCCGGACACATCCTCAAACACGGCAAAAAGGACATTTTCATAGAGGGATCTCCTGCAAAGATGAACACCCGGAAAGAAGATGAGGCAAACGCCTTTGCCACCAATATACTGATCCCCTCCTTAGAATATCGCCGCTTTTTAGCCTCAGGAAAATGGAGTAAAGCAGCTATTCGGAGATTTGCCATAAACCTCGGCATCGCTCCAGGCATCATTGTAGGCAGGCTTCAGCATGATGGTGTTCTTCCTCAATCCCATTGCAACGATCTTAAAAAACGATTTCAATGGGCCTAATTTCAAAAAAGCGTCTACCCTAATGCCTCTGAGGATTGGGGGAACTAGGCCAAGTATAGAAAGCTTCAAGCACCCAAAAAGTATGGACATAAAAAAAACTACAGAAAAAGGTGATTGAGTTTGATTTTGGTGGGTTGCGCGTTGGCCCGCCAGAAATATGGCGGGTAAAGGTTGCAAGTTACTGGATGCTTGATGAGCCGGTGCCTAGATGAGAGGCTACGTTGCTGTCACCCGCTTGAATTCCATTCAAACATCGTGCGTAGGCCGTTGTGCAAGGAAGGTTTGATGTGCCCTTCCCTTTGAAGCTTTCCTACCACGATGCCAGGTGATATACCCACCCGTGAAACGGGACGGTGGTTCCAACGCAACTTACGCATTGATGTTGGGAAAAAGAAACAAGAAGCCTGAGGGTCAGAAGTCAGTGTTCTGTGATTTCTAAAGATTACGGCAGGGAGCTTGGAATTCAGCGGCTGTCAGGGAAAAGCTTGATTTGACATAAGGCATCCTTCAGCTATAATCGGGAAGACCTCACATGAAAATCTGTGAAATCTAAGAGCTTGAATGATGGGCAAAAGAAAATTTGACATTCCTGAAAAGGAAATCACAGCTTTCTGCAAAAAATGGGACATTAAGGATTTCTCTCTTTTTGGTTCCGTGCTTACCGATAATTTCACACCGGATAGTGACATCGATGTCCTAGTCACATTTGGAGACAACTCGCACCATACACTCTTTGATCTAGTCCGAATGGAGAGGGAACTGCGGCAAATATTTGGGTGCGATGTGGACATCGTCAGCAGGCGCGGGCTTAGCTTCAGCCGGAACTATATTCGTAGAGATGCCATTCTTAATTCAGCTGAGACGGTGTATGCATCGAGATAAAGAATATCTCCACCTTAATTCCTGCCATTGAAAGTCTTCTTCCATAAACGACGAAGGCAAATACCCTTCATGGCAATACCTCACAGAACAAAGCGCCATTTTTCTGAAGATCGCCTATTGGGCGGAATTTTTTTTAATGAACAGGAGGAACGAATATGGGAATAGGCATTGAAAGCAAGGTTTTCTATTTTGATAAAGGGGGTCCGGCAAATACCGATAAAGCCCTGGATATTGCCCTTGCTTGTTGTGAGGAACGAAATATAGGAAAAATCGTTGTGGCCTCATCCACGGGAAAGACGGCTTTAGAACTCCATCAAAAGGCAAAGGCGTCCATTGAGATCGTTGCGGTCACCTATTGTGCCGGAAGCAGTAACAGGAAAGCGGTGGAGGAGTTTAACACCAACCGAGACGCCCTCCTCGAAAAGGAAATTCGGATCGTTCGGGGACTCCATGCCCTGAGCGGTGTGGAGAAAGCCTTTCAAAGTAAATATAAGGGAGGTATCCTTCCCCTGTTTATAGTGGCCGATACCCTGCGAATGTTCTCACAGGGGACTAAGGTCTGTGTTGAGATTGCCCTGATGGCCGTCGAACATGGGTATATTAATCCCGAAGAGGAGGTGGTTGTAATCGGGGGAAGCGGCCACGGAGCGGATACGGCCGTGGTGATGAAACCGGCCTTTGCCGCCAACATGTTTGACACGAATATTAGGGCCGTGCTTTGCATGCCCGCCTAGGGAAAAATGGACCTAATTGTCGTAGGAGCATTTTATGGCATGGAATCTTTTTAGATCCAGGAAGAAGCATTATGAAGTCGATGACGAACTCCAGATCGTGATCAACCGGATTGAGAAATTTGCACCGAAAGTGTATCTCGAACATAGGGAGATGCACTACTATAATTACGGACAATACACAAAATATCGTGATAATTTATTCTCTTTGCTTGGCTACGTGTCGGAGACATCAAGAGAAAAGGAAAACAGGGAGGTGTTTATTCAGGAGCTATTTAGATTGCTAAAAGACTTCTATGACACCAGCAACAAATTGTCTATGAGGGAGGCCATAGAAGACAATGGCCTCAAAGTGAAGTGTCTTAAGCTGGTTCGGATGTTCTATGATGACACAGCCTTAACCCAATCGGAACTTAATGGGTATCTCGAAAGGATGGTAAAATAATAGGGTTGGTATTGACATTTTCCAAATGACAGAATAATATTGACCATAATTCTAGTCAACTAATATATAGGTCTATTTATGAAAACACTATCTTTGTCTGAGGCGAAAATGAAACTGAGCGAATTGGTGGAAAGGGTTCATACTACTGACCAGGAAGTATTGATTACGAAGAATGGTCGACCGGCGGCCGTTCTTGTCAGTCCAGATGAGTATGATAGCTGGAAAGAAACCCTTGAGATTAAAAGGGATACGGATCTTATGAGGGAGATTGAGAAGGGACTTTCTTCATTAAAAGGCAAAAGCAATCTCTACACGCTCGATGAACTGTTCAGCGAATAATGACCTCCCGGAGAAAAACTCCTTACCAACTCCGCGTCCCAGATGAATCTGCGGATCTAGTTCGAAACTTACACCCTCAACTGAAAAGGAAAGTCAAGGCCGGATTGCAGCATCTCCTATCGAATCCGAATGTGGGTAATTCCCTCAAAGAGGATCTTGAGGGCCTTCGGAGTTATAGAGTAGGCCGATTCAGAATCATTTATCGTATCGCCGCGAAAAAAATTATTGAGTTAATCGCGATCGGCCCACGCAAGACGATTTATGAAGAAACCTATATTGCCGTCAAAAAGGAATCTAAAAAGAAGTGAAAAAGCGAGGGAAAGCCGTAACGCCAGGAAAGTATCGCTGGTCTTTCTAGGGGATTTTCTTTCTGTATAGTCGAAGGCTGTTGGAGACGACGGTGATACTGCTCATGGCCATGGCAAAGGCGGCCAGGATGGGGTGGAGTTGCCTCAAAAAGTTGGGCATGAATTCAAAGGGGTAAAGGACCCCTGCCGCAACCGGGATCAACATCACATTATAAAAGAAAGCGGAGAAGAGATTCTGCTTTATGGTGCTCATGGTAATTCGACTCAGATGAATGGCTTTGGAAATGCCGCTCAGGCTGCCGCTGGCCAGGATCACGTCTCCGGTTTCGATGGCCACGTCGGTTCCGGTGCCGATAGCCATACCCACATCGGCCTGGGCCAGTGCCGGGGCATCGTTGATGCCGTCTCCAACCATGCCCACCTTTGATCCCCTGTCTTGAAATTCTTTGACCTTGGCGGATTTTTCTTCGGGCAGGACTTCTGCAACCACCTGATCCGCATTGACTTCGGATGCGATGGCCTTGGCGGTCTGGGCATTGTCGCCGGTCAGCATGACCACTTTTAGTTTCTGCTCCTGAAGCTGGGCAATGGCCTGGGCGGATTCGGGCTTGACCTTGTCAGCTACCGCGATGAGGCCGGCGAGCGACCTATCGATCACGACGCCCATGACGGTCTTTCCCTCCGCTTGTAGAGCTTGGATCTGATCTTTGGCATGGCCTAAATCCAGGCCTAATTCCTCGAACCAGTTTGGCTTGCCTACAAGAACCTCGCTCCCGTCTACCTTTGCCTGCACGCCAAGACCCCTTGATGCGAGAAATCCCTCGGGCTCCATCAGGTCGAGGTTTCTATCTTCCCCCTCTTTGACGATGGCCTTGCCCAGGGGGTGTTCAGAACCCCTTTCAACCGTGGCGCCGATTCGAAGGAGGGCATTCTCGTCCTCGACAAGGTTATCCAGAACCAGAACATTGACCACAGAGGGTTCGCCGATCGTGATGGTTCCGGTCTTATCCAATAGGATCGTGTCCAATTTTGTGGCTGTTTCAAGGGCTTCACTGTCCTTGAAGAGGATGCCCTTCTCCGCGCCCTTTCCGGTTCCGGCCATGATGGCCGTGGGCGTGGCAAGCCCCAGGGCGCAGGGGCAGGCTATCACCAGTACGGCAACCAATCTGATCATGGCAGGTACAAATTCACCCCCAAGCATCCACCAGATAAGAAATGTGAGAAAAGCGATGCCTATAACGGATGGGACGAACACGGCTGCCACCCTGTCCGCCAGGGCCTGAATAGGCGCCTTGCTCCCCTGGGCCTCCTGTACCATGCGGATGATTCTGGCAAGGGCGGTATCTTTTCCGACCTTTTGGGCTTCAAATTTGAGGCGACCTTGGCCATTGATTGTCCCCCCCGTAATCGCATCCCCCGGTTCTTTGTCTACCGGGATAGGTTCTCCGGTGAGCATGGATTCATCAACGCTGGATGATCCTTCAAGAACAACGCCGTCAACCGGAATGCTTTCACCGGGCCGGACGATGAGCACATCTCCTACTTTGACCAGCGTAAGGGGGATGTCCCTTTCATTTCCGTTTTCGAGTATGGTTGCCGTTTTGGGACGAAGACCCATCAACTTCCGAATGGCGCCCCCGGTACGGCCCTTTGTCCTGGCTTCGAGCATTTTGCCGAGTTTGATCAACGTAATGATGACGGCCGAGGTTTCAAAATAGACGTGTTCACCCAAGGGGGGATAAAGGAGCAGGGCGAGGGAGTAAAAGTAGGCCACAGAGGAACCCATGGCCACCAGGACATCCATGTTGGCGCTTTTGTTTCTCAGGCTCTTCCACCCACCCGTATAATAATCCCAACCGGTGTAGAATTGGACGGGCGTCGCCAGGGCCCAGAAAAGCCAATTCACCCAGAGCGCGTGACTCCAGGCGCCAAGAAGAGCGAAGTCTCGACCCATGCTGAGGAAGAATAATGGTGTCGTGAAGAGGATGCCGAAAATAAATTTTCTGGTCTGATCCCTTATCTCCGCGTCGCGTGCGGCCTGTTCGGCGTCTTCTCCCTCAAGCATTTCTTCGGGCCGGATGGCCCCATATCCTGCCTTCTCAATGGCCGCGATCATCTCGTCAGGGTTGGTGATTGTGGGGAGGTATTCTGCAAGGACCCGTTCGGCCGCGAAGTTGACGGATGCGTTAAGCACCCCGGGGACCTTTTTGTTCAAGGTCCTTTCAATGGTCATAGCGCAGTTGGCGCAGGTCATGCCGGTGACGGGAAATTCAACGGTTGCTTTTGGGACTCCATAACCCACATCATGGATTTTCTCTACGAGTTTGGAGATCCGGATCTCGGCAGGATCAAAGGATATGGCGGCCTGTTCAGCGGCGAAATTGACATTGGCCTCCTTCACGCCTTCGAGCTTCTTAACATTACGCTCGATGTTCATGGCGCAGTTGGCACAGGTCATGCCGGTTAGGGGGAGGGTGATGTTTTGGTCAGCCAATAAAATAATCTCACTTTGTTCGATGATTTTATAAAACGCGACCTTGTCGCTCTATTAAGTTCAGCCGGTGGCTGAACGCTATATAAAATCGCATAGCGATTTTATTCGGCCGGATAATTAATCTCTTGCAGCGTCGCCTTGATCTTGTCCAGGGAAGCGGGAGCATCCCAGTCTATGGTGACTTCTTTGTTGGAAGGATCGCCTTCAACCTTTGATACGCCTTCCATTTCATTAATTTCTCTTTGGATGGTCATGACACAGTGTCCGCATGAGATATTAGGTATCGACAATTTTGTGGTTTCCATCTTAGTTACCTCCCTTTAAAGATTACAATCCAAAATAAGAATCATCAAATGGGTGTCAAGGAACATTGTGGTATCGCTTTCTTCTTAATTCACCGTGGAAGAGGGCGTTCATTCCGAAGGTGCGTAACGCCTTATGACAATGTGTACCATGCACTTTCTGCACGAAAGCCCCCTTTGACAAGGTAAAACGATATAAGGTGTGATCCAACCCAGTTCTTTTCTCCCCCTCAATCTCCTTTGGTCCTGGCATTCTCAGGATTTCGGGGTAAGGACTTCAAGCCTCAAGCGACTAAAAGGCCAAAACAGTGAATGCATTAGAGGAGGTTCATCATGAACACCAAAAAAAGAATAATTGTTTTGGCAATTAGCTTCGCCATATTGGCCTTCGGTGCTGTTTCCTTGGCAGTAGCTGCGGAAACGGAGATCTCCTTGATGGCTACCAAAAAGCATCCAGGAGCAAGCGGAACAGCCGTCATTAGCGATCAAAGTATAAGCATCCGGTCCAAGGGACTCCGCCCAAATGAGGTCTATACGGCTTGGTTTGTAAACATGAAACCCAAGAAACACGAGGCAGGTGCAGGGAAGCCTCCCTACATGTTCAAGACAGATTCCAATGGAGGCGGCATATATTCGGCTCCGCTGAACGAGGCACCCTTTGGGAAATGGGAGATGCTAATGATTGTGCTTCATCCCACCGGGGATCCTGCGGATATGAAGAACATGATAGGAGCCCTTTCAGCAAAAATCCAAAAATGAACCAGGAGATAGCTGCGCGAAGAGAGGAGGGGTTCATCTTCCTCTCCTCGTTCTTTACTCCATTTTGGATAACTCCTTAATATTGACGAATTGCTTCCAGATTGACCCTTTTGCCCAAGTTTCTTTTATTTGCCTCTTCCGCCACCCGGCGGACGTCAGGCAGACATCACTTGCCCTTAGGATTCTTGTCAGCGCAGTCGCAGCCCCCTGCCTTTTTTTCCGCCGTGATTCTCTCCATGATGCTTGATCGGCCGTTTTGGAGAAAGTCCCGCTCAATATCTTGCCTTGTATATTCAAAGCAATAACAGATCAAATCATTCATTCGTCGTCTCTATTCCTCAATCATTTTTGCCTTGAAACCAATCTGGTTTACCCTGTTTAAAATATCAGCAGGTGTTACCTTGTTCGGATTGAAAAGCACCTCTCCCATTTTTGTCTTATAGCTGATGCTTGTTTTTTCTACACCTTCAAGCCCTTCCAGGGCCCTTTTTATGATCAACGGTCATACTGCTCATGTCATACCCTCAATTTGGAGCGTGACTTTGTCCGTGGCGGCAAAGGCCGGTAAGGAAATGCCCAGTACTACAAGGAGGGTCACCAGTGAAAGCAAGAAAAGGGAAAATTTTCTCATGACAATAATCCTTACACTCATTAACCTCCAGTCAACAAAGGGGCGATAGTCTCCGGGAGTAGGGTGAACATGATCGCTATGACGACCACAAACGTTGCCATTATCAGGACGGTAAGGTTAAACTTCCCGCCGACCATCCGGCATGCCAGGGCATTACACTTTTTCTTCTCACGGAAATAAAAAATATACCCGAGGCCTACCCCGACGATTCCAATGGGAATGAAGATAACGCTGTACTTCATGGTATACATCATGAAGGCCCCACTCCCGATTCCAAGCAAGACGACAGCGAGAGGAAGAACGCAGCAAGATGCAGCAACAATCGCGGAGGGCAGGCTGACTAGGATTGGTTTTAAGTTGGAAATTTTCATTATGAAAGTTCCCCGCAAGCATCTTTCTTGACCCTAACGCTGCAAAAGTCGAGGATGCCGTAGATCCGAGGCGTCAAGGGTGAAGCTGTAGTATGCTACTGCGAACCCTTGACAACGAAGGAGATGCGGTGTCCTCGGCTTTCCCGCAGGGTAAAAAACATGGCAATTCTTGCTTAGCCGTCTGGATTTCACCATTTGTTGTTTCCAGAAAAAAATGTCTATGAAACTGAAAGCCTTGCTATTCTTGTCTTTGAAAATATCTTGCCATGATTTTTATGCAACGATAGGGTTGACTCACTCGCTGAAATCCCGGCGGCGCCTCATGTGCCCGATAGGTTAAGAAAGCCTTTCACCTATCCCGGCGGCCTTCAAGGTTGCCTCATCCGGGCCTCGCCCGGCGCAGCAATCCGCCAGTTTGCCGTCAATCACAATTGCGGGCACCGATCGAATGCCGAGCTTCCTGGCACGTTCCGCCACCACTGAATCATTCATATCCATCACCTGGACATCGCAATCCTCGCAAGAAATGCCCTTTATCATATCAAGGGCATCATTGCACACGGGGCAACCGGCGCTAAAGACTTCTACTTTACGTTTTGCGGTCATAAAGTTCACCTCCTTTCCCAATCA
>CAYWMP010000192.1:0-11035 GCA_964459445.1 uncultured Desulfobacteraceae bacterium
TTTACATCAAGAAAAAAGAGGCAATCGGCGATACGAAACTATCGTGGTGTCGGTGTCTTAAGGGAGAAGTGAGATACCATGGGATCAAAATCACGGTCATCATGGAGCAAGATCAACCCTTCAATAACACAGAAAGTCGCGATAATTATATCAATCGTTTTTCGTACCGTGACACCGGATTTTCGAAGGCGTCGGTAATTCTGGGCACTTTGAACGGCGACACTGTATCCACCGATTTGGCGAAATGGGAGGGCGCTAAGGAAGTTCTTGGCAGTTCTGTAATCCTTATTCGATCTGAAACCTTGAAGGACTTCTGTGAGAATCAAATCTCCGATGATGACGGGAACATTCGAGAGATAAGAGTCAAGCAAGTCTGTTTGCCATGTGGGAATGCCGTTGAAATAATCGATCCATACGGATGAGTCGACCAGAATCACTGATCTAACCTCATTGCATCAAGGTCACCATCCCATTTCAGTTTTCCACGCAAGCTTTTGATTCGCTCTTGTTTCTTAATTTGGACTAAAAGCTTAAGTCCGGTCTCAACAACAGCTTTTTTGGTTTTTAGCTGGCTGAGTGTCATGGCCTCAGTCATAAGTTTATCATCTATGTTAATATTGGTGCGCATCGTCTCGCCCTCTCTATGTGGTGTGTATGAAATGGATAATATATACACATGCAAATGATGTCAAGTGATGATACGATTATATTGGAATGGTTTCATATAAATGTACAACCTTGCTCTTGCAGCGAAGCGCAAAAAGCCGCCGCGGCTGAGCTTTTCGTTCGATGCCGAAAATTCATGTTTGACAAATAATAATTTGGGTATTACTATTACCGGTATTACTATTACCGGAGGTGGGGTCATGAGAGTTACAACAAAAGGGCAAGTTACGATTCCACAGGAAATTCGCGAAAAACTAGGGATCACGCCTGCCGTTGAGATTGATTTCATAGAGGAGAAAGATCGGGTTTATTTGGTGAAAAGGAAAGGCAAGGCGAAAACAACTCATAATTTCAGAAAGTTGAGGGGAATATGCAATGTTAAAATGACAACAGACGAGATAATGGCTCTTACACGGGGAGGCAAATGAAAGGAGTTCTTGTTGATTCGAATGTCATCCTGGATGTTTTTCTCAATGATTTGAAATGGGCTGATTGGTCCGAATCGAAATTGGAGGAATACAGCGACCACACTTCATTGTACATCAATTCAATAATCTATTCTGAAATATCGATTGGATTTAGGCTTATAGAGGATTTGGAGTTTGCAATAAGCAAGGCTGGATTCCAACTTCTGGAGATCCCAAAAGAAGCACTCTTCCTGGCTGGAAAAGCATACATCAAATATAAGAGAAGAAAGGGAAGGAAAAGGACACCCTTGCCTGATTTTTTTATTGGTGCACAAGCCGCAGTATTAAACTTAGATCTATTAACCAGGGATGTTTCAAGATATCAATCATACTTTCCTACTGTAAAACTGATAGCACCATAGATATTTTTATGATTGGCATCGAACAAATTCATGAACCAGATGGACCAAAAAAAACCGGCCCAATGGTTATGAGTATCGTTAGCTGGACATGAAGGAAGCTATGGAAATTAGAGAACTGATAGAAGATGACCTTTCAGGATTGGCTGGGCTTTACAAACAATTTTGGGGTCAAGAGTCTTCGTTGGAGAAAATGCGAAGGACATTTCAAAGGCTCAAAAGAAACCAGAACTACATATTTTTAATGGCTGAGCACCAGAATCGCCTGGTCGGTTCGGTCATGGGTGTCATCTGTGAAGAGCTCTACGGCGATTGCAAACCCTTCATGGTTGTGGAGGATGTTATTGTCGATAAACAACAGCGGCGTGGAAACATAGGATCATCTTTAATGCACGAATTGGAGAAAATCGCTGTTGAACGCTGCTGCTCCTATATCATATTTGTCACCGAGTCTGAAAGGAAAGAAGCCCACAAATTCTATGAGTCACTCGGATATAGGTCCGATGCACACAAAGGCTTTAAGAAACGTCTGATTAAAAGCTGAACAGAGTCGAATAAATGATTTTGGTCTGTTATGCTCTTGCCTCTGATCAAGGAGTTATAGGATGACAATTCAATCAATCCTGGCTTTTTCGGCTGCGATGTTGATCCTGGCAATAAGCCCCGGGCCGGGCGTATTTGCGACGGTCTCCCAGGCACTTTCGTCGGGATTTAGGTCTTCAGTCGGCGTCGTCGGAGGCATCGTGATTGGTGATCTCTTATTCCTACTCTTGGCCGTTTTTGGATTATCAGCATTGGCCTACGCACTGGGCGACCTTTTCTTCTATATAAAGCTGTTGGGCGGGGCCTATCTCGTCTGGCTTGGATTCAGGATGTGGACAAAGGTGCCGGTTCCGCTTAACCAAAGCCATGGCCTGGAACGGCGCAACGGCTGGCAAAGATTTCTTGGAGGTCTTGTCATCACCTTGGGAAATCCAAAGGTGATTCTCTTTTATGCAGGTTTCCTGCCTACTTTCATTGATCTTTCCGAACTTCAAACCTTAGATATAATCATCATCGCCGGGTTGGTGGCCTCAATTTTGATAGTTGTCCTGGGCACCTATTCCTTTGCCGCGTCCCGTGCGCGAGTTTTATTCACAAGCCCTAGGGCAATAAAGGTCCTGAACCGAGGAGCGGGAACGGTCATGATAGGGACTGGAATAGTTGTTGCAGCGCGTTAGAGGAATCTGATGAATCGTGTTCCTATGATGCAATCAGTCAATTCAGGCCTACTAAGCTTGCTTAATGACATAAAATATTGATAATAGCATCTGGAGTTGAGTGTGCTCCGGGATTTCGAGTGAAGAGGCAAGGGATGAGCACTAGGGTTGTATTGGTGTCAAAGGAAAGCAGTGAGAAGGAATTATACTTGAATGCCCTAACCAAACTTGGGGTTGATGTGGATAGTGTTTCCTCCTTTGGCGAGCTTCGAAAGGTCGTTCTTGAAAATCCTTGCCACGGCATCCTGGTCGATCTTCGCACCAAGGTAAATGCTCCTAAAGGGGATAAAGAGATAGCCCATGACATACTCGAGATATTTCCCGTTGTGCAATTGAGGTGGGATCCCGAAGAAAATGAAATAAAAACACTCTATTTCGGACAGGCCAAGGGGGGAGGTACACTAGAGGAATTTATCAACGAAGAATGCCAGTCTATTCCGCCGCGGGCCATCCGCGCCAGTATTAGAAGAAATATCCACTTCAATGTCCTCCTATCCGGCGAGGAAGGATTTGAAGAAGACACCCTTGAGCGAAGCATCACCATAAATGTATCGGGGGGGGGGTGTTTCATCTTCTCAAGCAATGACTGGGAGATCGGTGATCATGCCTGGTTTACTCTAGGAGAATTGGATGACAGCACCGTTATTCTTGGGGAGGTAAGATGGGCGGTCCCATGGGGTGAAACCATGCAGTTTCCGGGAATTGGTGTTAAGTTTTTGAATATTAGCGGAGATCAATCCGAACAGCTCTCCGAAAAATTCCACATATAGGTATTCATCAAGGGAAGGTTCCCTTCTACTCATGCAGGTCCGCTGACCTTCATGTCCCACCCCGGGTTTGAAATATTGGCTACGGTCAAAACCGAACATATATCTTTTAAAAATAGTGAAGATGACAGACAACTTTAAATACGCCATAGCAAGAAGGCCGGGAATGAACTTTGCCCAGGGTTTGACCACGGCCAACCTGGGACAGTCCAGTTTTGAATTGATGCAAAAACAGCATCAAGCCTACGTTGAAACCCTTGAATCGCTGGGTCTTGAGATTGTTGTCCTGGATGCCTTGCCGAGATACCCTGATGCCCATTTTGTTGAGGACACCGCCTTAGTGACACCCCATGTGGGTGTCATAACCAATCCTGGCGCTGAGGCGAGGAAAGGCGAGGCGGATGAAATCGAACCGGTCTTGAGCATGTACCGAAAAACCGTCCGCATCACCTCACCAGGGACCGTTGACGGAGGCGATGTGCTCATGGTTGGAAACCATTTCTTTATCGGGGTTTCTGAACGGACGAATACCCTAGGGGCAAATCAACTGGGCCACATTCTTGAAGAAGACGGAAATACATGGATCGCCGTGCCTGTTGGAGCGGGTCTTCACCTCAAATCGAGTGTTAATTATGTTGGAAGTAATACGTTGCTGATAACCGAGGATTTTTCTGACCTTCCTGCTTTCAGGAATTATGACAAAATCATACTAGACCCAGAAGAGAACTATGCAGGGAACACCCTTCTCGTGAATGGTATTCTGCTTATGCCGAGTGGATTTCCTAAGACGAGGAATAAGCTTGAGACCCTGGGCCAAGATATCATTGAACTCGATGTAAGTGAGGCCCGTAAAATGGATGGAGGGTTGACATGTCTGTCTCTTCGATTCTGAAAATGAGTCAAAACGTTCTCTTTTGCCCAATCTCTGTGTCAGGCTCAAATTTCAATCCTCAAAATACTACATGTATTCCTCCGGTTGGAATTTTCGCCTTCCTTGACCTTGGACAAAACTGAACCTTTTGACAAATTTCCTTCGAATGATCAATTATTAGAAAATTGTCTTTAGTCCACCAGCATTGCAAAATTACGATCGGGACTCTTCGTTTAATCAAAGAAACGGCATTGCATCAAGGAACTAATAGGCGCATCTGAAGCCTACTAATAACATTTCATTTAATCCCAAAATAGTTGATTTCAGAACCATGAAGAGCGAGCTGATTTCGAAAATGTTGATGGAGGCCTATTTGGGGCTGGATGGGCTGAATCTAAACATAAAACACCTCCGCCAAAACGGTCCAAGGTATCTCAAGATGGTGGAATATGTATTGCCCTTTATGTCCGGGAGAAAGGTCTTGGATATCGGGTGTGGTTATTGTTATCAGACAAAGCTCTTGAGCCTTCTCGGATGCGACGTCTCGGCCGTCGATTTCTACTACGAGGAAATACCCAAAATCCGATGCAGGGAGAGCCGAATTCCATACTATGAGTTAAATGTGGAAGCTGACGATCTGCCCTTTGAAGAAAACGTCTTTGATGCCATTCTTCTGGGAGAAGTGATCGAACACTTAAACTATTCGCCTCTTGTTCCCCTGGTTAAAATGAAAAATTTACTTAAACCAGGAGGCAGGTTAATCGTGACAACACCTAACGCTCTTCGGATTATAAACATGATCAAGCTACTTGCCGGGCAAAATATCTGCTCTGACATCATGAGATATGATCGAGAACCGATGTGGTATAGGAATCAACCCTTTTATTACAGGCACAATCGACTGTATACGATGTCCGAACTAAAACAGATAATCACTCGGGCAGGCCTAAAGGTCGTGGCGAGTGGGTTTATCAGCCAAGGTATATATTTCGGAGATCGGCTACAGGAGGTGATCGCAAGGATCATGATTCAGCCCATGCTTTGGCTATTTCCGCGATTCAGGGATTTTATATGGCTTGTAGCTGAGAAAGATATCTGAGTGGGCAGGAGGCGGTTTTCTATGAACGAATTATCTGTCGGTGCGGTTGATCTGGTCATTAGGCCGATACAGGGTGAGGAAGAGACCAAGGCTTGTGCTCGGCTCATGGCCAATTCAGAACCATGGGTGACGCTTCAGAGGAGCTATGAGGAATCCTATAAGATGCTCAAGGATCCTTCGCGAGAGGTATATGTAGGAAGGTTAGGGGATGAGACGGTGGGATTTCTAATACTCGTGATGAAGGGTGCCTTTGTAGGTTATCTCCAAACCGTGGGCCTTCACAGGGAATGGAGAAATAGGGGAATCGGAAGCAAGCTGATCGAGTTTGCCGAGGAACGGATTTTCCGCGAGGCTCCCAATGTGTTCATATGTGTTTCATCCTTTAACCAAGAGGCCCTCAGGCTTTATGAAAGACTGGGGTATCATATTGTCGGTGAACTGAAAGATTATATCATCAATGGACACTCTGAAATCTTGCTCAGAAAGAGCATTGCCCCTTTGAACGAATTCAAAAACAAGAGATAGAGCCCATCGAATCCTTGGTTGAGTAGAATATGAATATCGAATATCGAACAAGAAATTTCGAATTATGAAGTTTTATGAGTCTTTTATCTCAATGTTTTGATACCAGATAAAAAGGGTCGGGATTTTTACCCACCACAAGTAAGGCGAGCAAGGATTCAGAGGTTCAGGAATCAAATGAGGAACATTGTTTGAAGGCCTCTGCTGTAGAAGTTATTCGAGCTGCAAAATCAATCAATCTTTCCACAAAGTCAGATATCTTTCATTCCTTCAACATTTATTATTCCTTGTTCGAAATTCGATATTCGGATAGCCCAAAGCCTTTGCTTAAGTCAACGCTTATGCCCCTTTCCAAAGTGGGAGGGTAGAGGTGGGGTTAACAGAGCCCCGCCTTAAGCTGTCCAGAAGCCAAGGGGTTTGTCATTGACTGGGAATCGATTAGGGCTATAATGGACTGGCCCTTGAGTTATACAGGATTGAATTGACTATGGGAGAGATCCAGAGAAGAACAGGAGTTGACAGGGCCACAAAAGGAAAACGGGACCATAGGTTGATTTTCGCGACGATTTTAATGCTGTTTTTGGTTCTGCCCATAGCTACAATCTTAGAAATACAGAGCATTTCAATTGGTTTAAAACCCGCCCTGGGGCGGGAGGTCAAGCAACAAGAACATTCAGATAGTTTGGGAAACCAGTCTTTAAACAATGGCGGGGAAAGGGAGAGTAGGGTGGCCGAATCGGAGAAGCTGACAGAAGAAGAAGGTCAATATCTCATATCTGTTGCAAGAAAGACGATTGAGAACAATCTCTTTAAATGTAAAGATGAGGTCTCGGGAGAGGCCGCTTCTTCCGCCAAGATGAAAGAGCAACGCGGAACCTTTGTCACACTGACTATTGACGGCCGTCTCAGAGGCTGTATCGGTCACATTACCCCCCAAGAGTCGGTCCTTGATGGGGTGAAGGTCAATGCACTAAACGCCGCCTTTCGTGATCCACGTTTCAGCCCTTTGTCCAAGAAAGAATGGGAAAAGGTAGAGGTCGAGGTGAGTATACTCACCGAACCCAAGCCCCTTGCCTATAGTGACGGCGGCGACCTCCTTAACAAATTGAGATCGGGCGTTGACGGCGTCATCATCAAGAAGGGTTTCCATCAGGCCACATTTCTTCCTCAGGTTTGGGAACAGCTTCCCGACAAGAACCAGTTCCTCGCCCATCTATGCATGAAGGCGGGCCTTGACAGCGACGCCTGGCGAAAGGAGAAATTGGAGGTGTCGCTCTATCAGGTCCAGGCATTCGAAGAATGACGGCTTCGTAAAAAGTCCATCTGCTGCGTTGCGCTTCATCTTCTTTGTCGCGCCGAAGCCTTGGCGAAGATGGATCGTCATTGCGACGTAAAAGAAAGGCATAGGGCATAGGGCGCAGGGTACAAGGTAAGAATCTGGGACCGGGTATTTTTGTTTTTCCTTAAGCCTAAGACCTTGAATCCTTTGCTGTCAAATTCGTTGTCCAGAGCACCCTCAAAACACGTCATCATTTGGTCCATCATCGGGGCCGGCATCTCTTCAATCGCCGTTCAGCTCGTTTCTATTCGAGAATTCCTCACCCAGTTTCATGGAAATGAAATCACCATTTCCCTCGTGCTTTTTAGCTGGTTGTTGATGACCGGAATAGGGAGCCTGCTCGCCAAGCCCTTCAAAAGATCCAACCCCACATTATATGCATTCCTTATTCTTGTGACCGCCCTCTGGCCTCTGCTTCAGGTACTCTTTATAAGAGGTCTCAGGGATATCATTTTTATTCACGGCGTCTCTCCCGGGTTTTACCAGATCTTCCTATACATCTTGGCTACGACAACCCCCTATTGTCTTTTAGTCGGGTTCATCCTTCCCTACGCACTCAAGGTGCTTACGGATTCAGATTACCCCTTCACATCCGGCCAACTCTATGTCACAGACAACATTGGCGACATATGCGGCGGCGTGCTTTTCAGTTTTGTCCTTGTCTATTGGTTTAATCCTTTCAAGACCCTAGCCCTAACCTCGAGCCTATTGATTATCACGGCATTGGTGATTCTCATTTCGGTTCGCAAATACTTGCTTTTGGTCCCCTGTCTGGCCCTGGCGGCGGTCTTTTACTTGTTTTGCCTGAACAGTGATTTTGAGAGAACGACATTGTCGGGCCAATACGGAGATATCCTTAACTACACGGAATCCCCCTACGGCAGGATTGTCATCACCAAAGAAGGGCCACAGCACACATTCTGGGAATCCGGGTCACCGCTCTATTCAGACGCGAATATCGTCAATAGCGAAGAGAAGGTTCACTACGCCCTGAGTCAGCTTGAGCATGTTGAAAATGTGCTTCTGGTAAGCGGAGGACTAGGCGAAACCTTGGGTGAGATTGCTAAGCATCAACCCGAGCGGGTGGACTATGTCGAACTGGATCCCCTTTTGACGGGCATTGCCCAAGGGTTGGGATTTATAAAAAAGACATCAGGCCTAAGCATCATCAACTCTGACGGAAGACAATATATCAAGAACACCGACAGAAAATACGACGCCATCATTATCGATTTACCTGATCCAGATACCTATCAGATCAACCGGTTCTTCACCCTCGAATTTTTTTCCCAGTGCAAGAGGGTCTTAAACAAGGAAGGGATTCTATCCTTCGGCATGAAATACTCGCCCAACTATATCAGCGAGGTGAGGAAGAAAAAGCTTTCCATTATCTACGGTACTGCGCGGTCGCTCTTTGAGAACGTGTGGGTGCTTCCGGGCGCCGAAGCCTATTTCCTCTGCCGGGACGGCAGACTCTGGGAGGACATCCCTGCCAGATTGGCGGCCAAGGCCGTCTCGACTGCCTATATAGAGGGTTTCTATTACGGCAATGTGACGCAAGACAGGATTCGACAACTCAAGGAAAACCTAACTCAGGTGCCACAAATCAACAGGGATTTTGAGCCGAGAATCATGGGCATCATGTTTCAGGAATGGTTCCACAAGCACGGGACCTCCCCCAGAATTTTCCTGTTGGCCCTGTTGGGCCTCGCCCTGCTCTATGTCATATTTATGAGAAAGGAGGAATTTATCCTTTTCTCGACCGGACTGGCGACCATGGGTGTTGAAATGCTCGTCATATTCACCTTTCAGATCATCTACGGGTACATCTATCTGAAGATCGGCGCCGTGGTGACCGTTTTCTTAATGGGATTGCTCCCAGGCGCCATACTGGGGCATCTTCACAGGGAAAAGGGCAGGTTGAGCCTCATGGTATCTGATATCATCCTCCTGTGTCTTCTCTGCCTATTTTTTTTGTGGCTCCGTTTTTTCAGCAAAGAACTTCATCAGATCTATTTTCTGGCCTACTGTTTTGTGTTCTCCTTCTTTTGTGGATACCAGTTCCCGGCAGCAACAAGTGTGATCGGGGAGGAAAAAAGCCCGGCAGCCGGATGTATCGCAGCGGATCTGACCGGTGCGGCCCTCGGCACGATCATTACCGGGACATTACTCATCCCTTTGATGGGTATTCAATCGGCGATTATTTTTTTGATACTCATTAAGATTTCGAGTAACATACTAATTTTATTAACGAAGAAAAAGGGGCTTAAGGCGTGAAGCTGCGCATGACCAGGAAGGAATTCCTCAAGACCATGGGAATGGGCATCCCGGCACTCCTTTGCGCATCGCCTTCAAATGCTTTGGCATGGGGAGAGAAAAACGGCGCCAAAAGCATCAAAGGCCGCGTGTTTAAAGGAGATGGACCATCAAAACCCTGGAAATGGTCCATTGAAGCCTTTCATTATGCCTCGGACGGAAAGAACGTCCAATGTCAGATCTGCCCGAATCGTTGCTATTTAAGACCGGGGGATCGAAGCGTCTGCCGTTCCAAGGTCAACATCGATGGGAAGCTGTATTCCCTGGTCTATGGAAATCCCTGTTCCATTCATATCGATCCCATTGAAAAAAAACCCCTCAATCACTTCTATCCGGGAACCAGCATATTCTCCATTGCCACCACCGGATGCAATTTCAGATGCCTGAATTGTCAGAATTGGGAGATCTCTCAGCGAAAACCCGAAGAAGTTAGAAACCATGAACTGTTTCCAAAAGAGGTAATAGACCAGGTAACCGAAAGGAATATCCCCTCCATTGCCTATACCTATTCAGAAGCCATTACCTTTTACGAATATATGTTTGACACGGCAAAACTCGGAAAGGAGAGGGAACTAAAGAATGTCCTGGTCTCCAACGGGTATATCAACAAGGATCCTCTGGTAAGTCTTTGTCGATTCCTGGACGGCGCGAACATCAACCTCAAATCCTTTGACGACGGTATTTACCGGCGTTTAAACGGAGGCACGCTGAAGCCGGTACTCGATACATTCAAAATCCTTCACCGGGAAAATGTCTGGTTTGAAATGACGACCCTGGTCGTGCCGACCTACGTGGATGATGTTGACATGATTAAACGCATGTGCGGGTGGATCCTTGAGGAACTCGGACCGAATTATCCCCTGCACTTTTTGAGGTTCTTTCCCCAGTACAAGCTGACGCGCCTGCCGCCGACACCCATTGCCACCCTTGAGGCATTCTGGGAGACGGCTATGAAGGAAGGGATTCGGTACGCTTACCTGGGCAATGTGCCTGGACACGACGGGTGCAATACCTATTGCCATCACTGCAAACGGATCCTCATCGAAAGAAAGGGCTATTACCTGGCCCAGGTAAACCTGGAAACCGGGCAATGCAAGTTCTGCAAAACCCGGATACCCGGGAGGTGGAAGATATGAGGGTATTGACCGGTGACGGGATTCTTAATAGTTTTTACTTGAAGTATTGAAATATTAACCTTATTATGAAAAATTTGTATTAATTAGTCTTGCTGTTATTCGTTGGGAAGGGGTAGGGCATCACATTGAAACCTTTGCAGAACGCCCTCTTTTGCTCAATCTTCCGACTTCGCTAACCAGCCGTCGCTAAAGCTATGGCGCGGCAAGAGCTACGACGGGACAAGCTGCTTCAGA
>CAYWMP010000193.1:0-10946 GCA_964459445.1 uncultured Desulfobacteraceae bacterium
CCTGTCAGATTTGTTTGACTCGTTTAGTCAAAGAATCGCGGTGTAAGGAGCTAATATCTTGCTGGTGATCAGGGATAGCGCATAACCTGATCATTACCTGAAAGGCTCCTGAAGTAGATGATGGATTAGGGTTAGCAAGTATATCTTTGTAGCATTTTCAAAATCTATCCGAGGAAAAGCGAGTGGCGCCTATAGGGTGAAAATATCGTCTCGATTCATGTCTACATCGAGCCTGACGGCCCTGACACGGTGCTTTGTAAATATCCAAAGCTTCTGAATCATGAACATAAAGGCATGCAGCTCTTTGCTAGGAGCACAGCAAGGTCTCGTCTTTGAGATCAGCCCCGAACCGCCTGACCACCTCTTCCACGCTTAGAGACTTCTTCTCTTCTCCCGCCGCTTCAAATATTATTTTTCCTTCGTGGAGCATGATCATACGGTTCCCATAACGAATGGCCTGATGCATATTGTGTGTGACCATAATAGTCGTAAGACGGTTTTCTTTGACAATCTTCTCGGTCAGGTCCATGACGCGCTGGGCTGTTTTGGGGTCCAAGGCTGCGGTGTGTTCATCCAGGAGGAGCAGCTTAGGTATTGACAGTGTGGCCATAAGCAGGGTGAGGGATTGGCGTTGACCTCCTGAGAGGAGGCTGACCGAGTCTTTGAGCCGTGCTTCCAGCCCAAGCTCCAGCATCTTGAGGGTCTCTTCATAATACTTCCGACGCGCCTTCGTGACCCCCCAACGTAGCCCCCTTCGCCTGCCGCGAAGATCTGCCATTGCAAGGTTTTCCTCAATGGTCATGGAAGCGGCCGTTCCCATCAGGGGATTCTGGAAGATCCTACCGTAGTATTTCGCCCGCCGGTGTTCAGGGAGATTGGTCACGCGCTCCCCGTCGATAATGACCTCTCCTTCATCAGGGCCGAATGTCCCGGAAATAAGATTGAGTAGGGTGGTTTTTCCGGCGCCGTTACTCCCAATCACGGTGACAAAATCACCTCTGGCCCCGTGGAAGGTGATCCCGTCCACAGCCATCTTCTCGTCGAAGGTGCCCTTATTGAAGATTTTTCTTATGCCTTCTGTTTTGATCATTGCCGCCCCAGGGATTCACAGTTGGGTAAAGAATCCACGCCTATCGAAGATCCCGCCACGCGGGGTAGAACTTGGCCTTGATTTCCTCACTGAAGGGGGTTAGTCTGCGTTTCATCCATTCAGTTGACTTTTATCTATATGCCCCGCAAATGAAGTTTGCCCTCTTTTTCTTTTTTGAGGGCAGGAATACCCAGTGCCAGAATAACCATCGCGCCTGTAGCCATTTTCAGGTCCGTGGGTGCAAGTCCCAGCCTTAATCCAATGGCTATGATGAACTTGTACATGATGGATCCCACTACCGCCGCGAGGGTAATCCTCCCCACCGTTTTCTTTCCGATGAGCGTCTCCCCGATGATGATGGCGGCAAGCCCGGCTACAATCATTCCGATGCCCATCCCGATATCTGAGAATCCCTGATCCTGTGCGACCAGTGATCCGGATAGGGCGACAAAGGCGTTTGAGATTCCGAGCCCCAAAACGGTCATGTTGTCCGTGTTGACCCCAAGGGTGCGGATCATCTGTTCATTGTCTCCTGTGGCTCGCATGGCAAAACCCAACTGGGTATGCAAAAATAGGTCAGTAAGGTACTTAATGCCAAAGGCCACCACAAAAAAGAAGGCAATAATAGGAATAAACCTGTTAACTTCCAGGTTTTCCAAAGGCGTCAAAAAGGTATCCACCGTGAGGAGTTGTATGTTCGAGCGCCCCATAATCCGTAGATTCACTGAATACAGGATGGTCATCATAAGGATTCCCGCCAGAAGGCTGTTGATCTTCAGCCTCGTATTGAGAAGAGCTGTACAGCAACCAGCCAAAAACCCTGAGATGACCGCCAAGAGGATGCCATATGTGGGAGGCGCGCCCTCCATAATGAGCCGTGCAACCACAGCCCCACCCAGGGCAAAACTGCCGTCAACGGTGAGGTCGGGAAAAGCCAGGATGCGAAAACTGATGACTATCCCCAGGGCCACAACGGCGTAGGCCAACCCCTGCTCCAATGATATCGGAATAGTGCGGAGAAAACCGCTGAATAACATAGTTCACCATTTGGAGGAGGGAAAGTCCGCTTTCCCCCCTCCTTTTTCCGTCTATTTGCCCTTAATCACATTTCCCTGCTCGTTCCACAGCTTGTCCGATGCTTTCTCTATCAGGGTTCGATGCAGCTTGGCACCTTGATTCTTGGCGTGTTTCAGGCTGACCCAGAGGCTATAACCCGATGCAAGGCCGGCGGGAACTTCGCCGGGCGCCTCTCCTTTGAGTATTCTGGCAGCTTTTTTGCCAGCGGTATACCCTACCATAAAGTAATCAAGTCCGTAAGCGGCCACAGCGCCCCTCGGCACACTGTCCCTATCACCGGCAAAGAGGGGGATGTCGTTCTCGTTGCAGACTTTAACGAGGGCCTCAAAGGCAGAGACAACCGTGTTATCTGAAGTAATGTGTATAGCTTCCACCCTGCCCACCAGACTCTGAGCTGCCTGCATGACCTCAGAACTGGTGGAAACATGCGCCTCAATGACTTTTGCACCCATCCCTTCAACGGCTTCTTTCATCTCTTTGATGTGGAAAGTGACGTTCACATCACCGGGATTATAAATGGTGCCCCAGCGTTTCACATCGGGCATCAGATCTTGGTACATCTTGCATTGGAGGGTGATGGGCCACCTGTCGCTCACACCAGTCACGTTCGTTCCGGTTTTGCCCATCTTGGGAGCAATGCCTGTTGCCACAGGATCGGTTACCGACGAGAAGACAATTGGTATTTTTTTGCTGACTTTTGCAGATGCCTGGGCGTTTGGCGTACTGATAGCATGAATCAGGTCCACCTTATCATCCTCGAATTTGCGGGCAATGATAGCGCAGTTAGGCTGATCACCCTGGGCATTCTGCCTATCAAAGGTCACGTTTTTACCCTCAATGAAACCCTCCTCTTCGAGGGCGATCTTGAATCCCTTTGAATCGTTATCGAGTGCTGGATGGGAAACAATCTGGTGCTCTCCGATACGGATCATTTTCGCCGAAACCCCGGATCCCAGGATGAGCCCCAATGCCAAGAAGAACGTAAATACAATCATCATCCTCTTCATGACTCTTCCTCCTTTGTTGTAGGTTGAATGAATAAAACCAGCCTTATAACCCTTGTGGGTGTCTATTGACCCCTAGTCGAAGGCAAGAACAGGAAAGAAATTGGTTTGGACGCGTTTCCCATTTTCAGACATGAATTCTGAACTATGAACTAGCAAAGGGCGGTGAATTGGTTTGTAAGGTGGATAAATATTAGGTAAATAAACTATACTGTTTTTGGGTTTGTATTCCCTCTCCCTATCTTATCAATTGATATTCTGCACCACCCTGTCTCTGTTATGCGATACTGTCGGACCCTATCCTACGCTATGGGGTTAGTGCAGTCAAGGTTTGGAGATCATCAAACAAGTGGTTCATTCGGGCGAATGATGAATTGAGACATGTGGAACCCACGGATAAACCAGTGGTTCATTTAAGTTACCCGTCTTTCCACCCTCCGTAGCCCGTCCTCCGCAGTAGCATTGCTACGGAGGATGGACAGGCTACGGCGGAGGACGGGCGCCATCGGCTACGCCGCGGTTATCCGCCTCAATTTTGGAGTGACATCGCGCCGTAGAATAAAGGTTTTGCGCATCCATCCATGGGCAAGTCCGTGGTCTTCTGCGAAGGCGGATAAAAAAAGAGGGATTAACCGCCCATCCGGCCAACCCCTCTCTTCAAGATATCCAGCTCGACCCAGCTTTAATAGCTGCCTTATCTTATTGCTGCTCTTTAGCAAACGCCTCAAGTTGCGCCGGTGTCACAATAGACCCATAGGCCTCCTTGAGGGCCAAGAGTTCTTCGCGTTCCCTTTCAAGCAATTTGAAAAATCTCTCCGGGACCTTTGACTCCTTTTTGTAGGCCTCGTACTGCAAATCTACTCTGGCAAGGATGTTATCAAGATAGAGGGAAAATTGCTTTTCATAGAGGTCCTCCGGGTAGTCCTTTTGAATTACGGTCTGAAAGAGGGCTTTGAGGTCCTGGTATTTTGGTAGAAAACCAACGGGCGTGGGTGTGGCATCAACCTCGTTGTGAGCCCTTCTTTCCAGCCATGACAGCCACACCTTGACATCCCGCTTTTCACCAAGCAGCTTTTTGGAAGTACCTCCCCGTGCCTCATCGGTAAGGAAATAATTCAATCCTGCAAGCACCGGCCTCTTATCATCGTCGATCTTGTCGCTATTGAAAAACTCAAACTGGGCATCCATGTAATCACCCAGTGCACCTGGCGTAAAAGGCGCATTGGCCCAAGGGGCCCTTTTAACGCCGGTTGCCCCCACTTCGGTGGCGGTAGCTGCAGAGACGATGCACGCCCCGATCAACACCCCCTCATCCGGGGTCTTCGCAACCCACACAGGCGGCATGGTGTCTGCATCTCTCCCGCTGTACGTGATGACCCTGGCTTCGACGCCTTTAGGATCTTCCGTTTTTTCAGAGTAATTTGCCAGAGCCTTTGAGGCCAGAGTTACCCGGGAGTTTGGATGGGAAATGGGTACGGGATTTCCATTATCATCAACCATACCCTTGGTCCAGGGACCTTGAAAATTGTTTCCCTTTTCAGGCTGCTCTTCACCATTGCCGGTCCAGTGGGGAATCCCATTTTCATCAATGAGCACATTAGACCAAATCACTTCGGTGTGAGGTTTTCGAAGGCAGTCCATGAGCATGGGATCTCCTTCCCGGTTCACGTCCTCTACGATGCCGAAGATTCCGATCTCCGGATTCATGGCGCGAACCGAGCCCGAATCATCGATCCATATTTGCGCCAGATCATCTCCGACAAACCGATTGCCGGCCATAGCCGTCGTGGTCTTTCCGCAGCCGCTCGGCGCCGCCCCCAGGCACCAGGTTATCCTTCCCTCAGGCCCTTCCATGCCCGTTATGAACATGTGCTCTGCGATCTCAATGCCTCGCTTTTCGTAGACTGACCGATCCACCGAGAAACGATGGTTTCCTTTCTTCATGAGAAGCGTGTTGCCGGCATAGGTGCAGTTGAAGCTGTAGGTTGTCAGATGGTTTCTATCCATGAACACCCTGGCGTTGGGCAGATCCTCAGACCTGTTCAGTCCTTCACTGTGGATGTTGGCATAGAAGTAACCCGCGCGCCCTACCTCCTTATCAAAAACGGGATAGGCATTGCGGTAGAGGAGTTCGGCACTGTGCATGACATAGGCCGAGCTTGTTATTTCCAGGGCAGGGTCCGAAACCGGCGATCCGATTGGTCCGCGCACGTAAAAACCGACCAGCATGGTCGCGCCCTTCATAATGCCGCCCATGAAATTTTGGATCTCCTCAAGGGCCTTGGTTCTGTCCATCTTGTTTGCAAGAGAACTGATTTCTTCTCCCGGTGTTTCAATATAAAAGGTCCGGTCGATGATGCGTCCCTGCTCCTCCTTGAGGTCGTAATGAATCGTATGATTCTCCATGGGAAGCGGTGATTCCTCGCCCTTTTTTAAGGCCAATTCCTTAAAAAACGTGCGATCCTCTTCCGACCCCGTATTGACGTAAACCTTATCAGGCTCGCAGAGATTAATGGCATTTGCGATTTTGAGCAGGATTTTTTGATTGCTTATTTTCTGTATCCGAGACAAATGCTCTTCGTCCATTTTGGCCTTGAAAACATCCAAAGCGCCTTCAATGCTTGTCACTTTTCCAATTTCAGTTACAAGATCGATTACATCTTTTCGTAAAGCCATTTTATTTTCTCCTTTAAGTCCTCAACATAATGCGCTGAATCCGGGTATGAATATGTACGCAGCGACCGAATCGTTGTCTCACAGCGTGGCACTTTCTGCCCACAAATTAGAGTAATAATTTTAGGCCTTTAAGGCTACCTCAGCGTAAATGTGAAAACTAACACAAGGCCTTAATGTGTTCAAGGCTTTTCTTGGAATTTGGCTGATTCATCCGATGTTATGGAATCGAACCCAGGAAAAAGCAGATACCATAGGAATAGCCTGTTGAATCCTCATCGAGTTGCCCAAATCCACCATCTAACTCAGGATACTTTAACGCAATTAACTGCTTATGCGCTATCCCTGATCACCAGCAAGGTATTGGATGTTAGGCGCCGAGGAGCAACAACCAAGGCGTATGCAGCAATACGCCGCGGGGAGGAGCGACCGAAGGCAACACCACAGATGATGTCTTGATGGTGGATCAGGGAGTTTCCCTATCTGTTGTCAACCCACGATTTCTTCTGTATGCTTGCAGCATTACTGGAATCGGCACCCTAAACAGAAAGGAGCGCGGCGATGCAGAGATTCTTTATGTTTGCCGATGAGGCCTATCCGGGTACGATGTTCATAGGACTGTAATCCTCTTCCGGCTTTTGTGTATTGAGGACTTTTGTGAGTAAAAGTGTTTGTAGCCAGGCACCTGTTTATCTCTCCTTTTCATATTGATGGAAAGAATCCAGAGTATCTCACCTAAATGAACGACAAGCCCCAGAATCAATAATGCTCTCTATGATTAAGGTCTAAGAAATCATGAATAGGCACAGCGATGTTCTGGTTATCGGCGGAGGGGCCATCGGTTTGGCTTCCGCATATTACCTTGCAAAAGCGGGGCGAGAAGTCCGCCTTATTGAACGGGAAACAATCGGTGCCGGAGCATCCCATGGCAATTGCGGCATACTCTTTACGAGCGATCTGGAACCGCTGTGCAAGCCGGGGGCAATTCGACAGGAAATAGTTAGGATATTCCACAGGAGTTCACCGCTTTACATCAAACCAGGTTTGGATATCCGGCGCATTATTTGGTTGCTAAACTTTGCAAAGAAGTGCAATCCCGACCACGTTCTTCATGTTGTCCGATCTAGAGAAAAAATTCTTCGCGCCTCAGAATCACTTTATGAGGAGCTTTTTCAAGAGGAAAAATTGAACTGCAATTATGAGAAGCAGGGTTTCCTATTGGTCAATAAAACCGAGAAGGGAATGCAGGAATACATTGATACCAACGACCAACTCAAGCCTTTTGGCCTTGAAGCCAAGCCCTATGTTGGAAATGCGCTCTCTGAACTGGAACCCGCCCTCCGCGATGACCTTTACGGTGGTTGGCATCACGAAATATCCAATCATTTGCGCCCCGATGCTCTCCTCAGGGATTGGAAAAAAGTCCTTGTTGAGAATGGTGTTACGATTGAGGAGGATTGCGCCCTAGAGCGTTTTGATCTCGATCAAGATCGTGTCAGAGCAGTGAAAACGAACAAGGGAACCTTGACGGCCGATTACTATGTCCTAGCCACGGGTGCCTGGACGCCTCAAATTTCGAAGCAATTGCATTGTAAAATACCCATACAGCCGGGCAAAGGATACAGCATCACCATGGGAAGACCATCGATCTGCCCCGCAATTCCGTGCTATTTCTGTGAAAGAAGCGTTGTGGCAACCCCCTGGAAGGATGGCTATCGCCTGGGCGGAACGATGGAATTTTCCGGCCTAAACGACAGGCTTGTTCCAAAGCGGATTCAGAACATGAGGATCGCCGCGAGGGAACATCTAAAGGACCCGCTTGGGGAGCCTGTTTTCGAAGAATGGGTTGGAATGCGACCCATGACCTATGACGAACTGCCTATTATTGATAGGGCGCCCCGTCACAAAAATCTTCTTTTGGCCGCCGGCCACGGCATGTTGGGCATGACAATGGCCCCGAGTACAGGAAAACTAGTTGAAGAAATGATCACCGGGAAAAAACCCCATATCGATCCGTCTCCATTCAACATCATGCGATTTCAATGAAATCCCCTGATCCTGGACCAGGGGTTCCAACTTCTTAAAGATCTCTTGACCTGTTTTTCCAACTATTACGGTGTCACAATTCTGACATTGGAGTTCCCACCTTTCTAAAAGGGTCCCCTTTTAACCGTCAAGGAACACTAACCGACTTAAATTCCATGTTATTTCTGCCCCTTAACTAGGCACGATTTGTGCATTTCTTGTCCTTTTCGGATACGTAAGCCTTACAAGGAGACTCTCCTCCACTTTACCCCATGACGAAAAACGCGCTATTTAAACTGGGTTTAGCCCTAACTCTGTTATTCTTATCCCCTCTATCCGGGTGTCGCTCAATTGCACCTGATGGGATCCCGCCCAAGGCAATAAAGGGTGTTCTTGATCTACGGGAATGGGACCTGGGCGAGGACGACCCAGTAAACCTGAGTGGAGAATATGAGTTTTATTGGAATCAACATATTGCTCCCAAGCACTTCGCTCAACCAATACCCCCCGAAATGACCGGATTTATTGAGGTCCCTGGGTTTTGGAATGGCTATCAAGTTGGAGAAAAAAATCTCAAGGGCTACGGATTTGCCACCTATCGGTTGAAGGTGCTTGTCGCCCCCCAGACCGAACACCTTGCCCTCAAGATATTGGATTTTGGGACCGCATTCACACTCTATGTCAACGGAACAAGGTTCAGTTCATCTGGGGTTGCCGGACAAAGTATTTCAGAAACGCACCCCGCCTATTTACCCCATATTGTTGATTTTGCAAGCGAGGAAAATGAATTCGACCTTGTTTTCCATGTCTCGAATTTTCACCATCGACTTGGGGGCGCCTGGGAAGAAATACGTTTTGGCACTGAAAAGAGCATTCGCCAGTTTAGGGACGGAAGACTTCATTTTGGCCTTTTCCTTTTCGGCAGCATCCTCATTACCGGCCTGTATCACTTGGGTTTCTTTGCATTCAGAAGGAAAGACCTATCCCCGTTATACTTCGGCATCTTTTGCATACTGGTTTCTCTGAGGACCATCACTGTTGGGGAAAGATATCTCATTCATATTTTTCCGAACATGGACTGGAACCTGCTGGTCAGGTTTGAATACCTCACCTATTATCTTGCAGTTCCCTTTTTTGCTCTATTCATCAGGTCCCTTTTTCCCAAAGAGTTTTCATTAAAGGTCCTCCGTATTATAGTAATCATTGGGGTCCTATTTTCTGTTACCCTGATCATTTCCCCTCCCAGAGGCTTCACCCATACCCTGCTTCTCTATCACTTTTCCACCGTCCTGGGCTTTTTGTGCGGCATCTTCACATTGATTCTTGCGGCCTTCAGGAAAAGAAGAGGCGCCTTGATTATTCTTTTCGGATCTCTAGTACTTTTTTTGACCGCACTAAACGATATTCTGCATGTATCCCAGGTCATTAACACACAACATTTGGTGCCCTTTGGCCTGCTCATTTTCATTTTCTCACAGGCATTCTTTCTTTCCATGCGATTTTCAAAAGCATTTTCGACAGTTGAGGCGCAAAGGAAGGACTTAAGAGCGACCAACGAGGCCTACGTCCATGAGATCAGGGAACGGAAAAAGGCGGAAAAGGCACTAAAGGAATCCCATGTGCGTTTTTTGAATGTACTGGACAGCATTGCCGCCGATGTCTACGTCGCCAACATGGACACCTATGAAATTCTTTTCATGAACAAGCATATGCAAGAATCATATGGAAATGACTTGACCGGAAAAATCTGCTGGGAGGTATTCCGAAATGGAGACGGCATATGCGGCCATTGCACGAACAAGTATTTGCTTGATGATGAGGGGGAACCATCAGGAGTCCATATATGGGAGGGCAAGAACCCGATTACGAGGAAGTGGTATATGAATTACGACAGGGCGATCCGGTGGGATGGGGACCGGTATGCAAGGCTGCAGGTTGCCACGGATATGACCCCGCAAAAGGAGGCGGAAGAGGCCCTCAAACGAGCTAATGAACAATTGGAAGAGAGGGTCAAGGAGCGAACAGCCGATATCTTAAAGGCCAACGAAGAACTGCGAAATGAAATCATCGAGCGAAAGCGAGCACAGGATGAAACGCGAAGGGCCAAGGAGATTGCAGAGGTCGCAAACCGTGCCAAAAGCGAGTTTCTGGCCAACATGAGTCATGAACTTCGGACGCCTTTAAATCATATCATCGGATTTACTGAATTGGTGGTTGACAAAGGGTTTGGTGATTTGAATGAAAAACAAGAAGAATATCTGAATGACGTGATTCAAAGCAGCAGACATCTGCTTACGCTGATTAACGACATTCTGGATCTTTCCAAGGTTGAAGCTGGCAAACTGGAGTTGGAACCCTCCAGTATCGATCTGAAATCGCTCATCGAGATAAGTCTCGTTATGATCCGAGAAAAGGCCTTGAACCATGGGATCCAGCTAAAGACCGATCTAAAGGATATTCCGGAATCCATGATTGCTGATGAGGTGAAGATCAAACAGATTATGTACAATCTCCTGTCCAATGCCGTGAAATTTACGGCCGATGGAGGCAAGGTCCGTGTAGCGACCGAGAATTGCAACATTGAAAAAATGGATGGATCTTCACTTTACGGGCATGATATGCACGGTATTTTGATAAGAGTGGAAGATAACGGCATTGGGATGAAAAAAGAAGATACCGAACGGATTTTCAATCCCTTTGAACAGGCAGATGGATCGACGAGACGAGTCTATCAGGGCACGGGGCTCGGTTTGTCCCTTACTCGACAACTTGTCGAACTGCACGGCGGGAGAATTTGGGCCGAAAGTGAAGGGGGAGGGAAAGGAAGTACCTTCTCATTTGTCATCCCCTTTGAAGGCCCGCCTGTTTTTGATAAGGCGGAGGAAACTGACAAAAAAGAAGGTGGATCCTGAGATAGGTTACTTTAAAGAAAGGCCTAAAGAAATTAGCCTCCTTGATCCGGCTAATTAATAAACACACTATGCTGGGTCAGCCCATGACGTCAATTAATGTTCCCACCATTTCATCCTCGGTTTTCACGGCTGCCAGATTGGCCTCATACCCCCTCTGGGCAGTGA
>CAYWMP010000194.1:0-10896 GCA_964459445.1 uncultured Desulfobacteraceae bacterium
TGAACAAATCTTGGCGCCTCGCTTGAAGAGAGGTTATACATCTGCACCCTCTCTCCTCCAATCCCTATCGTCTCGAGGATTTCCTGGGCTTGCTCGACGCGCTTCCTGGCCCTGAAATTCCCACTGTTATATCGGCATTCCCCTTCGAGACAGCCCACCACATAAGCGCCGTCCGCTCCCTTCTCCAACGAGTGCAAAAGGTGTATGACATCCACTTTTCCTGTGCAGGGGACGCTGACTATCTTGATGTTCTTAGGATACTGTAACCGCATGGAACCTGCCAGGTCCGCAGCAGTGTATCCTCATGCCTGACAACAAAAGGCGATGATAATGGGTTCAAAATCCGCCATTAGAGTACTCCTTCCAACAGGGAATCGATTTTGATCATAACCTGGTCATCTTCATACCAGTTGAGCTGGATGACCTTGGCCGGGCATTCGCCGGCACATATGCCGCAGCCGCGGCACAGCGCCCCGTCGATTTCGCTCACACCGTCCTCATTGATTCGAGGCACTTCCCAGGGACAGGATCGAACACAAACGAGGCATGAAGCGCAATGATCTTGATCCACTTGGGCTGTTACAACGGATAATGTTATTTCCGATTGGCCCAGGAATGCGCCTGCCCTGGAGGCGGAGGCCATGGCCTGTGAGATGCTTTCGGTAACGAGCTTCGGGCTATGGGCGGTGCCGCAGACAAAGATGCCCTCGGCGGCCATATCCACGGGTCTGAGTTTGACATGGGCCTCCATGAAATATCCGTCCTGATTCCTGGGCACCTTGATGATATTGGCCAGTTCCTCCGTATCTTCAGGTCTCATGCCGGCACTCAAGGCAAGCAAGTCCGCAGACACCCTCAGTTCCCTTTGAAGCACATGATCCTTGAAGTTCACATAGACATTTCCATTATCCGACTCTACCTTGGGTGGGTCCTCCTTGTTGTACCGGAAAAAGAGGACGCCTTTTTCCCTTGCCTCACGGTAGTAATACTCCAGTTCACCGTAAGTCCTAATGTCCCTGTTCAGGACGAAGACGTTGGCGTCGGGGTTGAGTTCCTTGATATGGAGGGCGTTCTTGACTGCCGACTGGCAGCATATGCGTGAGCAATTGGCGAAGTCCTCGTTTCTGGAACCCACACACTGGATCATAACAACGTCCTGGATATCGTCGGCGCCTTTCTCCTCCAGGCGGTCGGCCAGTTCGATCTGGGTTAATACTTTTTCATTTTTGTCATATAAAAATTCGGAGGGTTTATATTCATTGGCGCCTGTTGCAAGAATCAATGCGCCATGATCGATTTTTCTTTCATACATGGCAGGGCCGACCATCACCTCGGTAGTAAAATTCCCTTTGAATCCGCTGAAGCCGACAATGAGGGATTCGGTTAATACCTGGATTCTTTCGTGACGGTTGACTCTTTCGACAAGGTCTAAAACATTGTCTAAGATGTCTGCTCCCTCTATGGTGGTCGTCAATTGTCGCGCAAGCCCCCCAAGTTGCGCTTCTTTTTCAACAAGTACGACCTCAAAGCCTTGCTCGGCCAACCCCAGGGCGGCCGTCATTCCGGCAACCCCGCCGCCGACGATCAATCCCCGCTGGTTGATGGTGATATTTTTCGCATGGAGAGGTTTGAGGAGACCGGCTCTTGCCACGGACATCCTGATGAGGTCCTTGGCCTTTTCGGTGGCAGAATCCGGCTCATCGCTATGAACCCAGGAATTTTGATTTCTGATATTGGCCATCTCAAAGAGATGCTTGTTCAGGCCGCAATCCTGGATCGTCTCCTGAAACAGGGGCTCATGGGTCATGGGGGAGCAGGCCGCCACCACAACCCGATTGAGGCCGTGCTCCTCTATGATCTCTTTCATCTTTTGTTGGCTGTCTTCTGCGCAGGTGAAAAGACTCTGTTCCACATGAGCCACATGGGGGAGGGTAGAGGCATAATCGGCAGCGCCAGGGACATCAACGACACCGCCGATGTTGGTGCCGCAGTTACAGACAAAGACGCCGATACGGGGCTCATCCTCAGAGACGTCCTTCTCCTTGGCCAGTTCCTTGCTGCGACTCTCGGTCCCCCTTGCGGCACTGAGATCCATACCGGCGGCGCAGGCTGCGGCGCTGGCCTCAATGACCGACTGCGGAATGTCTTTGGGGCCTTGGAAGGCGCCACAGACATAGACGCCTTCCCGCGAGGTAGAGACCGGCTGAAAAGGGTCTGTGTTGCAGAAAGCCCCTTCACTGAGTTCGATACCCAGTTTTTCGGCAAGCTCCATTACCCTCGGTGTGGTCTCCATCCCGACGGAGAGAACTACCATATCAAAGGCCTCTTCCACAAATTCACCTTCCTCAGTTGCATACTTTATCAACAACTCATCGGTGCCGGTAATGGGGTCGATGCTGTGTACTCGAGAGCGGACAAAGCGAACGCCGTGTTTATCCCTCGCGTTATCGTAGTATTTCTCAAAATCTTTGCCGAAGGTCCGCATGTCCATATAAAAAATAGCGCAGTCCAGCTCGTCCCCGGAATGCTCCTTGGATATGACGGCCTCTTTTATGGCGTACATACAGCAAACGGAGGAGCAATATCCGTGATCACACCGATTAATATCTCTTGAGCCGACGCATTGGAGCCAAGCAATCTTTTTTGGTTCTTCGTGATCGGACATTCTGACCAGATGCCCCATGGTCGGTCCGGATGCGGAAAGAATTCTCTCATACTCGAGTGAGGTCATGACATTAGGATGGTTGATATAATTGTAAGTGTCGAACTTGGAAGGGTCAAAGGCTTGAAATCCCGGTGCCAGAATGACCGATCCCACTTCAAATTCGAGGATTTCAGGTTCCTGCGCATGGGTTTCAAGGGTCACTGCGCCCGGACCGCAAGCCTCGACGCATTGAAAGCACTCGCAGCAATATCCGCAATTCAAACAACGGTGGGCCTCGTCTTTACCTGCCTCCGGTTCATAGCCCAGTTCAACTTCATTGAAGCTGGTTCTTCGTTCCTCAGGCTCAAGTTCCGGCATTTTGGCCCGCGCCTTGATAGGTTCATTCTCAGGAACAGGTCTGTAAAGGGGGTTGTCCTTTGTGATGGGTTCTCGCCCTTCGGCCATATCTCGGCCTTCAATGTACCGAGAAACGGATTCAGCCGCCTCGCGGCCTGCGGCAATGGCGCCTATGGCCACCCAGGGTCCTGTCTGTAAATCGCCGCCGGCAAACACGCCCTCACGGCCGGTGGCGTAAGTAATCGGGTCAACTTCAACGGTTCCCCACCTCGTGAGATCGATCCCCACCGCATCTTCGAGGGCGGAGACATCCGGTCTTTGGCCGATGGCGGGAATGAGTTGATCGATCTCTATATCATATTCACTTCCCGGGATGGGGACAGGCCTTCTCCTTCCGGAGGAGTCGGGCTCTCCGAGCTCCATGCGGATGCAGCGCAGTCCCGTCACTTCTCCGTCATGGATTAGGATTTCCTGAGGCGCCGACAGGTAGGTGATCTTCACGCCCTCATCCTCGGCAGCCCGGATTTCTTCTTCCCACGCGGGCATTTCTGCACGGGTGCGACGGTAGACAATGTTGACCTCTTCCGCTCCCAAACGGACAGCGGATCGAGCAACGTCAATGGCCACGTTGCCGCCGCCTATGACCGCCAGTCTCTTGCCGCACTCGGCCTTTCCCGTCAGGTTCATTTCCCTTAAAAAATCGACGCCCTGGCGAACGCCCTTTGCCTTTTCGCCGGGGACCCCGAGATCTATTCCCCTGTGGGCGCCGATGGCGAGATAGACGGCTTTGTACCCGTCACTGAGCAGATCATCCACCGACAGATCGGGTCCCAGGGGTGAGTTGGTTTTGATTTCAACACCGAGATTTGTGATGAGCTCGATCTCCTGGTCCAGGATTTCCGGAGGGAGTCTGTGATCCGGTATACCGACTCGCAGCATACCGCCTGTTTCAGGGAGGGCCTCATAGATGGTTGAGGTGATCCCCTTTCGAGCCAGATGATAAGCGGCGGAGAGGCCTGCCGGACCTGAGCCGATGATGGCCACCTTTTCATCGCGTTTGGGTAAACACTCGATTTCCACCTCTCGGGGATCGAATTGATCTGCTGCAAGTCTTTTGAGATCTTTGATGGCAACCGGGTCGTCCACCTCGCAACGGCGACAGGCATCTTCGCATCCATGGGGACAAATTCTTCCCAATACGCCGGGCAATGGAAGGTCCTCCATGATGATCTCAAGGGCTTCCTTGTATTTTCCCTCGCCAACCATTTGGACATAACCCTGTACATTCAATCCGGCGGGGCAGGCCAAACGGCATGGTGCCTTATCCGTCTTTTGAATGGCGAAGGCGCCGGGGATTGCTTGGGCGTATTTTTTATAGGTTGCTTTTTTGTTGGAAAGCCCCTGATCATACTCCCGGGATAGAACCACGGGGCAGACGTCCTCGCAATCGGCACAGGCCGTACACTTTGCCTGGTCAATATAGCGGGGTGTTTTTTGAACGGTGATCTTGAAGCGCCCGACGGAACCTTCTATGTTTTCGACTTCCGCACAGGTAATCAGATCGATATTTAAATGCCGGCCGACCTCGACCAGTTTCGGGGAGATAATTCACATCGCACAGTCGTTCGTGGGGAATGTTTTGTCAAGTTCGCTCATCACTCCGCCGATGGCGGAGGATTTTTCGACCAGCTTGACAAGATAACCCGAGTCCGCAAGATCAAGGGCTGCCTGCATTCCTGCGATCCCGCCCCCAACGACCATGACAGAACCAGACACGTTTTTGTTGGACATATTTTTTACCTTTTACCTTTTAATTTGATAACTTTGCCCCCCTGGGGATTTTTAGAATATCTTCGCCTTTATGCGAAGACTCTATTAAGCTCCTAAAAGACCAAAAACCGCAGAATATCGAACAAGAAATATTGAATGTCGAAGTGATCCCTTCGTAATTCTGCGGTTCCTTGTTCAATATTCGATATTCAAATTACCTTGGTCTCTATGAGCTGGCGAATTGAATTCATTCTGCGAATCCATATCATTCCACCAAGCTTGATTAAAGTTTCGCCTCCCCCAGGACTTGAGGTAGTTTATCCTCCCACCCCAGAGTGGAAATAAGGACGCCGGAAACCCCGAGGTCTTTGATCCGATTTATGGTCTCTCCCGCAATCTTGATGCATTCATTCACTTTGTCAGGGGCCTTTTGAATCCTTCTAATTGTTTCAGAAGGTATGGATATCCCTTTGATATTGCGATCAATATATCTGGCCATGCCCGCCGACTTGAGAAGGAGTACCGTGGGTATGACGGCGACGCTTTTGGCGTTGGGTCTTTTCAGAAACTGTTGAAATCCGCGAATATCGAATATGGGATGGGTAATCACATACTCCACCCCGAGATCGGCCTTCCTCTTGAGGTTTTCCAATTCGATTTCCAGGAGACCGCCGGATGCCCCGGTATCCACCGTAGATCCCACGCAAAACTTGGGTGCACCCCGTAATTCAATCCCTGCCAGGTCTTTTCCGTTTTGGAGTTTTTGGATCATCTCGAGCAGATCGATCAACTCAAGATCATTGACCGCCCTTGCATGGGGATGATCCCCAAACCTGATATCTTCACCGGCGACTGCCATGATGTTGCCGATTCCCAATGCGCCTGCTGCGAGAAGATCGGCCTGGAGTGCGAGGCGGTTTCTGTCTCTGCAACAGACTTGGAGCACCGTTTGGATGCCTTCCCCCTTAAAGAAGGCGCATCCCCCCAGGGAACTGGCCTTTAAGACGGCATTGGCCATCTCTGTGACCACAAAGGCATCAAGCCGTCCTCTCACCTGGCCGGCGCTTTTCAGGAGATTGGTGAAGTCGGCTCCCTTGGGCGGTTCAATCTCCCCAAGAACGATAAATTTACCAGTCTTTATTTTTTCCCTTAGCAGCATCGCATGAACCTCCAGATTAAAGGGGTGAGCTAAGGGCTCGCTCAAAAATAACTTGCCATTTTTGCATCCCATCTTCAGGCCATCTTCGGTTTCTCCTCACTCGCAAGATCCTCAAAATAGTATGACTATTCCTGTGGTCTTGCTCAATCGGAGAAGCCAAATCTGACCTAAATCTGGGCGCGAATTCTGCCAACTTATTTTTGAGCGAGCCCTAATAGCGGCTTTGAACAAAGCTAATCAAAGGAGGCGATTTCAAATCTTGGATCTTTTGAAGATGCCTCAAAGTTATGAAATCCAAGGACTTGGTATGTGGTGTTTGATGAGAACGCGAGAGCTTTGCATGGGTTCAACGTTCTCATGAGGGTGTATTTTATCCGCCTTCGCAAAAAACCACGAACTTGGCTGTGAATTGATGCGTTGAAACTTAGTTGCTATGGCGCGATGTCTCCCCAAAAAAAAGGCGGATAACCGCGTCGGAGCCGAAGGCGAAGACGGGTAATATGAGAGCACCATGGCTTTACCCATGGGGCTCCATCAAAGGAGAAAAGGAGAGGTAGGTTCCTTGTTATCCCTTGATAGCGGCGACACGTCTAATCCGTTCTCTCAGAATCGTCGCGGCAGCTTTTACACCCTAATTGTTTGGGTAATGAAAGTCAATACCATCAGACCTCTCTGAACACCAGCAAGGCACCATCTGTGGTGCTCGTCCGCCTCTGGCGGATTGCCTTCCCGCCGGCGGGCAAGCGGTCCCTCCGACCTGCGACGTATCGACCATACACCTCGATCGTCGCTCCTTGGCGCCTAACAGCTAATACCTTGCTGGTGATCAGGGACACGCATGAAAAACTGATTACGCCAAAGTAGGCCTTTGAGTTCAATCAAAAAGGATCACTGTTTTGAGGTAGCAAAGGGCAGTAAAATCCTAAAGGTCGTGCCCTGATCCGGGACGCTTTCCACATCGATCTTTCCATTGTGGGCCTCAATGATCCCTTTTACAATGGCAAGCCCGAGGCCCGTTCCCATGACCTTTCTGGTTTTTGGATGTTTAACCCGGTAGAACTTGTCAAATATTTTCGGCAGTTCTTCAGGAAGTATCCCGACACCGGTATCCGATATTTTCACTTCCATGTATTCACTAAGTCCGTGGGCTGACACATCCACTTTGCCCCCATCGGGAGAATAGTTGATGGCATTCGTGATAAGATTGGTAAAAACCTCCTCAATGCGTTTGGGATCGGCCTGGACGGATTTGAGGTCTTTAAGGGAACAGTTGAGTTTGATGGCCTGCTCCTCGGCGCGGGCATTCAGCAGGCCAATAATGTCTTCAATGATTTGGCCGATATCGGTTGGAACTTGTTTCTGGACATGTTTTCCGGCCTCTATCTTCGCTATATCCAATAGATCGTTTATGAGTTCAAGCAATTGATCAATCTTTTTAATGCCTCTCCCCAAGAAATCCTGTTGCTTTTTCTGCAGAGGTCCGGCAAGTCCTTCCACAAGCACGCTATTCTGTTGTCTGATGGCCACCAGTGGGCTTCGCAACTCATGGGCCACCATATTGGCAAAGTCCGATTTCATCTCGTCCAATTCCTTGAACGCGGTGATATCTTCGAGAACGGTTACGGTTCCTACGACGCCATCATCGGGCCCTAAAGCAGGGGCCGATATGGCCCTCAACGCACTCTTCCCGCACATGATCTCCTGGGAGAAAAAGGCGTCATCCGAGGATTCTCCGGACTGAATTTTGTTCAGGGTATCAATCAGGGAATCGTCATTGATGATTCGGGTAACGGAAAAGGGGTTCTCCACCCTCTCTGATATCTCGAGCAATCTCATAAGTGCAGGGTTGTGGAGTACGACTTCCAGGTTGCGGTTGGTGACCATGACACCGTTGGCCATACAGTTGATAATGGTTTTCAGGCGACTCTTTTCCAGGTTCAGGTCATAGAGGTTTCGGACGTTTTGTTCCTGGAATTGTTTGGCCTTTTGTTGAAGGCGTCTTTTATCAGCGGCCCTGTTTATGACCAATAGAAATTGGTCGATCTGAAAGGGTTTGGTGATAAAGTCATAGGCACCTTTTTTCATACACTCCACAGCAGTGTCGATAGTGCCGTGCCCGGTGATGATGATCACGGGTATTTCCGGATATTCCACACTCGTTTTTTCAAGGACCTCTTCACCGCTCATAACCGGCATCTTGAGATCGAGAAGTATGATATCCACTGGCTTTTCGGCTAGGGTTTCCATGGCCTGCTGTCCGTTTTCCGCCAGAAATACCTCTTTGTATCCCTTTCCAGTTAAGACACGATGACATCCATCCCTAACGACCTTTTCATCATCAACGACCAGAATTTTGACTTGCTCTTCCATTATTCATCCAACCCTACAAAAAGAGGTTCCTCTTCAGATTGTTCGACATAGCCTAGGGGAAGTTCAATGACAAAAGCCGTGCCTCGTTCCGTGGGACACTCTACGGATAGCGTTCCCCCGTGCAGTTTAATGATATTTTGGGAAATACTCAGGCCCAATCCCGTCCCCTTGCCCACAGCCTTGGTGGTAAAAAATATATCAAAGATTTTATCTCGAAGTTCCCTTGGAATGCCGGGTCCCGTGTCTGAGACCCTGATTTCAAAGAGCTCTTTGGAGGCATTGAAATTACCCTTGATTTCCAGCTCGCCTTTCCCCTCCATGGCATCGGCAGCATTAATAAAGAGGTTGGTGAAGACCTGCTGCAGTTGCCCCATATCGCCCACCATGGCAGGCACGTCGGAATTCATATCTACTTTGACCTCGATATCCTGAAAAAGCGCCTGATGGATCAATAGGTTAAGGGATTTCGTGATCAGGTCTTCGAGGTTGAAGGAAGAGGCCTTGCCGACGGTTTGTCTGCTGAACTCGAGGAGATCGGATACGATTTTTTTACAGCGCAGTGTTTGATCGATGACTTCCTGGACATCCTTCATTTGCTGATCATGGGTTTTCAGGCTTTCCTTCAGGAGTTCAGCATAGATAAGTATCCCGGACAAAGGATTATTGATCTCGTGGGCCACACCTGCGGCCATTCTTCCGATGGAAGCGGTTTTTTCCGATTGAACCAACTGGAGGTGGGCATCCTCAAGCTCCTTTCGCATCTGAAGGACTTCTCGCATATCCGTGAAGACACCAACGCTTCCCACTTCCTTTTCATCAATGGTCATGATGGAGGCAGAGAGGGTGATGGGGACTTCTTCGCCCTCCTTTGTTCGGATGGACATGCTGGTCGGGTTGAGCTTCCCCATAGGGCCATGCCGATCGGTTCGCATCTTTTTCATGTTTTCTTTAGCTACGTCAATATCATAAAATGTGCTGAGATGGCCTCTGTGTATGATTTCATTGGAGGAATAGCCCGTCAAATTTTCCATGCCTTTGTTGAAGATGAGTACATTTCCCTTGGTGTCCACGACCACGATACCGTCCACAGTACTTTCGATGACGTTTTCAAAAAAGGTCTTGGCTTGTTCTGCCTCCCGTTCCAGTTTCATTCTTTCGGTTACATCTCTTGAGGCCTCAAGGATTTGAACCATTTCTCCAGACCTATTAAAGATCGGCGCAATGGTAATAACATCAAAATGGGTTTTTCCCTTTTCGTCCTGGTATTCCGTGTAGGTGCTGATAAGCTGCTTTTCCTTGATCTCCTCCAGTCGATCCTTTAAAAAACACTCGCGACCATCCTTGTCGCAGTCTTTGTCCAGTCCATATCTCAGCTCATAGCAGTGCTTTCCGACGACATCCTCGCCGGTGATACCATACTGTCTGAGGAAAGTTTGATTAACGGTAGCAACCGTCATATCCATATTAACGACCATGATGCGGTAGGGGAGGGAGTCCAGTATCAATTGGGTGTCCCTCTTGGTTCTTTCTTCATACCGTTGGCGCTCACGTTCCAGTTCGGTTTTCTCTATCTCGGTCTGGATCAGATCCCAGAGCAGTCTGGCCGCCCTGAAATCCATAAAGGATACACCCGGCGGTTTTACCTCCAATATGGCGCTTCTGACCTTTTCAGATCCGGTTATTTCAATAAGGAGATTCAGGCCAGGCAGGTCGAAGAGTTCCTGGAGTCTGGTGGTCGTAAAAAGGGTGAGGTCTTTTGCGAGTTGGATTCCGGGAGCTTCGGGGTTGATGTCTGAAACGCCCAGGATATTCATTTTAAGTCTGTCGAGTCTTTCTTTATCAAGGATTTTCAGAAGGTTATAGCAGGCCTTGCCCCCGCCCACGATGGCCACATTTAGAGGGACGTCAGCCTGGAGGCCTCTGAAGATCGTAGCAGATGCGTCCGAGCTGTCGGATTCTTTTTCGATTGGAAAGTTTTGCAATTCAGAAATCCTTAATATTACTGCCGGAGTATTGGAGTGATGGAGTATTGGAGTGTTGATCTGTATGAAAAAATCGAATCGTAATTCTCAAGTTCCACTGAGATCTATTTCTGTCCATGGGTTTGAAAGTAGAGTTTTTTCATTACTCCATTACTCCAGTACTACAAAAATGATTTTCGTGAGCCAGTGAGCTTAATAAATCCACTCCAGGAGGCAGAAACAAAACCAGATCCCCCGGGCCTGGATGCTTTGCTTTATGCTTCACTCAGTCTATCAACGACCTTTTCCTCAAGATCTTGAATAATCGACTTTAGTGCTAAGCTTTCGTGAATGGGCCCGGAGTTATTCCAGCCTTTGTAGAGGGCCTCATCCTTTTTCTCTCTGAATTGTTCCAGACTGACGGCCATTGATTTCCAGAGAAACAGCTTTTGCAGGATATGACGTTCCGGCGCCGTTAAATCAATCTGGGGATCAAAGGATTTTCCGTCTTTGGTGGTAATGATCATATCAGTCGAACGAAATCTCTTGCCGGAAAAGGATTTGTCTGCTTGTCTCGCTGAAAAGCCTTCGCATTCTAATGGACAAATCGTATCCAATTCAAGAAAAAACGGGAT
>CAYWMP010000195.1:0-10822 GCA_964459445.1 uncultured Desulfobacteraceae bacterium
CTAGGAGAATCATTGACCAAATCGGCCAGGTCCTTGCAAAACGCTACGGCTTTACCGATGAGGAGCTGGATTTCATCATCAACTATGACATCAAATACCGCATGGGCCGGGTGGCGGATGGGGGGGAGGAAAAAGGTTAGATCCTTAGTAAAATGGAATGAACTTGAATCGTAAATATTCACAGAGTTATGAACAAAACCGAACTTTAGAAAATTATCTCCAGAGGCGAGGACAACCGGCATGTGCGCAGCACATGGAAACTCCTGACACCGTCGAGGTGGTCAATATCATAAAGGATGCATTGAAGCGATGACCTTTGACCGGCCAGATGATTATCTAATCAGCATTATCCAAGAGCTACGTAAACTACCCCGTGAAACCGAATGGGTTGAGTTCAAGCGCAAAGCAACCGATCCGGAAGAGATCGGTGAATATATTTCAGCCCTGGCAAATTCTGCAGCTCTTCTGGGAAAGGTGAATGCCTATATGGCCTGGGGGGTCGACAACCAGACCCACGATATCATCGGTACCGATTTCAAGCCAACATTGAAAAAAATCGGTAATGAAGAACTGGAAAGCTGGCTGTTGCGTCTCCTCTCTCCTAAAATCAATTTTCGTTTTTATGAGCTGATGATCGATGAAGAGCCGTTGGTTTTGATGGAGATCGGCACGGCTTTTCGCCATCCGGTGCGGTTCAAAACCGCCGAATATATCCGGATTGGCTCTTACAAGAAAAAACTAAAGGATTTCCCTGAAAAGGAGCGGGAACTCTGGCGTGCATTTGATCAGACCCCGTTTGAACGTGAGGTGGCCGTTGAAAACATGAGTTCCGAGGAAGTTCTGCGGGTGTTGGATTATCCGGCCTATTTTGAACTTTTGAAACAACCCTTGCCCGAAGGGCGGAACGGCGTTTTCGCAGCCCTTGAGGCGGATAGAATGATCTTTCGCGGCAGGAGCGGCCGTTGGAACATCTCCAATCTTGGGGCGGTACTTTTTGCAAGGAAACTTGCCGATTTCCGGAATCTTGGGCGAAAGGCCGTGCGTGTCATTTTATACAAGGGAGAAAGTCGGATTGAAACTATTCGTGAGCAGGATGGCACCAAAGGTTATGCCAGCGGTTATGAAGGGTTGATCGACTTTGTTTCCAACCTGTTGCCAAAGAATGAGGTAATCGGCAAGGCGCTGCGGCGAGAGATGTCCATGTTCCCCGAGCTTGCCGTTCGTGAGCTGGTGGCAAATGCCATCATCCACCAGGATTTTCATGCTACCGGCACTGCCCCACTGGTCGAGATATTTTCAAATCGGATGGAAATCACCAACCCCGGCCTGCCGTTGGTCAAAACCGACCGATTTCTGGACAGCCCGCCAAAATCGCGTAACGAGGCGCTGGCCTCGTTCATGAGGCGCATCGGTGTATGCGAGGAACGCGGCAGCGGGGTGGACAAGGTTGTTTTTCAGGCCGAACTATACCAGCTACCAGCGCCGATTTTTGAAACCACTCACGAACATACACGAGCTGTAATTTTTGCTCACCGGGAATTTCGGGAAATGGATAAGGACGACCGAGTCAGGGCCTGCTATCTTCACGCCTGCCTGCGCTATGTTCAGCGAGATTTCATGACCAACACTACCTTGCGGAACCGTTTCGGCATTGAGGCTAAAAACAGTGCCATGGTCTCGAGAATTATCAGGGATACGCTCACCGCCGACCTTATTCGGTGTCATGATGATTCCGTGGGCAGCAGGGCCAGAAAATACCTGCCATGGTGGGCCTGATTTTGAAAAACGATTTGTTTGACGGTTGCTTGACGGATACTGTTTAAAACCGCAGCCAGATTAAATATAACTATTTGATTTTGTTATCATATATTCATTTAATTTTGTTTGATCGTTGTTTGATTGGATCTTAAGGAGGTCCAAACCGTATGTTTTCAAAAGCGGAACCGATAGGTCTGCCGGAACCTCGCATTGGTACGGAGCCAGCCATAGATGCAGACCTATTGGAAATGACCCAGCCTAAATTACCAACGCCTGTTGGAAATCGCGGATAAGGTCATCCGTGGATTCAATTCCGACTGACATTCGGATGAGACTATCCGTAATCCCCTGTGCCTGCCGATCCTCCGGGGACAGACCGGAGTGGGATGTGGTAACCGGTCGGGTGACGAGGGTTTCGATGCCGCCCAAGCTGGGGGCAATAAAGGGCAGCGTGACTTTGTTCATAAACCTTTCCGCCGCTTCAACGTCGCCTTTAAGCTCAAAACTCAACATACCGCTAAAGCCGTTGAATAATCTTTTGGCGCGATCGTGTCTGGGATGGCTTTCCAGACCGGGATAATTTACTTTTGAAACCGCCGGGTGATTTTCGAGAAATCGTGCAACCTTGAGGGTACTTTCGTTTTGGTACCTCAACCTGACGGCCAGGGTCTTGAGTCCCCGATGAAGGAGGAAGCAGGCATGGGGATCCAAGGAACCGCCAAGATGGTTGAGTTTTCGTGTGATCCCTTCAATCAACTCCTCTTTCCCAATGACAGCACCGGCCACGATGTCTGTATGCCCGTTAAGGTACTTTGTGCAACTATGGAGGGAAAGGTCAAATCCCCATTCAGGGGGGCGAAAGTTCACCGAACTCGCGAAGGTATTGTCAATCATTGAAACAAGATCGTGGTTTTTGGCGAAATCAACAATGGCCTCGAGATCTGCAACCTGAAGGAGGGGATTGGTCATGGTTTCAACGAGGATGGCCTTGGTGTTCGGTTGAAGTTTGGCATCCCAGGTTGCAGGATCATCCGCGTTGATAAAGTCATAGGCGATGCCGTAATCCGCAAAGTCCTTTGTCAGAAAATCATGGGTCCCACCATATAGGCGATCCTGAGCGAGCAAATGGTCCCCTGAAGAAAGGACGGTCAGCAGGGTTGTAGAAATCGCGGCCATACCGCTGCCGGTTACAAGGGCTGCTTCAGCGTTTTCAAGAGCGGCAAGTTTTTGATGAAGGACTATATGATTTGGCGTGTTGTTGAGCCTGATGTATTTAAGATCATGGTAACTCTCTTCCCCGGCGTATTCATAGGTTGAGGACTGAAAAATCGGCATGGTCACCGCACCGTTTATGGGTGGTTCAGGTTCTCCGGCATGAATGAGTTTTGTCTCGATGTCTCTGTATTCTTTGCTCATGATAATGTGCTCCTTATATAGTCTTCCAGATAAAGTTTTTGGACTGCGTTATCAGTCGCCTCCTTTCGACAACGTACTATTTGTACGCCTTACTCAAGGGGGCTCCTTCTAGCCTTGCCAAAAACTTTATCTGAAAGACTATAGCATCAAAATACCGACTGACAGACGAAATCATTGCTACGGTCGGGTTCATTTTTTCAAGTCCTATCTATAGGCTTCGGTGGCGGTTCCCGTAGCTGGAAGGGTTCAATAGAATGGATCATTTCATGGGAAAGGACAATTCTGTCCATCGACTTTGCTCAGGACCGTGAGCCTGTCGAACGGCAAGGGGTTTTGTGGCGTGAACCCCTCCATCTACGGGAACGGCAAAGTCTGGTGGAATTCTTTTTGAGATAGGACTTAAAAAAAAGACCCCGACCTCCGCTATTGCTCAGGATTGTTTTCACCTCAAAAGGTGCCTTTGGTTCTTTAAGGCAAAAGACCGCTCGTCAACAGCCCTGGCCGTGGCAAGGATGCCGTCCAAGTGGTCATATTCATGCTGCAACAGTTCAGACAGATCATCTTCGAGCACCATGCTCCGGTCATTCCATTCTCTATCCCTGTAATTAATTGTAATGCGCCTGTGTCTTTTGACCTTTACCAATAGATCGGGAAAGCACATGCAATCGTCCCAGACTTCAATCATCTCTTCGCTTTTTTGGTTTATTGCAGGATTAATGAACACAACTGGCTCTTCAATGAACAGGTATATCAATCGCTTCATGACGCCGATCTGAGGCGCAGCAATGGCCCGCCCTGCGCCGTATTTGGCCTTGAAATCCAAAAGCGTGTCATGAAGATCGTCAATGACATGGGTCAGCTCAGGCAGATCTCTTTCCTCTACTGCTTCGGATACCTCGTATAATCGCGGATTGCCAAGCAAGAATATCTCTTTCACAGACATGAAGTAACTCCGATTCTATTATAGATTCGATAGTTTATGTTCGGGTTTCCGGCAGACTATTTGGGCGACGGCCCTCTCGGGATTCTTCTTCACCCCTTCAAACTGATGGATGATTTCCCAATCTTCAAACCATCCTTTCAATTCCCCGGGTTTAAGCAGGAAGTCGGGATTGTGGGGTCGCCCAAACCGGGGCTGTCCAATCGTAAAAGTCTCATAGAAAAGGAAACCGCCCTTTTTCAAAGCCTTTCGGATACAGGGGATAAGGGGCCTATGAAGATACCGGAAGACCAGAATAGCAGCATAGGCGTTTTCCGATAAAGGGTTGGCGCCTTCTCGTTCAAGATCCACCTGCCATGGCTTGGCATTTACGGTCGCGCTTTCGGCCAAAAAGGCCGCGCGCTCTAACGCCTCCTCATTCCTATCGCAGAGGATAACCTCAAAACCTTTGGTTGCCAAGAAGATGCCGTTATGACCCTCTCCACAGGCAAGATCAAGAACGGGTCCCGGGGGGGTCTTCCCTTTGATCACTTCTAAATGCTCTTTGAGCAATGAGGCAGGCCTTATGATGCTATCATTCAAGGATAAGCCCAAGTTTATATTCTTATTTCCTCCACCACTTCTCGCATTATTTCCGCTGCTTCCTCCACCTGTTCGCGAGAAACATCCAAATGGGTCACCGCCCTAACCAGGTGTTTTCCCAATGTAGAGATCCCAACACCGCGGGACGTAAGCCTCTCATCGAATTCAGTGGCCGTGATTCCCAGAGCGGATATGTCAAAGTAAACCAGATTCGTTTCAGCCGGTTCGACTGTTATGCCGACGATTTGTGATAACCCCCCGGCCAGAGTCTGCGCGTTCCCATGATCCTCTGCCATTCGTTCAATATGGTTTTCAAGGGCATAGATTGCTCCTGCCGCAATAATCCCAGCTTGCCGCATGGCCCCGCCGAACTGATGTTTCCATCGCCAGGCTTTATTGATGAAATCCTGCGACCCGGCCAGGGCAGCCCCTACAGGGGCGCCGAGTCCTTTGCTGAAATCGATCCAAACGGAATCAAAGGGTTTCGCATAATCCTTTGCAGGAACCCCGGAGGCGACAACGGCATTCAGGAGCCGCGCCCCATCCATATGGCAACCCAAACCGGACCCTCTTGCGACTTCACACACCTCTTGAATGGTTTCAAGGGGCCATACGGAACCGCAGCCGAGATTGGAGGTTTGTTCTACCAACAGGACCCTTGATCGAGGAAAGTGATTATTTTCTGGGCGAATGGCTGCTTCAACCTGTTCTGGTGAATATATTCCCCTCTCACCATCAACAGTATTGACCATCGCCCCGCAAAGGGCTGCGGGTGCGCCCACCTCGAAGTTCCGGGAATGGGCCGTATGATCCATAATAATCTCATCACCGGGATTGCAATGGACCCGCAGAGCCACTTGATTGCACATGGTGCCCGAGGGCAGGAAAATCGCGTCGTCTTTCCCAAGAAGGTCGGCAACCATTTCAACAAGCCGATTCACCGTGGGATCGGCGTGCTGTTGCTCGTCTCCAACCTCCGCCTCGCTCATAGCCTTTCTCATCTCCGGCGTGGGATGCGTGTGCGTGTCGCTATAAAGATCGATTCGAATATTCGACATGAGTTTATCCTTCCTTTCACACTAACTGAACCTAGATTTCAATATCCTGATTTCTTTCCGGTTATCTCTTCGATATCGACCCTGATGATGCATGACGTGCCGACAACAGCCTCTTTGTATTCCCATTTTTTGTCGGAGTACTGCTTCATGATGATATCGTAGGCTCGTCGCTTTGAGTCGAGGTCATCGAGAAGAGAGGCCTTGCCGTATCCGATGACGCTTCGAAAATACATCCCCCATTTACAGGCATCTTCCGCTTCAACGAGTTTTTGGTCAATATCGAATTCGAAACAGACATGGGGATTGTTTTTGATCATGTCCAGTTTCTTTCCCTCACCGGCTGAATGAAAATAAAGGGCGTTGTCACTGTAACCAAAGCAGAGGGGGACGACATAGGGTCGATTATGATCTGCCAAGCCAAGCCGGCAGACTAAGGATTTGCGGATAATGGCGTCTATTTCGTTTCTATCTGTAATTTCCTTTTCTTTTCGTCTCATGTTTCATCTCCAAGAGCTTCTCTAATGGCAGATCGGGCAAGCAGTCTCGTTGAATCCAAGGTCGGAAGCGGACAATCCGTCGGATCAACGATCAAGGGAATCTCAGTACACCCAAGAACGGCGGCATCGCAACCCCTTTGTTTGAACTTTTCAATGACGTCGTTGAAAAAAAGCCGGGATTTCTCCGGAAACAGGCCCTTGACCAGTTCTTGAAAGATAATCCAGTTGATGCGGTCTCTGTCATTGTCATCTGGAATTTCCCAGGAGATATCGTATTTACTCAGCGCTTCGGGATAAACCGGTCCCGTCATCAAATAACATGTTCCCAATATGGCAAGGCGCTGAAATCCTTTTTGTTTTGCCTTTTCCCCAACGGTTTCCGCTATGTGCAGCCAGGGAATTGGTGAACTATCTTTCACGAATTCATAGGCCTGGTGAATGGTGTTATCGGGACAGATGGCAAAATCAGCGCCCACCTGCGCCAGTTTCCGGGCAGAAGACACCATCAGTTTTCCTACTTGCTCCCAATCGCCCGCCCTGATGGGGATCATGTACTCTGCCAAAGGATAGGTATGCATGGTGACTTCAGGATGGCGATCTTCTCCCATGAATTCTGAAGATTCGACGCAGATCGTGCGGTAGCAGAGTGCCGCACCTTCGGCGCTGCATCCGACAATTCCAATGTGTTTTGTCATGTTTCCTCCACTTTTTACCCTCATTCCGATGAAATGGAATTACATCAATTGTCAGAATTATTGCTTGATTTTGGAGTTCCATTCTTTCAGAAGTTCAAGGTTGACTCCGGCGCCGCCGCAAACAATGACCAGCACGGTCTTTTTTCCTTCCAGGGGTTCCGCCCGGTCATAGAGAGCTGCGAGAGCGGCGCCACAGGCAGGTTCAACGAGAATTCGATGATCATTTGCGAGTTTCATGCATGCCGCAACAGCGGCTCGATCGGTTACGGCAAAGGGAATAATTTCATGCCTTTCGGCCCAGGCCAATGCTTGCGAAGCGACCGTTCTGGCCCCGAGACTGGTGGCAATAGATGAAATTTTGTCCAGGGTAACCAGTTTTCCGGCAGATAGGGATGCCCCCAAAGAAGAAGCCCCCTGTGTCTCGACCGCAATCACCGGGACATCGTTCCAGCCCACTCTGTGGAGTCCTTCCAAGACGCCGCACAAAAGCCCTCCGCCTCCTACGGAAAGGACCACGGCATCCGGTTTTGGCCCAGTGGCCGCCACTTCATCAATCATAGAGGCGTGGCCGGTCCAGATCAATGGATCGTCAAAGGGATGGATATAGGCAGTTCCTTTTTCTCGCGCTATCTCCTTGGCATGGGCATGGGCATCGTCCCAGGCAGTCCCATGTTCTATAACTTCGGCCCCTTCGCTTTTGATCAGATTCCTCATCCAAGGAGATGTTGTCATCGGGACAAAAACCTGAACCGGGCAACCCAGCTTTTTGCCAGCATAGGCGACAGCGTATCCCGCATTACCGCCGGAGGATGCCACAAGTCGGGTTGCACCTCCATGGAAAGCTGCCTGACATGCCTTTCCGATCCCGCGGATTTTAAAAGAACCCACGGGCTGGAGGGCTTCCATCTTGAGAATCACCGAACCTCCAAATAGGGCCGAAAGGGGATTTGATTCCAAGAGTGGTGTCACTGCATGAAGCGGATTGGATCTCGCAGAGTTCACTGTGTCCATGGCCTATTCGAGAATGACTCCTGTTTGGTTCCGAATTTGACAGCATCTTTGATGTCTTTATGGAAGTCAAATCTATTTTACAACAATGCCTAAAATCAAGCATCCGGAGTGGTATCTTTTTTCATTTCGGTGTGAGGATCGACAATTACATCATTGACTCTGAAAGGGCATTTTGCAAATATTTCTAATACCTGTCGGAAAATTCCCTGAAAAAAGAACTAATTGCTCGGGAAGATTGATTAAACCCAAAGGCATAATAAAACGGGAAAGGAGTAGTGATATCTTTCCATGATGTGGCATAAAAACTGCAGTTCGCTGACGATGTAACTTATGAAAAAGAAAGTCAAAGTCCTGATAGCGGATGATGAGGAGCACATCCGATCCCTCATCAAACAAGTCTGCGAGTCCATGAACTGCGATGTCATCGGAGAGGCTGAAGATGGCAGACAAGCCGTGGAACTCTTCCGATCGCTTCAACCCAACATGATCCTGCTGGACATCAATATGCCGCACATGGACGGGAAGAAAGCCCTAAAGGCAATCAAGTCCGAATCTCCGAACGCAGTGGTGATTATGCTCACCTCAGTGAGCAGTACGGACACCCTGAAGGAATGCCTTGAGGCGGGGGCTTCGAACTATATTCGAAAGGATACGCCCCTAAAGGAAATGAAACGCCACCTCAAAGAAACATGGGATGAGTTCAGAAGCCAAAAGATATAAGCAAAAGACGCGACACAGGGGAGGGCCTTAGGTTTTTTAATAAATGTTAAAGCGTTGACCACCCTATAGCCCTCTTTAATTGGCACACCCGGCAAAACCCTCTAGGCATCCACCTCAACAGGCGAATCTCCGACAACAGGTATTTTCCCCTCACAATATCTTCCAATCCCTATTTGGAAAGTCAAAAGAGCGATCTGGGAAACGCATTTCAGTTGATGTATAGTGGATTTGCGAGTAAGACGCTAAATCATTCACGGGCATGAATCATGGAAATTCCGAGGTTTGTTTCAATCATCCTGGATTGTCTGGAAGCTGGGGACTTTCAGGCCTTTATCGTGGGCGGCGCTGTCAGGGATATTCACCTTAATCGCATCGCGACCGATTGGGACGTGGCTACGTCAGCCACCCCCGATGAGATCCGGTCCGTTTTTCATCATATTAGGCACTTTTCACTGAAACACGATACCGTTACACTGGTGGATGAAGGGCAACATTTTGAAGTGACCTCCTTTAGGGGGGCAGGGAATTTTGGGAAGACCATTGAAGAGGATTTAGGCCACAGAGACTTTACGATTAACGCCATGGCCTACGATCCTTCTTCGGAGCGTATCATTGATCCCCATGGGGGAAGGAAGGATATCTCAAAAAAGTGCATCAGGGCTGTCCGAGATCCAAGGAAACGGTTGGATGAAGACCCGCTTAGACTCTTGAGGGCAGTCAGGCTCTCGACGGAACTCGGCTTCAAGGTTGAGCCAGGGACTTTTGCCTGTATTGCCGACATGGCGCCGAGACTTGCCGGGGTGGCCAAAGAGAGATTAAGGGAAGAATTGGTTAAAATCCTCATGGCGAAGAAACCGTCATTTGGATTCAATCTCATGATCAAAGCAGGTCTTTTGGATCATTTTCTACCCGAACTGAGGGAAGGATACCTCAAAAGACAAAACCGTTTCCATCGATTCACCATTTACAGACATATCATGGAGAGCATTGATCGTGTAGAACCGGATTTGGTTTTGCGGCTGGTGGCCCTTTTCCATGATATTGCAAAGCCCCGCGTTAGAAAAAAGACTGGAGGCGAATTTCGTTTCTACGGCCATGAAAAGGCGAGCGCGGAGTTGGCTGCCGAGATTATGGAACGATTTAAATTTGGCAAAGAACTCATTGGCAAGGTAGCCCTCCTCGTTTCCCATCACATGGTTTCCTATGAAAAGGGATGGAGTGATGCGGCGGTGCGCCGTTTCATAAGCCGTTTGGGGCCTGAAAATGTGGACGACTTGCTTTGCTTTCGAAAGGCGGATCTTTTGGCCCATGGGGTGGTTGATCAAAAAATGAAACAACTGGAAGCGTTAAAAAAGAGGGTAAAGAAAATCAGACGTTTGCCGCTTCCGGTCAAGCGCCACGACTTGGCCATAGACGGGAAAAGGGTAATGGCCTTGACAGGGCTTAACCCCGGCCCTGAGGTTGGAAGGATCTTGAAGGATCTGATGAAAAGGGTTATTGATCATCCGGAAATGAACACGGAACAAAATCTGATTGAAGCGCTGGAAAAGATGAAAAAGGAGTGAAAGGAGGGGAAATGCCAAGATATTTTTGGGGTTAGGCCATTTGATCCATTAGGAATGTGGTTTCAGGTGTCGGGTTTGGAATTTGCTGAAACCTGAAACCTGAACGCTGAACACTGAACAATGATGGAGGTAAAGTGATGAGCAAAATCAAACTGAAGCAAGGGATTCACATCTGTCTACTTTTCCTTATGACGGCGGCCTTTTCCTGTGCGACCATTCCTTCTCTAAACCTGAACTATAGGCTCCCTTTAGAAGGAGGCATATTGAAAGGTAAAAGGGTTTTCCTGAACATTAAAGATCAGCGATCCGACAAGGGAATCATAGGCCGCGGCGCCATGAAGGAGTTTGAAGGCTTTTCAGGCAATGTGTCATTTTCATTAGCAAGGGGGGCAGAGGAAGGATTTAAAATGGGACTATACGAACCGCCCGCCCTTTTTCTGGAGGCATTCAAGAAGCGACTGGAGGCGGCCGGGGTCCAAGTCCTTGCCTCAGGTGAGGAGGGTGAGGCGGAGATGGTCATACTCCTGAAATCCTTTTCCTTGGACAAACAGGGAAGGGCCTGGAAGGCGAATACTGAATG
>CAYWMP010000196.1:0-10808 GCA_964459445.1 uncultured Desulfobacteraceae bacterium
TCCAAGGAGGCCAAGCCCATCTCTGATGTGAGGGCCAACAGGGATTATAGGCGTAAGATGGTGTCTATCCTTACAAAAAGGGCTCTCCATGAGGCCTATGAAAGGGCAAAAAGAGCATAAGAGGAGAAAGAATGATGGAGCAATATTCAATCATAGGGAAAGATCTTCCGAAAACCGATGCGCGCATCAAGGCTACGGGTTCGGCCCTATACACGGATGACATGAAGCTGCCGGGCATGCTTCATGGACGGATACTAAGAAGCCCCTATGCCCACGCCCGCATCCGTCGCATCAATACCCGCAGGGCTGCCTCCCTACCAGGCGTCAAATGCATCATTACGGGAAAGGACACACCAAAAATAAAGTATGGGAATTGGAGGCTATTCCCGGAAACCCAGGACGAGTATCCCCTGGCTGTGGGAAAGGTCCGATTCATTGGTGACGCGGTGGCGGCCGCCGCCGCGATGGATAGAGACGTTGCAGAAGAAGCCCTCGAATTGATCAAGGTGGAGTATGAAGAGCTGCCCGCTGTATTTGAAGTGGATGACTCTCTAAAAAAGGGTGCGGCGGTTATTCACGAAACCTCTCCTAAAAATATCAGCGTAAACCGGAAGATCCTTTACGGTGATATCGACAGGGCCTTTAAGGAGTCCGATTATGTGCGGGAAGACACCTTTCGGGTTCACGCCGTTCAACACGCCTATCTGGAGCCCTGTTCGTCCCTGGCCAAGGTAGATAGGGACGGGCGCATCACCCTGTGGACTTCCACACAGGTTCCCTATATTGTCCAATGCCTTCTCGCATCGACCCTGGGTATGCGGGAGAACGACGTCCGCGTAATCAAGCCCCATGTGGGCGGGGGCTTTGGGGGCAAGATGGAATTGCGGCCTTGGGAATTCTGCGCCGCCTTTCTGGCCCAAAAAACAGGACGGCCCGTCAAGTTTACCCTCACCCGCGAAGAGGAGTTCGCCACTGGCAGGAGAAGACATCCCATGAAGATCGTATCCAAGGTGGGATTTAAAAAAGACGGCTCACTGATGGCCAAGGATCTTAAAATTACGCTCGATGGTGGGGCCTATAATGCCATGGGACCCACGGCGACTTTCCTTTGCGGCAATTTCGGCGCCATGCTCTATCGTTATCCCAACTATCGATTCCTGGGCCAACATGTTTATACCAACAAACCCCCGGCCAGTGCCATGAGGGGATTCGGGGCGCCTCAGTCCCTTTACGCCACCGAGACCCAGATGAATATAGCAGCAGAAGATCTGGGCATTGATCCTGTTGATCTGAGGATAAAAAACGCCCAGAGGAGCGGCGACAAGATACCGGACGTGGCCATCATATCGAGCTGTGGTTTCATTGAGAGTATAGAGGAAGTAGCCAGGATGAGCGGCTGGAAGAAAAAAAGAAAGAATCTCAAGGCGGGCCAAGGCATCGGTATCGGATGCTATAGCTTTATCACCGGGGGTGTTTTCAACTGGTTCAATACCCAGTATCCTTTCACTGCCGCCGAGATCAGGGCCTTTGCGGACGGCACCGTACACCTCTTGACCATGACTGCTGATATTGGACAAGGGTCTGACACGGTACTAAAACAGATCCTCGCAGAGGAGCTGGGCCTGAAAATGGAAGATATCCGCGTCACCTCCGGAGACACCGCCATGACCCCCCAAGCCGACCTCGGTTCCTGGGGAAGCCGGGTCACCCTGATGGGTGGCAATGCGGTTCTGGATGCTGCAAAAAAGATCAAAAAAGAACTTTTTGGCGCCCTCTCGGCGCGATTCAACCTCAATGTAATCTACGAGATGGAATGTAAAGACGGTCGCGTGCACCCTAAGGGTCGCCCCGACCGGGGACTTTCCTTTGGAGAGGCCGTGGCCATGATACAGAGAAGCAATCGTGGCGAACCCCTTGTTGCCCGCGGCTCATACACGCCGAGAGATAAGGGCCTTGTTACGCCAGCCTTTGGGTTCGGGGCCCAGGTCGCCGAGGTGGAGGTTGATCGGGAAACCGGGCTGGTCAATGTCAAGAAAATGTCGACCGCCCATGATTGCGGTACGGTAATTAACCCCAGATGCGTTGAGGGTCAATTGGAAGGCTCAATACACATGGGTCTCGGCTATGCCCTATCCGAGCAATTCATTATGGACAACGGCAAAACCCTTAACACGAGTTTCCTCGATTATAAGATCCCCACCGCGCTGGACATGCCCCCAGGCGAAATGCTTCACGTGGACACCTATGAGCCCGAAGGGCCCATGGGGGCCAAGGAATGTGGTGAGGGTTTGGCATCGCCTACCGCCCCTGCGATCTCAGATGCCGTCTATCACGCCACGGGTTATCGTTGTAAAGATCTGCCTATTACCCCGGAGAAAATACTGAAAGGCATGAAAACCAAGCGCAAAAAACGAAAATAGAAGGTTATTAGGTTCAGAAGTTCAAAGGTTCAGAGGTTGCTTTGAACGTCGAACATCGAACGTCCAACATCGAATGAAAAACAAACACCCAAACCGACTCTGGATCTCCCTTGGAGGTTGGGGAGGCATAAGTAAGGAGTCTTTAGCTCCCTGCTCCGCCTGCCGGGTCATAGCCCTTGGGCGACGACCGGTCCTCCATGCTCCATGCTTTCTAACCCAGAACGTTGAACGCTGAACGGAGAACTCCATGAATAAACCTTTTATTATCTATAGAAATCAAAGGATCTATTTCGATATCCCTTCGAATTGGCGGCTCCTCACCTTTGCCGATTTTCATGAGAGCCCCTCGAAACCGGATGTCAAAAAACTTACCAAGCAAGCCCTGGAAGAACCCATAGGTACAACCTCTCTTCTAAAAGTCCTTTCTCCCTCGGACAAGGTAGCCATTATTGTTGAGGACCTCACGCGAGCCTCGCCCAAGGGGCTTGTCCTAGAAATCTTGCTTGAAGAGATCGAAAGGGCGGAGGTTCCGGATAAAAATATCGCCATCGTTATAGCCCTTGGTACCCACCGGCCTCTCACACCGGATGAACTGGAATCCACCTTTGGGCATGAGTTGCTTCGGCGATATCGTTTCATAAATCACGATTGTCATGCAGAGGATCTGATGCCTATTGGCAAGCTCAGTACCGGCAAGCCGGTTAAGATCAACCGAAGCGTGTATGAAGCCACATTCAAAATCGGAATCGGGTCCATATTCCCCCATCCCATGAACGGCTTCGGGGGGGGAGGAAAAATCCTTTTCCCGGGGGTGGCGGATTTCGAATCCATTCTCGACCATCATTTGAAGTTTACCTTTCACCAAAATTCAGAACTCGGCCAAACAAAAGACAACTTCTTTTATGGCCAAGTCTGCGATCTGTCAAAATCAGCGTCCTTGAATTTTGTCATCAACAGCATTCTTAACCAATCGGATCATGTGTTTGATATCGTTGCGGGCGATCCTATTCAAGCCCACCTTAGAGGCATTGAAAAGAGCAAGCACGTCATCTCCCGGCAATTCCATAAAAAAGCGGATCTCACGGTCATCACCTCTTTTCCCTACAAAGAAGGCCCCCAGCTCATGAAAGCGCTCTCACCCGCCTCCATAGTCACCAGGTCGGGGGGTTGTATTGTTTTGGTGGTTGAATGTTCCGGCGATCTCCCCGAGGCCTTCGTGAATTGCTTTGAGAAGTTTCACTCGAAATATGGAGAGGATCTTTATGGCGCCGTTCTTGAGCATTTCCAGAATGGCCGTCTCATCATGGAAGACGGCGCCGTTGATCTCAACATGGCCCTTGCCATGGCCCTTAGCGCGCAACATCACTATAAGATTATTCTCGTCTCTCAGGACATACCGCGTGAGGTCGCTGAAAGGATGGGATTTCTTTATGCGGATGAATTGGAAAAGGCCTTTGAGATGAGTCAAAGGATTTGTCCCGATCCCGAAGTCAACATCATACCCTCCGGCGGCGTTATCCTACCGATCATTTGAATGCTTCCATCCGTTGAGCTATTTCTACCAAATTTTGTTTTGATAGCTCTCGACGATTACTCCATAGTTAAGAATTCGACGCTACACTTCGATAGATTGAACTTTAAACTAAATCGGATAGCTTGTTCATGCGAAGACGCGCTGAAATTACACATTCAAACCGTACCCCTAAACTCTTGGAAGGGATTTGTTATCCTAGATTATGACAGAGGGAGTAAATGTTTCACGGTTCCTTACTGACCGCCAAAAGTATGCTCAAATTCTCAGATGTGTTGAATTTTGGTACGATATTGCAAGATTCTCGCAACCAAAAGTTTTGGGAATCCCGCCGTTTCTGAGACAATGTCTCAGAAACGCGCCGGAATCAAATGATCCATTTGACTTAAATGGATGTATTCAAATATTCTCAACGGTTGACACGTTAGTGCAAATCCCTTACTCTTCAGCATAAAAAACAGGCTTTTCGTTAACTCATCTTAGCTTGAAGTTATTTTAGGAGTAGATAACACGATGCCAAAAGTCAAGAAGTACAAAGGTACGACTTTGCTGGGCGCCGATTGGAAACTATTTGAAGGAGACGCAAATCATGCCTTAAAACTTATTGATGACGAGACTGTTGATTGTGTTGTCACGTCTCCTCCATACTTCTGGCTCAGGGATTATGGTGTAGAGGGTCAGATAGGTTTAGAAGAGACTGTTGATGGTTATGTTTCGTCATTGTATTCGATAATGAAGGAGGTCTATCGCGTGCTTAAAAAGCAAGGTACGCTCTTTCTGAACCTTGGTGATACTTATTATTCTGGCAAAGGCAAATCACACGGGCAAGATATGAAAAGCAAAAAGCGAAGGTTTGGGCTTAGGGTAGTGGATAAAAGTGGTGGCATGGATATAGGCTATCAACGCAAGTCGATAATTGGTATTCCGTGGCGTGTAGCGATACGAATGTGTGAGAGTGGCTGGGTGTTACGCAGCCCAATTATTTGGCACCGTGACAAATGCTTACCGGAGTCTGTACGAGACAGGCCAAGAAGAAGCTATGAGTTCGTTTTCATGTTTTCAAAACACAGAAAATACTTTTTCGACAGGAAACCTTTAGTATCGCAGAACATTGACGAGGACGTATGGACGATCCCCCCGAGGTCTAGGAACAATGGTAAGGTTGACAGTGCACCTTTCCCCGAAGAGCTAGTAGAACGGTGTCTCAGCATCGGCTGCCCTCCGGGAGGGATTGTACTTGATCCTTTCGCAGGATCAGGAACAACCATGCACGTTGCCCTCAGTTTGGGTAGCCCTGCCATTGGGATAGAACTCAATCCTGAATTCTGTCATTATATACGTAGCACGATTTAGTAGGCCAAACATCCGTGAAATACTTTAGCAAAGAACAGATATTCGAATCGCTGGACCATCTTGCACCTTTGAATCAGTTCTACGGACTGACCTTTCTTGCTGCAAAACAGGCCTGTTTGCCTGTAGCTAAGATGGCCAACTTAAGCCTCGATGCACTCAATAAGAAATTCCTCCAAAGCTATTATACACTCGATCCAAGATCAAAGTACTTTTTCCGCGTCTTTAGATTTAACAATAAAAATCAATTCTGGCTCAGGCCAGATTACGCAGGAAAAGGCTTGCAGAAAATGAACACGACTTCTTTCAAGGAAGCATTCATTCACGAAAGGAAGTCAAAATCTTGGGGGTGGAGCCCTAGATATGTGGACTTTCTATCTCAAAAACTGCAGGAATCCCAAAAGGTGCCAGCGTTTGATCTTGCTGTATGGTTTTTTCGAGAATATGAATGGGACGATGGAATAGGCCGAAAAGACATAATTAAGAAATTCTTCAGTGAATTCAATATAACGGGGAAAGAACGCACCAAACTCTTTTCTTCCGTCATCGAGACGGAACTTACTGAGGAAGAAGCTTTCGGTACTACACTTGTAACCTGGCAAGAAATAGAGACACAATTCTCACCCCCCCCAGACGTAGGCCCGGAGAAAGGTGGGATACTCTCTTACCTCGAAATGGAAGGTATCGGCCCTGTTAGCCCATTAGCATTCGATCCTGGGCGGAGGCTGAATATCATCACAGGCGACAACGGTCTCGGGAAGTCATTTCTTCTTGAAGTAGCTTGGTGGGCACTGACCGGCCGCTGGGCTGGAACAGCAGCATATCCAAATCGTGCACCGAGAATTGCCCCAAAAGCTGAAATTAAGTTCCTGATCTCAAACGAAATTTCCGGCAAAACCCAAACTATCAAATACAAACCCAGTGAAAATGTATGGCCGGAACCTAAAGAGCGAGCAACGATTTCTGGCCTCATTGTCTACGCTAGGGTTGATGGGTCTTTTGCAATCTGGGATCCGGCCGGGAGTTCTACCTCGCCAGATGATGAAAAAGTCCTAATTTTTAATAGAGAAGAGGTGTGGGATGGAAAACCAGGAAGAATAGAAGGCCTTATAAGGGACTGGACCAAATGGCAGGATAAACCAATAAGGTATCCGTTTGATGTTTTTAAACAAATTCTTGCTCGTCTATCCCCTCCAGAAATGGGTAAACTGCAACCAAGTGAACCGGTTAGGTTGCCTCCCGATCCACGTGAAATACCAACAATAAAACACAGTTATGGTGATGTTCCTATTTTACACGAGTCCGCTGGCGTTCGCCGTATCGTGACACTCGCCTATCTGATAGTATGGACTTGGAACGAACACAAAATAATATCGGATCAACTCGGCCGGAAGATTGAAAACAGAATGGTCGTTATTGTTGACGAGATCGAAGCTCATCTACATCCAAGATGGCAGCGATCCATCTTGCCTGCAATCCTAGACGTTGCGGAGCTTTTAAGTTCAAAACTAGAAATGCAATTTATGATCGCCACACATTCACCATTAGTACTGGCATCTGCGGAACCTGTCTTCAACTCCTTGATTGACAAATTGTTCCACTTGGATACCAAGCATGGTGGTAAAGTGACGTTCAGCGAAATGCCGTTCTTAAAGTACGGCTTAGCAGACTCATGGTTGAGATCAAAGGTTTTTGACTTGGGTCAAGCAAGATCTCGAGATGCAGAAGAAGCAATAAAACGAGCGATAGCGCTTCAGCATCAGGATAAACCGAATTCGTCAGAAATAGCAGAAGTAACTCATCTTCTCAGCGAACACCTTCCATCTGAGGACAGATTCTGGCCAAGATGGGTCTTTTTCGCTCAAGATCATGGAGTAGAACTTGATTAAAATCGAGATCTATCCTCCTCCGGCACACTATGAAAAAAAAGTCAAACAAAAGGGGTAAAGGTTCCTTGCGCGAAATCCACAACCTACTTCCTCACAGTTTGGTAATCATGCCTATTGGAAGCTAGTGCATAACGATTTATATCGACTCTATAATGGAGTATGCGCCTACTGCGCCTCGTGGTCTCCTCGGGTTCGGAATTCGCAGGACCACCATACCTCGGTTGACCACTTCATCCCTAGAAGTATTCTACCCAAAATGGCTTACGATTGGATGAATTTCCGCTTGTGCAGGAGCCGATTGAATGCGAACAAGGGCAACAGTACGGAAGTGATGGATCCCTGCCATATTCAGAATGGCTGGTTCACAATAGATTTCTCCACCTTTCTTCTGAAGCCTTCAACTTCGGTCCCAGAGTATATTCATACTTGGGTTATCACCTCTATTACAATCCTGGATCTTAATAACAATGACTATGTTGACGAAAGGATAGCTGTAATTCGCGAGTACTGCCTTGGTCACCTAACAATAGACCAAGTACAAAGCAAGTGGCCATTCATTGCAGCGGAAATAGATAGGCAGGATTTTGACCGCAATTATGCTCCTGGAATGCTTGCTTATTTCACTAGAGCGCCCTGAACTGTGGTTGTATTATTGATATCGCTGATATACCAAAATGGGCTAGCAAGCAGTTGTGGCATGAAAGCATATAAGCAACGGCCATTAGCTTTTTGGCTATCTCGCCGACAACTGAAATTCGGATTTTGATGTGTCATGGTTTAAACTTGATAATCATAAATAGTCATTTTAATCCCACTTGAGTTCAGCGTATCCAAATCTCATTAGGCCCTGCAAATATAATCTCTATTTCTGCTGTTGGGTCATTCCAACTAATGACCACTGTTTGACTGTGCTCAGATGAGATTCAGTGCTATTGTTAGCTGTGTAACCATGGAAGAGCAAATACTAGCGATAAGGGATGCACTTATCAATGCAGAAAGGGTAGCTGTTCTCACGGGGGCCGGTATCTCTGCTGAGAGCGGAGTACCCACCTTCCGGGGAAAGGACGGCCTTTGGCGGAACTATAACGCCACCGAATTGGCAACGCCCCAGGCCTTTTCCTCCGACCCCGAATTGGTTTGGGAATTTTACGGTTGGTGCCGCAATTTGATCGGAGGTGTGACCTTCAATTCGGCCCACAAGGCATTGGCTGAATTGGAAAACCGCGTCCCCATCTTTACGCTTATCACCCAGAACGTCGACGGACTTCACCTGAAAGCAGGCAGCAAGAATGTCTTCGAAATCCATGGCAATTTGTGGAAGGTCCGATGCCTCAAATGTCAAAGGATCACCTTGGATGAATCCAAGGAACTGGGGAGGTTGCCGAAATGCGGAGACTGTGGTGGATTACTGCGCCCCCATGTGGTCTGGTTTGGAGAATCCCTTGATCCCGAGATCCTCCGAAATGTCATTGAAGCTTCGAGGGCTTGCCAGGTCATGCTCGTGATCGGCACATCTGCCGTTGTCCAACCGGCCGCTTCCCTGGCCCTGGAGGCGAAACAGAGCGGCGCTGTGGTTGCTGAATTCAATCTCGAAAAAACCCCCCAGTCGGACTTCATGGATTATACGCTGCTCGGCAAGGCCGGCGAGATTGTCCCAAAACTCCTGGAGAATTGGCCATGACCAGGGCTTCAGGAATCATCACCCTCACGACCGATTTTGGCTTGAGCGATCCCTATGTCGCCATGATGAAGGGAGTGATCCTTTCCATCAACCCGAAGGCCCGCCTAATTGACCTCAGTCACGATATCTCTCCGGGCGGCATTTCACAGGCTGCCGCATTTCTCCTCGAAACCTATCCCTATTATCCCCAAGGTTCCGTTCACATGGCCGTCATCGATCCGGGCGTGGGAACTTCAAGGCGACCCATTGGGATCGAAGCAGGCGGCCATTTCTTTGTTGGCCCTGATAACGGCCTTTTTTCCCCGATAATTGAAAAAAGGGCTGATCCAAGAATCATCCATCTTACTGAAAAAAAGTATTTCCAACCCCTGGTTAGCAAGACATTCCATGGGAGGGACATCTTCGCCCCGGTCGCGGCCCATCTCTCCCTCGGCATTGGATTGGATAGCATGGGCCCGGCTATAACCAATCCTGTCCAACTGAAAGTCTCAAATCCCTATGAGAAAGACGGTGTCTTATATGGGCAGGTCACTCGTATTGATCGGTTCGGCAACCTCCAGTGCAATATTCACAGGACTGAATTAATGCAGTTTCTGGAATCAAAAGAGCCCACCATCAAAGTAGGAAAACTCGTCATCAATAAATTGAGCCATACTTATGGCGACCAGGATGTGGACAATCCTCTGGCCCTGATGGATAATTCCGATTTTCTTGAGATCGCAGTGAATCAAGGGAAGGCATCTGAGGCAGTGGGGATTACCGCAGAAGCGCTCATTGGAAGTCAGGTCAAAATTGAAAAGGATTGAGATGGCCTATTCGGTTGGGGAGGATTGTGATAGGGAACGAAGATAATCTTCCCATTCGATTGGCAGGAGGTATTTCTTCTTGCTATTGCACTCCTTGCAGGCAGGCACCACATTTCCCTTTTTACTCTTGCCGCCCCGGCTGAGGGGCACCACGTGGTCCATTGTAAGGTTTTCTCTGCCGACATTTCGGCTGCAATAGTGGCAGATCCCCTGTTGGGTCTTTCTATTCCACCAGGCAGATTGCCGCAGATGTCTTCCTTTTTCCTTTTCTCGCCTTATATGTTCATCGCTGATGGCCGGGAAGTCGCCTCGCATAGATAAAACGCCTCTGATTTTCTACAACTGATCGAAATTATTGATATTGATGAGGTTTGATGATTTCGTCTCATCAATGGAATAGTGGAAAGTTGGAATAATGGAAGGCCGAAGATCCCGACTTTATCGGAGAACTCTGACCCCAAAACTCTGAACCCCTGAGCCTGAAACCGTTCAGTTTAAGTGTAAGAATACTTAGCAGAAAAATGTGAATTTGGAAATGACGAGTTGACGCCAATTCCCCGAGATGCTAGATGTAATTCACCCCAAAATGGACTATAATCTCTTGATGAGAGAGGCCCTAATGGAGGCGAAAAAGGGTCTGACCAAAGGAGAAGTTCCTGTCGGCGCCGTTCTTTGCGGGCAGGCTGGCAACATTGTTGCAAAAGCATACAATTGCCCTATTGCCTTGAATGACCCCACGGCCCACGCTGAAATTCTGGCCCTGAGAAAAGCGGGTGAGCATTACAGGAATTATCGCCTCACCGGCGCGACCCTAGTGGTCACGATAGAACCGTGCCTAATGTGCATGGGCGCCATTCTAAATGCCAGAATTTCCCGTCTTGTTTTTGGGGCTTTTGACCCAAAGGCCGGGGCCGCAGGCTCTGTTTTCGATCTTGCAGCCGATAAGCGGCTAAACCATAGAATCGAGGTCATTCCCGGCATTCGTGAGGAAGCGTGCCGCACGATCATTCAAGAATTCTTCCGTTCACGTAGAACCGGCGCTTAAAGGAATGGCCAGATAATTTAATATAGTTTCCGGAGAGGTACCGAAGTGGTCGTAACGGGGTCGACTCGAAATCGATTTGTCCCGTG
>CAYWMP010000197.1:0-10608 GCA_964459445.1 uncultured Desulfobacteraceae bacterium
TCCGAATTCCAGTCGTTACCGTTAACGGAGATCTGTGGCCCATTAACTATGAAGCAAACCGACGTCATATGTTTTCATTCGATGCCATTGTTCTGAAGGAAGCGGACCACTTTTTAATGATGGTTCGTGCAGAAGAATTCAACAGGACATTGGAGAAAGCAATAAAAACGATTTTGCAAAAAAAGGTTAATTGAAATTGCCGTGCAGCCCTTTTGAAGTTCAAGTGTAGGTGATGTGCAGCTCCGAACAAGGGCATGCACCAGATCCCAAAAGCCTGGCGGCTTTTGGTCCTGGTGATGCCTATCGGCGGCGGCTGCAAACCATTGCACCTGAAAGGCTCCGCTTGCGCTCCGCCTATCAAGTGCAATAGAGCCGACTTCAGTGCGGGTCTTTGTGAACAAGCTCACACAGCCCCACATCCTCACGGCTTATCCGCCGCCGTGCTTGCTATAAATCAGGATCTGCGAGTACTCATACGGTAACGATCGATTGCAGTCGCAAATCAAAGGTCCTCCCACCTTTTAAAAACCCCGACTTCATCATCAAATAAGAACACATCTTGAGGGTTGATTCGCGTCCTTTCGCTCGTATCAATAAGAAGTCAAGAACCTCTACTGAGAAACGAACAACAAAAACAGATGCGCCCTTGTTGGTCAATCAGACCAGTTTCCCCAGATCTTTGATTAATGCCTTGTAGGCGTTAAGACCGGCTTCCAGACAGGGTTGATAACCGCCCCCAGTGCCGCCCCAGGCCGAAGCCAAATACAGGCCCTTAAAGGGTGTCGTATTCTTGATCCGGTTCATATAGGCATTGTCCATGGATTGTTCGTAGCCGTAGATGGCCCCTTCCGGATTTTTGGTGAACCGCAGGTTTGTGAGCGGTGTGGCCGCCTCCTTTACCTCGATCATCGACCGGAGCCCCGGGATAACCCATTTCTCAGCTAAATCGATCATTTCCTCCGTTATCCTTTCCTTTTCCTTCAGGTAATCATTTTTTCGACCGGCCAGGTAGTCCCTTTCAAACCGCCTCCAGGGTTCGTATCCGCTGAGTATTAGTATGGAGACTGTGGAGGTCCCGGGCGCCGAATAGCCTCTAAAGGCATTGTCATAGACGGTCACACCGATGCCTGTCCGCTTGGGATCGCAGGCCAGACAACCTTGGTAGGCAGCCTCGGCGTCATAATGGGGTTCTACGAAGACCTCATACCCTTTGACTTTATCGCGGATGTCTCGGTTAAGCCCCAGCCAGACAATAAAGGTAGAAAGCGAAGGTCGGTAGGTTTTGAGTTTATCCAGATATTTTTGCGTCTTCTCAGATGCTTGGTTCGATATGGCCTCCGGCGGAAGCATCCGCATGGTCGCAGGCATGCTCGCATTGGATATGACCGCCTTGGCCTCAATCGATCGCCCGTCTTTGAGCTTGACACCGGAGACGGTTCCCTGCTTCAGGGTGATGCCCGCAGCCTCTGTTTCAAGCAGGACTCGCCCACCGACCTCCTCTATGGCGTCCATGAGGGCATAGCTCAAATCCTGAGAGCGTCGTTTCACATAGTGTCCGCCAAAGCGCATGTAAGAGGCAGTGGCGATGGCATAATAGAACCCGCTCAACTTAGAGGGCGGCAAGCCATAGTATCCCCAGAAAGAGGATAAGAGGGAGCGCAGCTTTGGATCTTGCACATATCGGTCGAGTACGTCTTTTAAGGTCTGTTTACGAATGGCCCACATACGCTTATGGGTCAAAGGGAAGCGGATCAGGTCCCACCATGAATCCCGGTTAAAGGGCTTACTCACTTCATCGAGTATTCCGAGGATTTCATTGAAAAAACCCCTTATCCCTTCAGCTTCATGGGGAAAGATTTGAATCAACTGATCCATGATGGCATCGGGATCTTTTTGGGGCCAAGTGAGGTCATGCTCGGGTGTGACAATTCGGCAAAGCTCGGGAAGTTCGACCATCTCGACTTTGTCCAGAATCCCAGTTTCTTTAAAGACCTCGCGCATGGGTCCCCCGCCCACACCGCTGGTCGCATGGAGTGAGACATCGAAAGTGAATTTACCTCCTGCCCGGTCAAATGTAGTCGCATAACCTCCCGGTCTGTCGTGCTGTTCGACCAGTGTGACAGGGAATCCCTGTCTTGCCAACACAGCCGAAGCACTAAGCCCTCCCAATCCGCCGCCAATCACGACAACCGGTAGTTTTTCTTTGGGTTCAATCTTGGCAGCGAGGGCTTTTAGATGGCCCCAATCAAAGGCAAGCGCCCCGCCGGCCGCTGCTGTCAACACCAGAAAGTCGCGACGGGAAAGGCCTCTAACATGTAGGATTTTCATGTCTTCCTCCTGTGGTTTTTGTTGAGACTTCTGAACGGAAAGCAATTACTGGAATTTGAGGCCATTCAGATGAAAAGGCATGATCGCCTATAGTTTATATTAATAGGGTAGAAAGTGCAGACCGTCCATCAAAAGGCGATAAAGCGGAGAAAACGGGGATGAACGGTGAATAGGTGTGATGAATCGTGACTATATCAATTTATATCTGAAGGACTGCGTTCAGTAAGGACGGAAGATCTCCTTAAAGAGGATTCCTGAAAAAGGCGCCTAACCGACCATAGGAGCGGGACAGTTTATCGTCGCGCCCCTCATTCCCCTTGAATCTCATTTTTTAATTCTGAACATCCGGGCAATCCGGTTCCATATAACCTGCCACAGGATTCATAGAGAGGAAGCTTCGTAGTAAGAAGGGGAATCCCATTTTCGCGAGCACAATCGATTGTTTCGGCCTGGGGTACTTTCCCTCTTACAAAGCATATGGCCACCACTTCTGCTATCCTGGCAGTGCGCACGACTTGGAGATTTGTGATACCGGTAAGGAGGAGAGATTGTGACTTGATGAATGCCAGGACATCGCTCATCAGATCAGAACCACAGCACATCTCTATATTCATCCCCATATCACCCCCAACAATCACCTCAGCATCCAGAGCCTGTATTATGTCATCAAGGGTCATTTTTCCCATTGGTAAGCCTTTTTTTTGTGAATTCAGAATCCCCCTCAATCTAATCACTCATCAACTGCCGGCCGCCGGTTGGGTTGATGGAAACCACATGTTCACCTCGGTGCCTTCCCCGGGGGTCGAGTTGATCCGGATTTCGGCCTTGTGATCGGCGATGATTCGATGGGCTGTGGTCAAGCCGAGGCCTGAAGCCTGCGGGTTGGAGCTGAAGAAGGGCTCGAAAACATGGGGCAAATCATCGGATTCAATCCCCACCCCCGTATCTTTTAAGGAAAATCGCACCCGATTGCCTTCCGGGACTATGGATACCATGAGTTCGCCTCCATCCGGCATGGCTTCCCTCGCGTTGGTAAGGAGGTTGGTAAAGGCCAAGCCCAGCAAATCCTCATCGCCCAGGACATCGGGGATTTCCTTTGAAAACTCTTGCTTAAACCGAATGCCCTGGGACGCCGGATCCTCCTGACACTCTTCAAACACATTTTCGGTTACGGCCTGCAGGGAAGTGGGTCGAAGTTCCGGATGCGGCAAGCTGGTGTGCCGGTGGATGTCGCCAACCATTCGCTCCAGTCTTTGAACCTCTGATAAAATGACCTTCAACCATTCCTGAAAGGGCGCGTCCGGGGCAACCCGTTTCTGGATACGTCTTGCAAACCCCCCTATAGTCATCACAGGATTTCGAACATGATGCGCCACCCCGGCGGCGAGCTTCACAAGCTCCTCTTCGATTCGTTTACGGTCGGTTATGTCTACGGCAATGGCTCTCAAACCAACCCGTTCGGCGCCCCGGGCAATGGCGCTGGAGTGAACGAGCACTGGGAAAGTTGTGCCGTTTTTTCTCTTGGCGATGTATTCATTGGCGCCCAATTTTTCACCGTCCAGTATTTGGCTCATGTTCTTCCTGACCCTGTCCTGAATTTCAGGATCGAATAACTCAGTAATACTTAAGCCTTTTTCAAGGTCATCCTCGGAATAGCCCAGCGACTCAAACCCACTGCGATTGAGGAAGGTGAAATTACCCTTTTCATCGGTTTCATAGACCGTTTCAGGGAGCAGATTGGCCAACTCCTGGTATCTTTTCTTGCTTTCTCTAAGGGCCTTGTCCCGATCAGAGATCTGCCCGGCCATGGCATTGGCCTTTTGTATGATCACATCAACATCGCCCTGCTTAACCGGGGGCAAGACATGGTCATAGGATCCATTGGCGATGATTTCAATGCCCCGGGTCAAAGAAGCAAGCGGTTTTGTCAAGAACACCTTGAGCAAGACCACAGTAACCACCACTACGGACAGAATGACGCAGAGCATGATAATGAAGGTATTCAATAGAGTTTTTCGCTGCATGCCCACCAAATTGCTTTTGGAAAGGGATACTTCAACAAGGCCAATGTGCTGATCCAAGTGCATGATCGGTTTCGTTGCGGTTATCAAATCCCCATCACCCGATGCGGTTGATTTGTAAAGGGGATCTCCGGATTCGTCCGAAACACGAAGCCCCACGAGATTGTCGGTTTGTTGATAGGCTTCGGCGACAAATTCTATGGAATTCGTATCTACATTCCAGAGGGGGAGGGCCAAGACGGCGGATAATCGATCCACCATGTTGATCGCCTGGCTGTTTAGGAGCCGTTCGGCTTTGTTTATTGAAGAAAAGTAATTCAGAAGGCTTATGGAAACCGTAACGACGATAATGGTTGCACTAAGGCCGATGGTTAAGTCTCTGGCGATGGTCCGCCTGTTGAATACCTTCATCATTTCTCCAACCTCATTCAAATTTTTAGAAGGTTAAATTTGGCAGGAAAATGCTAATCATAGTAACCCCTCATCAAGCCGACAATAAACTTGTACATCCCGACATTTTTGTTTAGTTTCTCCAAACCTCTATTGAACCGAAGAAGCAATTTCTGATTCCCTATGACCTTTTTAGACAGGATCAAGGAAAATCCCGTTTTGTAAACGGGTTTCGGGTGATGGGTCAACAGCGTCTTCTGAGAATGCGTCAATAACTTTGACATAAGGGTGTATCCCACATCGGAGACGATAACAAAGGCATCGATTCTCCGCTTTAGTAGTTTCTTGAAACCCAGTTCGTCCGACACTGCCTTATCTACTTTTATTATTCCTGATTTCTCCGCTTCTTCAAATTCGTCTCCATAGTAATATCCGCTTGTTGCCCCGATTCTTTGTCCTGCTAAGTCATCGTAGGTTTTCCAATTAAAGAAGGTGTCCCTACGATGGAAAAAGACATTTTCGGCCTCCATGACGGAATCACTAAAGTAAAATCCCTCGGCTCGTTCTTTTGACCAAGCCCATACAACAGATCCGTCCCAAGCGCCTCTTTGGGCCAGCAAATAGGCCCTTTTCCAGGGGCGGAAACCATATTCCACCCTTATGCCTACCTGAGCAAAGGCTTCCGTCACGATATGGGAAGCAAACCCGTAATGCTTCGAATCTTTCGAAAGATAGGGCGGCCATTCCCCACTTGTTAATCGAACCGTTTCTTCTGCGAAAAGATTCGTCGATAAAAGGAGCAAAAGCAGAAAAGCCCAGAATGAACTCAATAGCTTGTTCATGAATTCTATTCCTTATCGCGCATCTTCAGTTTTTTCGTCCTTTCCAATGCAAAGGCATATTCCATTCTGTCATCCAAGTACGAACCCAGGGCCTCCTTATAGTGCCCGATAGCCTTCTTTGCCTTGCCGGATTCTTCCGCCCAAAATCCCAATGATACATGGGCCGTGAGGATATTGGCAGGTCTGTCTCCCGCCAATTCCATCAATGATTGTTCAGTGCGTTTCCCAAGCATGTGTTCGCTGATGGCACGGTACCAGGGATCTTGTGTATTATCTAAAAAGTCTTTCAAACGGGCTTTCGCTTCAGTCTTTTTACCCATATTAGATAGTATCCCGGGTTCAAGAAGGGCCACGCTTAATCGATCCGCACTCTCCCGTCCTTCGATCTGGAGAAATGCCTTTATATAATCCAAACTCTCATTCCATGCTTCTTCCATAGCACTATAGTAGGTGAGTCCGACCAAGACCTCGCCTCGTCTATAGTCATTCTCTGCGATCTCTTTTAAGAGTTTCAGTTTCTCTATGGGTACCAAAGATGGATGTTCAACCCGTGATATAAGGGGAGCAAGCTTAGCGTGACGTTCTCCTTTTTCTTTATAGATTTCTAGAGATTTTTGAGCAAAATTTTGCATTTCGGCTTGATAATCCGCACGTTCTGTTTCGTCTCCCAGGGAAGCCATCCTTTTCTTTTGAACCTCATGGAGTTGAGCCAACCCAAGGAAAAAGACCCAGTCTTCCGCGTCCGCCGTCATGCTAGTGTCTTTGAATAGTATTTCAGCTTCTGATAGCTCTCCCCTTTTGGAACGAATAAGACCGCCCACAAAATGAAGCCAGCTTGTCTCCTGTTCAGTGTAGCCTTTGGCAAGCGTCCATTTCTCATCAACCTCACCTTCCAGGATGCGAACCAAATGGCCAAGAAACTCATCTGAGGATCGCCAATCAAGATTCAACAGGTCCTGTCGATGGGCGCGGCTTATAATCTTGCTATCCATCCAATCGATTATATAAAGCATTAATCTTGCCCGATTATTCTCCGCATCCATTGACAGCAACTGCTTGAAACGCCTGCGAGCGCTTGATTGATCTCCGGAGCAGAAATGCATCATCCCTGCCGCCATAACCAGACTCGGATCAGGACTGCTCTCTAATTCCTTTTCTGCAAGCGACCGGGCTTCGGGCCATTGAGCCTTTAATGCCAACTCGGATATCTTTTTGATCTTGTCGTCGACGGTTAAATCCAGGACCCCTTTCCATTTCACCTCCCCGCGCTTCAGTTCCAGGAACATGGCAGCGGCTTTGCCGATGGGTTGCACCAGCCCAATATCTGAAAGGGGCGTCCCAATGGGAATTGGCCCTGAAGCCCAATCCATAACCACACCCGTGGCAATACCGACCACCTTCCCTCTCGTATCGATGAAGGGTCCGCCGCTGTTTCCCTTATGGAGGGACGTATCAACCTGGAACATATTCTCGAAAGCCCGTCTCACATGTCCCAGGGTTACACTGACATTGACTGTTTTCTCTTGGATTCGACTCCCTAGAGGAAATCCCAAAGCAATGACAGGTGAGAGTTTCGGTATATCCTGCACGGACGAATCCGAGTCCAGGGGGAGGGGTTGCAATCCCTCAGGGACTTTTTCGATTTTAAGGACAGCGAAATCATCCTGGAGCGGCGATTTGACGAGATACCAGGTTTTCACGGGCGTCTTGGCGACGCCTGCGATGGTTAATCGCGGAACACCGTCGGTTCGGAAAGAGTTTGCAAGAGCATAGATGTCTTCGATATCCTTGGTTTCCCCTAAACCCGGAATTCGATTGAATGCTGTTTCCCCTTCAAACCATAGGAGCAGTCGATAACCAAAGCGGGGAGATCGATTTTGCTGCCTGAGGCTGTTGACAACCATAGAGAGGTTGCTGTCACCCAGCCAGGGACAGGCCACGTGGCGATTGGTCAGTAGGTAACCCGCCTCGTCTACGAGGAATGCCGTACCCTCCGAACTGCCCCGGTAGAGGATGTCCTTGCCTTCTTTAACCCAATATTCTGCCACAACAAATGCCACTGACGGCGCATATTGGTTGGCGTAATCAATGAGAGTGTCCTTGCTGTCTTTTCCCTTAAAACCAAAATAATACCATCCCAGTGTCCCTAGGACGGCCAAAGTAACCACCAATATGGAAAGCAAACCAAGCTTCTTTCTGACGCCCTTGACCTCTTTGACCTTTACGGGCGCGCCTTCGATCTGGTCTCTTTTGGCCGTTTCAATATCCTTGTCCTGAACTTCCGACAAAACCTTCGTTACCTCTGCCATAGTTTGAGGTCGCAGGCTCGGGTCTTCCGCAAGCATCACTTTGATGAGCCCCGACACTTTCGGGGGAAGCGGCAGTTCGCCCAGTTTTTCCGAGAAATTTGTGACCTCCGGATCACCGGACAACAGTTCCACAAAAATCTTACCCAGGGACCATATGTCGCTTCTTTTATCCAGGGGACGTCCGTTTAAGATATCGGGATGGCACTCCAGAAGTCTTTTCAGCATGGGGCGGGGTCGATCCATGTTGGGATCCAAAAACCTGGACAGCTTGTAGTCAATTTTGACCTCAAGCGCATCTTCGGGTGTTTTGAGGACCATGATGTCGTCCAGAATGAGATGGGGAATGATATGTCCGATTTGATGAAGCCCGTCCAATATGGAGGCGATTTTATGGAAGAGGTCAAAGGCCTGACGGTAGTCCTGAAGCCGCCCCGAGGCCAGCAGGGTTCCCCAGCTTTCAACATCAATCCATTCACTGACCCTGTACCAAAAACCGTCGGATGAACGATTGATTTCGTAATGCTGAACAAAAAAATCTTTAGGAAGCTCCTTGAGTTCCTCCAATTCGCTTTTGAGGCGAGCAGCTATCTCCTCATCGACCCCTGACGCACGGGTAAAGATGCGGATCATAACCGGTTCTTCATCGCCCTCCTTGAATGCACGACAGAGGATACTGGAATGGCCCTCACGAAGAACCTGCACAATATTGTAATCGTCTAAATTCTTTCTACCCTCACTAACTTCGCTGCCACAACTCGGGCATTTGGCGATCTCTTCGGCAACAGGTTGACCACAGTTTTGGCAAAGTTTCATGATCCCCTCTCATTGCATCGAATTTTGAGTTATCTCATCGAATCCACACTCGGTCCACTTTACCCCATAGCGTGCTCACAAAATCATGCCTATGGGCGCTCTGTAATTGCCTCATTGGTCTTTTTCTTGTTCTACTCAGTTAAGGTGTGAAGAATTGGAGTTTTGTAAGTAAAAAACAGAAGAGGGCAGGAGTCAAGAGTTGATTTGAGCCCAAGGCCTTTTGGACTCCATTCGATAGGGGGTAAAAAGCGTTATCAGTTAATAGTCATTGGTTTTTGAAGGCGATGTTCTCCCTTTGTCATCCCTGACTATCAATCGGTGGAGATTGATGGTACATGCAGCAGGGTCCCAGGCATTCTTGGCCCGTGAGAGGAATTTTGTGCTCCAGGTTAATCACCCGGGACGAAGCGATCTCCGTGGTAATCGGAAAGCTTAATGAGACTATCTCTTTTTTTCTTTATCCCGAAACACTTGGGCCGCTGGGACAATAAGTAGGGCGCCGACAATTCTCATCATGCCGTCCTCGCTCTTTTTGCAGACCGCCTTGACCGCCCGCAGGACTTTGCCTGCCACAGTTTCATCCCAAAACCAATTGGAGAGCACTTCGCTGGATGGTGATTCTTGGCCCGGTTGGGCCGTCATGGCCTCATAATAATAGGCTTTCAAATCGTCTGTGACAAAATTGAGGGTGTAAGGCAAGGAGACATCTTTACGGGGGTTCTCCGGCAGGCCGTCGCCCAGAAAGGAACATATGAAATCCGGGATGACATCAACATCCATACCGCTTACACCAACTGTTGTGCGTCCACGGCTTTTCAAGGCCAGTTCATGCCAGGGTCTGAGGGATGCAATTTCCCTTTTCAGTGCTCCGCAGAGTTGTTCGGTTTTGGTAAGATCTGCATCTGCCTGGGCAAAATCCACCGGGCATGACAGGGTTGTGATTGATTCCTTTGAAGGGGGGGCGTCCTCAGGAAAGTCTTCAATCACCGGCCCGCTCGGGGCTTCAAGGAGTTTCAGGGCGGCCATAAGAACCCGCCTTTGAAACTTAGGGTTGTTTGGGGCGCCAAGGGGGCGGCCGAGTTCAAAGGGGACCCAAAGGGCCCTGGGTGGTTTAATGGTCTCCGTATGGAGGCGTACAAGACTGAACTGTGTCGTAGCAATGCCCTCTTGCTCAAAGAAATGTGCGAGCCCGCCGACCGCGCGCGTGCACAGGGGTCAGACCGGTACCAGTAGGAGTGCATCTACATGATCCTTCTTGAGAATGCCCGCCAATTGACGGGCCTCTTGTTCCATTTGCATGGGATCGTGAGCACCCATGAAAGAGTAATGAAATTCGGCCAAGCTGCCGATGATCTTCTCTTCAGCAAACTCCTGAAGCCTGTCAATCGGGAAAACGACATTCCAGTCTTGCTGGAATCCGGTATGGTCGAAATTGGTGGACACGTGTGTCATGACGAGATCTTTGGAAAGGGTGTCTCCCGGGATAACGCGGTAATAATCCCCGGGGTCCATGGTGAAGGGCCGGTCTCCCCGCGAGTGAAGTCCGGCCGTGGAAATGATGGCAACCCGTCGTTGATCTAAAGGCGGCCCTTCCACCCAGGTTTGGGTGTCAAAGGTGGGGCAAGGGACTTCCTCAAGGTGTTTCCTTTCAGGTTCGTTCATGAGTTCAAGGCGGGCCATTCAATATCTCCTTTCTGATGAACATTCCCAACGTGTAATTTCAGCACTCAATGCAATATTCTCAAATAGAATAACACTCTTTTGGTCTGAATACGATTGAGCATTTCAGGATTTGAAGATGCCGGCTTATTTAAGCCGTTATCAATGGATGAGTCAAAGGGAAGGGTGGTGATTTTAGCTCCTTACGTCCCGATTGTTTGACTAAATGAGTCGAACAATTTCGAT
>CAYWMP010000198.1:0-10421 GCA_964459445.1 uncultured Desulfobacteraceae bacterium
TTTCTTCAACTACTTGATATTATTTCTTAGATAGGACAGAACAAAAACACCCTGCTCATGAACTCATTTGTTCAAGGGTATGCGCCAGATCGGCGCAGGACGACCTTCGGTTCCAACAAACACAGCTTGCCCTTCCGCACTAAAACAGCCGCTTTCTCCTTGACGCCGTTTTGGGAGCGGCAAGATCCGAGGTGTTTCAACAAAAGACTCTTCCCATGTTTTTCCCATGTTCCGCCTGAATTTATAGGCGTCCTTATAGGTAATTACAATAGCCAGGGTTCCGTTGCGATTCACATCCATTGCCGTTGGCATGGAACGATATTTTCCATAGCGGGGATCATCCGCAATATCCTCAGCAGTGGGTCGAGGAATTTTTGAAACGGCCACCAAACGTTTTGCAATGATCGGGTCATCACCTTCAGATCGGATTGGAAGGGAATAGAGCACGGGCGGAACATCTCGTTTACTGAGGAGCAGGATCTGTCTCAACACAGTATCCACACCAACAGCTTCACAGTCTCGTGCGCCATCTTCATAGACAAATCGAATTTTCTCCGCCACCGGTGCTTCCAGAATCTGATTCTCCCGGTTCAGATCAATCTCAGGTTCTTCAATAATGTAGAGGATGTATTGTTTCCTTACCGCCCGATTGTCTCCCACGTCAGCGATAAGAAGCCAATCCTTGCCATCAAAGGAGTAGGAGGCCATATCCTCCCAGTCTCTATTACTTGCGCCCCGGACGTTCACGATGGCCAGATGCCTGCCCTCAATTGTGCTCACAAATAGCCGAGGCAATCCCCCTGAATCATTATGAGTCCACATGATCCCCGGCGTGCGGCGAGACACCGCCAGACCGCTTGATTCGTTTATGGCGCGGTGTTCGAGATTCCCCAGATGCTCAGTAGCGCTGGTCTCCTTTTCTCGGGAGGTGATTTGTCGCATCTTTGTGTCGCTGCAATACACTGTCCCTGACATGATGATTCCCATTAGGATAAACGCAGCGAAATTCATGGCAATGGGTCGGCATCTTATCATCTTTAACATTTTCCTATCCGAGCTTGCAGACGACTCAAGTAAGCGAAAAAGCCCTCTTTTCAGGGGCCTTTTACTTAAGATTATTAGGGGGGAAGTATTAGATAGATTTTGGAAGGCCTATTTTGCGCTTTACGTCTCCCAGCACCCTTTCCGCAGTAGGCCTGATTCTTTCTGCCGCTTCTTTCATGACGGTTGGGATGTAATTGGGATCGTCGGTAAGCTCTTTGAAGCGGGTCTGTAATGGCTTAAGACCTTCGATCACCACCTCGGCCAGTTCCTCCTTAAACTGGGCATACCCTTTCCCTTCAAATCGAGCCTCTATCTCATCCCTCGATAAGGTCGAGAATTGCTCGTAGATGCCCAGGAGATTGAAAATCCCGGGTCTACTCTCATCAAAACGTATCTCCTTCAAGGAGTCGGTGGTGGCCCTCTTTATCTTCCCTTTAATGTCATCGGGCGAATCAAGAAGAAACAGTGCATGCCCCTTCTTTCCCTCGCTTTTGCTCATCTTCTTTGTGGGCTCATCCAGACCCATGATCCGCGCTCCGATATCCGGAATGAGGGGCTCCGGAAGGACAAAGGTGTCGCCGTATTGACTGTTGAAACGCTGGGCCAGGTCCCTGGTGAATTCAAGGTGTTGTTTCTGATCTTCTCCAACCGGCACGTAGTTCGTGTCATAGAGCAAGATGTCAGCCGCCATGAGTGCCGGATAGTCGAAAAGACCAACGCTGACGTTTTCGCGCCCTTGCTCAGATTTTTCTTTGAACTGGGTCATTCGTTGCATCCACCCGAAAGGTGTATAGCAATTGAGGATCCATGCAAGTTCCGCGTGGGCAGTGATCTGCGACTGGGTGAACACAACCGTTTGTGCCGGTTCAATCCCCGCTGCAATTAGAATTCCGGCAACCTCATTGATGCCCCGTTGTAACTCATTGGGGTCCTGGGGGACGGTAATCGCATGCAGGTCCACAACACAATAGATGCAATCATAGGAATCTTGAAGCTTTACCCAATGTTGAATGGCCCCCAGGTAGTTGCCAATATGGATATCCCCTGATGGCTGAATTCCGGAAAATATACGTTTTCGTTTGGTTTGTTTCTCGTCTGACATAGCTCTGCTTTTCTTTTCCTCCTTCAACTGATGAATAAAAAATTCTTTTGCAACTGTCCTACTCGGGAATTCTCGAATTGACCTCCAACCTTTCCAAAGACAAGTTGACCACATCTTTCAACTTCTCATTTCTCTTTACATAGTCCAGAAAAAAGGCCTTGACCTCTTTTTCTCTCCCCAATCCGCCCAAGGGCACAACCGCAGCGATAACCCGTTCATAATGGACAGGGTGGAATTGTTCGAACTCCTTCAAATGGTTTATGTACCAATCCCACATCATTGGCATTGCTCGCGGATTTGCAGATAGAGAACCGACGGTTATAAACTTGTTCCTGCTCGGCACATTATCGAGAACGTATTTTTGGGCCTTCTCTATCATATTTTCCTCCTGGAACCAACCCAGGGCCACCAGAATATTCATTCTCTCGTGTTCGCTTTCCGAAGACCTGAACTTTTTATCAAACCAATCAAAAGTCTTTTGATCCCCATTCAAGGCTCCAATCTGCATAACACTCCTCATGATATCGGGGTGCACTTCCCCGCCCTCAAACAATGATGAAAATTTGGATAAGGCGAAATCCCTGATTTCAGAAGAGCCATATAGGGTGGCATGTTTCAAGAGTTGGTCGCGCAGAATAGATGTTGTATGCTTTTCATCTTCGAGCGGTTCAAATCCGATATCCTTGAGCACGCTTTCAAACAGGGATCGACCAACTGACGCGATATGCGCTCTCTTGTTTTCTCCGCTGACCAGGTAGGCATGGAACAGGTTTCCCGCGATACTCATCAAAGGCAGGAATGCATCTTCGTTTGAATAATTGGAGAGAAAATCAAAATAATGATCGACGGTGATATCTCCCCTTTTCACCAGTGCATAAAGATCGTCCTGCAAACCCCATCTATCTTCTACGCACAGTTCTTTACCCGCAATCTTTTTCCCCAACTCGTACAGGTTGTCTTGATCGCCGTAAAGTGTCCTGAAGAACCCCCTATGCCCATGGTTGACTTTGTATGCCTTAACATCCGGCCCGATTTCTATGGTTGCCGTCCCGCTGTCAATCATGGTTGTAGAGGTCCGGGTCTCGCGATTCCCTGAAAAAATCTGGATGGTCACAGGTATGTGCCACGTTTGTTCTGTATCATTCGGCAGATAGCTAAATCGCTTTTGTGAAAGGACGAGATTATTGTCTTCTCTTTTCACCTCAACAATAGGAAACCCTGGTTGTTCAACCCAACTCTTCATCATGGCGCTCACCGGTTTTTTAGAGACTTCCTCCAGTGCTTCCCAAAGGTGATGACTTGAAGCGCATCCATATTCATGTTTTTTCAGATAGTGTCGCAGGCCCTTCTTAAAATTATCCTTTCCCACATACCCTTCAACCTGTCTCAGTATGCTTGCCCCTTTGTTGTATATGATGGGCGCCGTGCTGACATTGATCACCACATGTTCCCCGCCAGGGATCTCAATCGGGAATGTTTCCAGCATCCCATCCCTTTCAAGGGACGTTTCTGTCTGCGAATGCAGGAATTGATGCCACTGATCCCATTCCGGATAATAATTGTCTACAACACCATATCCGAAATAGGTGGCAAAGCTTTCGTTGAGCCACAGGTATTTCCAATCCGAAGGGGTAACTAGATTCCCGAACCATTGGTGTGCAATTTCGTGGGCAATGACTTCACATATCCTCTCCTCTCCCGCCTTTGAGGTGATGCCAGGATGGTGCAGGAGCAGATTCTCTCTAAAGGTAACGGCGCCCCAATTTTCCATAGCGCCTGCTGCAAAATCTTCGATGGCGATAACGTCGAGCTTTCGCAAAGGATAGGGAACCCCATAGTAATCTTCCGAATACTCAAGGGCCTTTCTCGAAAAGGCCAGGCCGTAAGTTCCGTATTTGGTCATCCCCGGCATGGCCGCCAAACGCACCAGCACCTCTCCGGGATCTTCAATAAATTCAAATTCGCCCACCCCGAAAAAGAGAAGATAGGTCGACATCTTGGGTGTCTGCTCAAATTCCACAAGCTTTTTTCCATTGCCCAGAGAATTTTCCTTCACAATGGGACCATTAGAAATGGCGCTCAGGTCCTCATTTATAACCATTTGGACATCAAAAGTCGCTTTCCTAGCCGGATGGTCAAAACAGGGTATTGCCCTCCTGGCGTCACTTTCTTCAAACTGGGTTACAGCAATGTGTTTTTCCTTTCCATCAAGAAGGTATCTGCTCCTGTAGAACCCGGCCATCTTGTTGTTGATTTCCCCAATATAGTCGATCTTGATCTCTATCGTCCCGCTCATCTCTTTTGGGAGTAGGAGTTCTATAGTCTCCTTTGTGGGATCCACTGAAAATGGACAAGCTTCGTATTCTCCATCCATCTTGGCCTGACACCGCCAGATCGCCAGATCGATTCCGTTTAGTGAGATCTTTTTGGCCGGCTTGGCTGTTTCCATGAGGATTTTCGCGGATCCTTCAAATCTGAACTGCTCCAGGTCAGGTTCTAATCGTATTTTGTAATTGATTGGTTCTATTTCGCTCATGATGGTCTTAAATCCTCCTCATATTGCCGTTGTTTATTTTTTCTCCTGTTTAGGCAACAGATGGGTGACGCTGCCCATAAATATCTCCGCAGCTTCTCCTACCGTCTCTGACAGGGTGGGATGCGGATGAATGCTCAAAGCCATGTCCTCAACCAGGGCGCCCATCTCAATAGCCAGGACCCCTTCAGATATCATCCCTTCGGTGTGGCGCCCGGATATGCCCATACCCAAGATGCGTCCGGTCTCAGGGTCTGCAATAACTTTCGTAATCCCTTCCGGGGCATCCATGGTTGTTGCGCGACTGGAAAATTTCCAGGGGTAGCGCTCGACGCGCACAGGTTGATTCTTCCTGTGCGCCTCCTCTTCCGTTAGACCGCACCATGCGATCTGTGGATCCGTATACACAACAGCAGGTATCGCACGCACATCAAAGGCGGAAGGTTCGCCGGCAATCACTTCGGCTGCCACTTTACCCTCCCGAAAGGCCTTATGGGCGAGTAGCAGGCCTCCGGCAACATCTCCTATGGCGAAGATTCGCTCATCCGATGTGCGCTGTTGTTCATCTACAATGATAAAACCCCGCTCGTCGGTCTTGACGTTGGTCGTTTCCAGGCCAATGTCTTGCGTGTTGGGCTTCCTGCCCATGGCCACAAGTACCCTCTCGAAGCTCTGTTCTTTGTTTTCTATTTCACCTTCAAAGGTGACCTCCACCTTGTTATCGCGTTCATCCATTGTTTTGGCGCTGGTAAAGAAATGGACGCCTTCGAATAATTTATTAATTTTTTTAATGAGGGGGGCCGCAATATCCGGGTCTGCGCCGCGCAGGAGTTTTTCACTCCTGACCGCTACGGTGACTCGACTCCCCAGGGAGGCATAAACAGTGCCCATCTCAAGGGCTACATAACCACCGCCCAATATGAGGAGGGATTCAGGAATATCGAGGATTTCGAGGGCGCCGGATGAATCCATGATACGGCCGCCCTGTTTGAAATCCAAGCCCGGGAAGGGTGTTGGGTGCGTGCCTGTTGCGATGATTGCATGACGGTACTTTATATGACTGACATCCGAGTCGTGTAACCGGACCCGATCAGATCCTTCAAAAACGGCTCTGCCTTGAAGGAGTTGAACGCCCCTTTTATTGCTGAGAGTGACAAGCCCGTCCGCTAATTTGTCTATCACTCTTTTCTTGTATGCTCGAACCGTCTCCAGATCAATCTTCGGTTGGGCAAAGGTAATTCCCATGTCTTTGGCGCGATTTGCATCGTGGAGCAATTCAGCAAGGTATAATAGGGTCTTTGACGGGATACACCCCCTGAAAAGGCATTCACCGCCCGGTCGAGGCTCACTATCGACCATGGTCACATCCATTCCAAGATCTGCAGCCCTGAATGCCGCAGCATATCCACCCGGTCCGCTCCCGATAACCAGAACCTCTGTTTCCTGTGCCAACTCTCCCATAACCATAGCCGCAACCTCCAGTTTGTCAGTGATCCGTTGTCATTAGTCAGTTGTCAATCGTCAGTTCCAGAAATATATCGAAAGACAACGGACAACCATTACAGTTTCCGATCCAGGACGTGTAATTTTTCGCAAGGTCAAGAAAATCGAAGGATTGCGCGGAGGCGTACGTTATGTGGTACGTCGCACAAGCAATCCTGAAGATTGACGAAGAGATTGCGGAAAAGGACTGTCTCTGATCGGAAACTAAATCATAGTCATTAACAACTCATCCGGATCCTCAAGCGCTTCAATCACGTTCCTCAAAAAAGCGATGGCATCCGCCCCATCCAACACCCTGTGATCGATACAAAGGACAACGGGCATGATAAGCCGCGGAACCATCTCATGTCCGCCCTCTTCTTTTTCTTTGACAACGGGCTGCATGCTCGCCGAACCCATCCCCATGATGGCTACCTCGGGATAGTTAATGATGGGCGCGAAATAACCGCCTCCCATGGGACCCACATTGGTGATCGTAAATGTCCCGCCTTGCATTTCTTCCAGTTTAATCTTCCTGTCACGGGCCCTCATAACGAGATCATACAATTCGGCTGATAGCTCGATAATACTCTTGCGGTCAACGTCTCGAACAACAGGGACCACGAGTCCCTCATCCGTGTTTACGGCGACACCGATGTGAAAGTAATGTTTTCTGATGATCTCGCCGGCCTCCACATCGTATGTCGCATTGAATTGAGGCAAGGTTTTTAATGCAGTGGCAACTGCCTTTAAAGCAAACACCGTTGGAGTCAATTTACCTCCTCTGGCTTCGATTTCTTTTTTGTGTCTTTGACGAAATTTCTCCAATTTGGTCATGTCCACAGAATCCTGGTTGTGGACGTGCGGGATTTGTGACCAGGCCAGTGTCATTTGCTTTGCCGTTGCCTTACGAATTGATCTGACGGGTATCCGTTCGATTTCACCCCATCTTGAAAAATCCGGCAGATCCGGCGCAGCAATTGTAACGCCTTTTGGCTCTTCAGTTCTTTTGGTGGGTGCTGCAACTGAAGGCGTAACTTCCTTTGCTCCCACACCCCTCTCAGAATAGGCCTTGACGTCCTCGGCGGTTACAAGCCCGCCCGGTCCTGTAGGTGTCACCATGTGAAGATCTATCCCAAGTTCCCTGGCGAGCTTTCTTGTGGCAGGTGAGGCGGGTACGGGTCCTTCCGCTCTGGTCGGCGGCGCCTCTGCCGCTGCTGGAACAGCAGGTTCAGGAGCTTTTTCAGCGGTTTTAGCCGCTTCAACAACTTCACCCTCTCCCTCACCGCTGAATGTCATGAGTACATCGCCCACTTGCACCGTATCCCCGGGCTTGACCAGGATTTCCTCTACCGTCTCGGTATAGGGCGATGGAATCTCAACCGCCGCCTTGTCCGTTTCAACTTCTAAAATGATGTCTCCTTCATTCACTTCATCGCCAACAGACACACGAACTGCGAGCACTTCACCCTCATGGATGCCTTCGCCCAGGTCAGGCAGTTTGAACGGTTTGGCCATGCTTTCCTCCTCTTGTCTTTTACCTCCCTTGAGTGTTCTTAGCGCATATGTGAGAACAAACCTGAGTAATAGCGGAGGCCGGTTTCATTTTTTCAAGCCCTATCTCAAAAAGAATTCCACCCAACTTTGCCATTCCCGTAGATGGGAGGGTTCACGCTCCATCATCTATCCCCATTTCCTTCGAGTGTGTTGTTTTAACGCGGTATTAGGCGCTTAACACTTCTCTCGCCGCCCTAACAATTCTGGGGGCGTTTGGCAAATAGGCCCCTTCCCTGCTGAAAAAAGGGATGTTGATATCATAACCTGTGACGCGTTTTACGGGTGCTTCGAGATAATAAAAGGCGTTTTCCACCAGACGTGAGACGACCTCGGCTCCGGGACCGAAGCTGCGATGTGCTTCATGGATCACCATGACCCGCCCGGTTTTTTTGGCCGATTGAATAAAGAGTTCATCATCCAGAGGCGATATGGTCAGAAGATCGATGACCTCCGCCTCAACACCATCCTTGTCCATCAATTCCTGCGCCGCCTCAAGTGTGGGCCTCATCATTGCACCGTAGGAAATCATGGTCAGATCCTTGCCTTCGCGGACGACTTGTGACTTTCCTAGGGGCATCGTCTCCTCTTCCTCCGGTACCTCCTCCCTGAAAGCACGGTAAAGGGCCTTCGCTTCATAAAAAATCACGGGTTCAGGATCGCGAATGGCACTGACCAAAAGTGCCCTCGCGTTTCGTGGACCGGAAGGAATCACCATTTTGAGGCCCGGCATATGGGCATAGAATGCTTCTTTACTTTCCGAATGGTGTTCCAAGGCTCGTACACCGCCACCATAGGGCGTGCGCAAGACCATGGGCACGGTGAACCTCCCCTGGGAACGCCAGCGTAAGCGTGAAGCATGATTTTCAATTTGATGGAAGTTTTGGTATGTAAATCCGGAAAACTGAATTTCGCAAACCGGCTTCAGGCCATAGACAGCCATGCCTATCGACATGCCGACTATGCCGGATTCTGCCAGAGGCGTATCCAACGACCTTTGATCACCGAATTGGTCAATGAGTCCGTCCGTCACTCGAAATACACCGCCGTCCACCCCTACATCTTCACCCAACACGATGACACTGTCATCTTTCTCCATTTCCTGCCGCAGAGCCAGGTTGAGTGATTGAACCATCGTCATTTTAGCCATGGGTTCCCTCCTCTTTTGCAGCCGCCAGCTCCTTTGCAAGTTCTTCATTCTGTTTTACAAGGTGCGCGGGTAATTCGGCGTAGACATGATTGAACATATCCATGGGATCACCATGCGTTTTCATGAAATTCTCCGCATTGTCCACGGCTGTTTGAATCTCTCCCTTTATCTCTTCTTCAAAAGAGGCGATCTTTTCATCTGATAAAAGTCCTTTATCTCGAAGATATTTCTGGAACCGTGTTATAGGATCCCGTGCCTTCCATCCTTCAACCTCATCGTCGGTCCGATACCTTTTTGGATCATCCGCGGTTGTGTGCATCATCATTCGGTAGGTCACACATTCGATGAGGGTTGGACCTCCTCCTGATCGTGCCCTCTCCACAGCCTCTTTTGCCGCCGAATACACGGCAAGGATGTCGTTTCCGTCAACCTGTATACCCGGCATGCCATAGGCTAGCGCCTTTTGGGCAATAGTTTTGGAATGGGTCTGATTCTTTCGCGGTACGGAAATCGCCCACTGGTTGTTCTGGCAAACAAACACGACCGGCGCCTGGAAAACTCCGGCAAAATTCATGGCTTCATGGAAGTCCCCTTCGGACGTGCCCCCGTCCCCTAAAAATGTAACAGCCACGTCATCTTTTTGACGGTATTGCATTGCCCATCCCAAACCCACGGCATGAAGCACCTGGGAAGCCACGGGAACGGAAACAGGGAGATCGTTGTGATCTTTTTCTTCAGGCCATCCCTCATTGAAACCGCCGTAGGCTAGCAATACACTTTCCATGCTTTTTCCACGCCATAATTCAGCGACCATCTCTCTGAAAGAGGGCGCCATCCAATCTGAGGGTATCAATGCGGCGACAATACCGAGCTGAGAGGCTTCCTGGCCGGTAATCGGTGCAAAGGTGCCTATCCGTCCCTGTCGCTGGAGGCTCAGTAACCTCTCATCAAATCGACGGCTCAACAGCATGGCTCGATGCACTTTGAGCAAGAGCTCAGCCTCGATATCAGGCTCTAGATCCTTGTCCAGTTGGCCTTTTTCATCCAGTATCGAGAGGTATTCAACGCGCAAATCAGTCAAATCAATATTCGTTCTGGGCATCGTACTGCTCCTTCTTCTATGTCGATTCAAATAAACCCTGACGGTGCAAAAGGCGAGGATGGTGCAGATCCAAGGCGTCATGGGTGAAGCTGTAGTAATCTACCGCGAACCCTTGACAACGCGGGAGATGCAGTATTCTCGACCTTCCCGAAGGGTAAATAACAGGTTGATATTCCGCCATGTGTTGGAATTCACAATGAGAGTTTTCCGGATACACACCGTGAAAACGCCGAAATGCCCTCCTGTTCTTTCTATTGATATTGTTCAATCTGTTAATTATGCATTGTTAGGGCAAATCTAAACATAGTTAAAGCAATAAATTACATTAAACCAATCATTAATCAAATTATACATACTATGAAAAATGTCTACCCTCAACAAGACAATTCGTAGCACTTTATCGCTTTGGAAGTACCCTAGATTGAGTAGAGGCACAGATCAGTCAGCATTGTAT
>CAYWMP010000199.1:0-10169 GCA_964459445.1 uncultured Desulfobacteraceae bacterium
AAGAGCATGGTCATGTTTCATAAAAACGGTGGCCTATGTCAGGAGTTCTGAACTTAGTTGCTTAGGCGAAGCGATACTGGATCCTAGATGCTCGATACTGGTTAAAGCAAAAAAAGAAACGTTCCTTACAACATCCCCGCTAAAGACGAAATCTTCGACCAGCATCGAGGATCCAGCATCTAGTATCTGTTCGCAAATTACACTACAATATCTAGAAACTTGACACAAATTTTAAGATCACGGCTTTTATAGACACCTAGTTTACGAGTCATTTCAAACGCAACCTTACCTTGAATCAACCTTTTCATCCTGCAGGGCGCGGGGGGAATCTTCTTTCCCGTGCACAAAAGAAGAAAAGGCGGTCGTTATGCTCTTCTTACATAATCGCTTTTCATAGAAAGGAGGGATTTAAGAATGCGGACAATTCTTCTCTCTTTGATAATTCTCCTGTGTGTCTTCGCAACATTCGCCCCTGCGGCCAATGCGAAGAGCCAGATTACTTTTTGGACCACTGAGGTTGAAAAGGACCGTATGAAAGTCCAGGAAGAAATCGGCAATCTCTTCACCCATAAAACAGGAATTCAAGTAAAGGTGGTTCCAGTCCAAGAAAACCTTTTGGCTGAGAGGGTAACGGCTGCCTTCGCAGCACGATCTTTGCCGGATGTCATCTTCCATCCCATCGACTTCACTATCGGCTGGGCCGAGGCAGGAATACTTGATGGTGATTCTGCTACCCGGACAGTGAATAATCTCGGCAAAACCACTTTTGGGAGCGGGCCGCTTAAGCTCGTTGAGGTGGCTCAAGGTTATGCCGCTGTTCCTGCCGACGGATGGGGGCAACTCCTGCTTTACCGAAAGGACTTGTTTGAGCAAAAAGGATTGGCCGAACCCAATAGTTGGGGGAGAATCATTGAGGCTGCCAAGGCTTTACACAATCCGCCACTTATCTGGGGTTTTGAGGCTGCAACAGATCCGGGGCAGACTTACACCCAACAGGTTTTCGAACATATAGCCCTATCCAACGGCGTTAGATTGGCAGGCCCTTCCGGCAATATCAATCTCGACACCCCTGAAATGGTCGAGACTCTTGAATACTACAAAAATCTTGTGCAATACAGCCCGCCGGGAAATCTCTACTGGTTACATACAAGAATGGATTATCTATCGGGACGGGCAGCCATGATAATCTGGTCTCCATTCATTCTGGATGAGCTTTCCGGATTGAGACAGGATCAGCCTGTAGTCCCTGATATCGCCAAGGGGAAACCCGGGTTCTTGGCCAATAACACGGGATTTGTCACGATCATTCGAGGACACCGTGGCGCAGCCCAATATGGACAAATAAACTATTTGGGGATTACTAAGGATGCCGAAAAAGCCTCCGCTGAGAAATGGGTGGCGTTTCTCCTTACAGATGGCTATTTGAAATGGCTGAGCATGGCAGCAGAGGGTAAATTGCCTGTTCGCAAAGGAACCGGGGCTGAGCCAGAGCGGTTCGTCAAGGGGTGGATGGATTTGGAGTTCGGCGTCACGACCCGGGCGAAAATCTCTAAATATTATGGCATGAATGTCGTTGAGGCGATCGTCGGCGGTGTGGAGGGCTTTGACCGTTGGGGCTTTGCCCAAGGCAAGGGGGGACTTGTCTCGAAAATCTATGGAACAAAAGCCATCCCCGAAATCCTGAAGAAATTCCTGGATGGGGAGATCAACGCAAAGCAGGCGGCCCAAATGATGAACGAGAAGGTCAAAGGGTTGGAATAGACCAAATAAATGGGGTAACGTCTAATCTTGATTGACCAGGGGCAGCAACCACGGACTTTCTTAGATAAAGAGGCCAGGTTTGCCTTTTGGCTTCTGGTTCCGACCTTTACCGTGGTTGCAGCCTTTGTTGTCTTTCCGGTTATTTGGAATCTTTGGCTCAGCATCAAACCCGTCGCTCTAGGGGATCTTCGCAGTGAATCCCTTTTCGATCTCAACCTGACTTTCGACAACTTCCGGAAGGTCTTTTCTGACCCAGAGTTCTTTGAGGTTCTGCGGACTACCCTAATCTATACGATATGCGGCAGCGCCCTTTCAGTGTTTTTGGGCTTGATAGCTGCGCTTCTGGTCCATGGTGAATTTCCCGGACGGAGCCTCTTGAGGGGCCTCTTTATCTCGCCCTACATCGCCCCGGTCGTTGCTGTTACCTTTACTTGGAGCTTTATCCTTGACCCTCAGCTCGGAGTAGTAAATTGGTTTGCGATTAACAAGGGGCTTCTATCCCAGCCCATTCCTTTCCTATCCCAGCGGATCTGGGACTTCCATCTATGGGGCTTTACCCTTCGGATTCCTCTCGCACTCACCTCGGTCATCCTGTTTGAGGGATGGCGGTATTTCCCCTTTGCCTTTTTATTTATTCTCGCTCGCCTACAAAGCATTCCCGATGAGATTTACAGGGCCGCAGCCGTAGATGGGGCCACCCCTCTGCAACGATTCCGGCACATCACTCTGCCCCAACTCGCCACGACCCTGTCCATGCTTTTCCTTTTCAGATTCATTTGGACTATCAACAAGTTCGACGATATCTTCTTGTTGACCAGGGGTCAGGCCGGCACGAAGGTCATGACCATCAAGGTCTATGACTATGCCTTTGGCGAGTTCAACATCGGCGCAAGCTCCGCTGTGGCCATGATCCTTTTTTGTATTCTGGCCTGTTTTATTTTTGTCTATTTTCGATGGATGTTAAAGGAAAAGTAACTACCGGCACAAGGATGAGTTGAGCAATGAGTCGAGAGCATATTGAAAGAGCAGTATTAAAGGTCTTTCGGATCGTGGGGCTTTTCTTCTTTGTCCTTATCGCCGCCTTTCCCTTTTACTGGATGATTTTGTCCTCCTTCAAATCCCTTCAAGAAATCCTGTTGAGACCTTCGGATTTGGGATTGGATATCGGGAGCATCGACTTTCGTGCCTTTTATGAAGTGCTCTTTGAACACGGTTTTCTACGTTACATTTTAAACAGCATCTATGTTTCTATCCTTACCGTCCTTCTTTCCGTGACATTGGCCACTCTGGGTGGGTATGCCGTCACCCGGCTCCGATTCAGAGGTCAGGCTTTTATGTCTTACAGCATCCTTGTCATCTATATGTTCCCTGCCATTGTCCTGGTCATTCCCCTGTACGTCATATTCTCCCGAATGGGGCTCAGGGATTCAGTCAATGTGCTCATTTTGGTCTATCTGGCCCAAACACTGCCTGTGGCCCTTTACATGCTCCGCAGTTATTTTCGAAATCTTCCTGTCGAGATCGAATATGCAGGTTTGACGGACGGGTGTTCCCGTTTAGGCGTGATCTGGCGCATAGTCCTGCCCCTATCCGCGCCGGCACTGGCCAGTGTGGCCTTGTACACCTTCATGATCGCCTGGAACGAGTTTCTCTTTGCGTTTATGTTCCTGGACACACCGGACAAATTCACCCTCTCGCGGGGTGTGGTTCAATTGGCCGATAGCGTTCATCTCTCAAAACAGCTGGTCATGGCGGCCTCTGTAATGGTGACTATCCCCATTCTTGTGGTTTTCCTGTTGTTTGAACGATATCTTGTTCGTGGTTTAACGGCCGGCGCGATGAAAGGTTGACGGCTTTGCAAAAAGTCCATCTGCCGTTCGACATGCTCACGGCCCTGAGCGGAGCCGAAGGGCTGCGTTGCGCTTCATCTTTAGATACTGCGGCGTACTTATATGTACGCCTTGTACCTAAAGATTCGCATGCCTTGCATCTGGAGCTTTTTGCTGTGCCGTGTCGTTAATGAAATAATTTCGTTTCTATCTGGGTTAGATATGGCTTCTCTGACGGTAAAGGGCATCACAAAGCGATTCGGGCAGGTTCCGGCCCTCAATGATGTGGATATCCACGTGGAGGATGGGGAGTTTTGTGTGCTTCTCGGTCCCTCGGGATGCGGAAAGAGCACGCTGCTCAACATCATTGCCGGTCTGATTCCGCAGGATCGCGGATCGATCATGCTCGATGGGGAGGCCGTTGACGAACTTGCGCCGAGAGACCGCGATGTGGCCATGGTCTTTCAGAGCTATGCCCTTTATCCCCACATGACGGTTGCAGAGAACCTGGGCTTCGGGCTCCGGATGAGACGACTTCCCAAGACCGTCATTCAGGAAAGGGTATACGAGGCGGCACGTTTGTTAGGAATAAAGGATCTGCTCTTGCGAAAGCCTCGGGAGCTTTCAGGGGGACAGCAACAGCGTGTGGCCATGGGTCGAGCCCTGGTCAGGCGGCCAAAGGTGTTTCTCCTCGACGAACCCCTGAGCAACCTGGATGCCAGACTCAGGGCCAATGTCAGGCTGGAACTCAAACGTCTTCACCAGCAAATAAAAGGTACGATTATCTACGTCACCCACGATCAGGTGGAAGCCATGACTCTTGGTGACAAAGTCGTGGTTATGCGTAACGGAATGGTTAATCAAATGGGTCCGCCCGACAGTATATATGCAGAGCCTGCTGATAGGTTTGTTGCCACATTCATTGGATCGCCCGAGATGAACATCTTCAAAGGCGTGATTGAAATCAAAGACGGTCTTCCTGTTTTCGAAGGCCTGGGGTTTTATCTCTATCTGGGGGATCGGGAATTTCCACCGATGGATATGGACGTGGAAATCGGCGTCCGTCCCGAGGATGTAACCATCTTGAAGGGAGAAGACAGTCCTTTGCAAGCAACGGTGGATATGGTGAGCAATCTGGGATCAGAGAAGTATATCCATGCCAGACTCGGGGAAGAATCCCTAACCTTCCAGACTGCAAAGGGTGCGAGGCTGCAACCCGGGGATACCATTTGCTTGGGATTCGAACCAGCCAGGATACATGTTTTTCATAGAGGGAGGCGGGTGAACGCAGTATAACTATCCTCGTCTCACTACTCGAAGCATCGTGACTGCTCAGGTTCAAGGTTGAAGGGTTCACGGTTCAGGGTTGAAGAGCGGTGAAGATGGAACGGTTTGAAAACTAGGCTTTCAGCCGCAAGCCAAAACTCCCCTACCCTCGTGAAATAGAAGTGCTCAACGCGATTTTATCCAGAAATTCCTTCACCCCAAACCCCGTCTCCCTGCACCTTGTGTAGTCCATCGTTATATCTGCGTACCGCTCATAGAGCGTCTCTCTACTGGATACGAGTTTGGGATAACAACGAGCCATGGCCTCTTCCTTCGTTTCCTTCGGCCTTTTCTTGAATGTGTCTTGCCATAACATTGGGTGAGGTTTTGTTACATAGGCTTTCAACAATTTTTCTCTGACTTCAGCCGGTATAATAAGATAAACGATAGTCGTTTGCTGCTTGAGGATTGTCATGATGTCATTGCCGCAGTAAATCACGCTTCCCCCCGTATCCACAACAACATCCCCTCCGGCCCCTTCCTCTATCTGGTCAAGCTCGGCAAGTATTTCTTCAAGAACACCTCGTTCAAGTTCCAAATACTTGGATTGGCGTTCCCCATACCCGGGATCAAAGGGGAATCCCATCCATTCGCCCATTGTTTTAGTCTCAACTTTCGCTTCCTTTTGCATTGACTCAAGCCTTTTCTGGATCATTTCATCACAACACCATGCCCTGAAACCCTGTTCGGCAAGTCTTTTTGTCCAATAGGATTTCCCTGTCCCGGCCATTCCAATCAACGATAGTCTCATCGTAATAGCTCACCGAAGGAAGAATATTAGACAGGATAACGGGATCAACAAGTCATTTTAGTTACGATTCCGGCAATCGTCAAAAAGCACCGCTTAAAGCGGGGTTCCGATATGGCTATATCGGAACCAATGTGGAGATCTTGAATAACAATAATAAGTTAACTTATTATTGTTATCAAGTGCTCCACATAACGCTTTTAGACGATCTATTCAAATAACCGCCCAACCATGATAATAGCTTTGAGTTCTCTGGGGGAGACAAATCATCCTGTCAATCCTGTTAATCCTGTCTGATTACAGTTGAACTGATACTGAGAATTTAACAGGGCGAGGGGCGAGTATAACGCAGCCCTTAGCTTTGCTCCGGGCCGTGAGCATGTCGAAGGGCAGATGAGCGTATTTCGCCAACCTGCTAAGTTGCGGCGAATATGGCAGCCAGCTTATCCCTGCTTATCCTCAGATAATCCCTGTCACCTGAAAAAATCTCGAGGGTAATTGTGTTGTCGTATCCAATACCCTTTAGGGCGCTGACAATGGTCGGGAAGTCGACGGTTCCCGTCCCTATAGGCAAATGGTTGTCTTCTCTGCCGAGATTATCGCTGGCATGAATGTGGTCAATGCGGTTTCCAAAGCGGTTAATGAAACCAAGGATCCGCTCTTCTCCCCTGTCTTCGATATTTGCGTGCCCGGTGTCCAAGGTGAGTTTCAGGGATGGAAATTGCTCCAAGGCCTCTGAGAAATCCTCCGGCTCGATCAGAGAATTCGCCGCAGGAAACATGTTCTCGAGACAGACCGGCAGCTTGAGCTGATCCGCCCTGCTGACAATGGCTTCCAGGCTCTCCAGCATGTATGACTTTGCCAGATCCTTTACATAAACCCCGAGCCCACGAATGTGTCCCGGATGAAGCACGACCTTTAGACTATTCAGGTCGGCTGCCGTTTGCAGCGACTCCAAGACCTCATTCACGGATACCTCGCGAATGCATTTGGTAAGATCGGCCGTGGAGACAAATGTAGGGAGATGGCAGACAAGAGCCAGCCTATGACGCTCCAGTGCCTTGATGAGCGTCTTTCCCTTCTCTCTAATAGTAGAGTAATGCGCCTGTGTGGGATCCATAGTCAGTTCCATATAATCAAAACCGAGATCTGCAATAGCATCAAGCTCATCGAGAACCGGGTTTATCGGGAAGTTCATTGCCCCGTAAAGCATCGCTTCAAAATCCTCCTTTCATTTGTTCCTTAAGAAATAATACTTGAAAAACGGCTTTGAGAGAATAGGTCCGGTCAATAGGGGGAGAAATGGGTAGGGACACTAAGGACGATTTTATCCAAGGTAGTGCTTGTTCTGATGACTGGAAAAGGTGATTGGGAGAACCGAATCCCGCTCATTCCATTTCAAGAATTTCTCTTATTTTTACCGAGAGGGCCTTAATGTCGAAGGGCTTTTGGATAAAGCCATTGCATCCACGTTCCAGAATCTCCGTTGCTTGGCCATCCACGCTGTAACCGCTTGATAGGAGAACCTTGGCTTCAGGATCAAAGCCCCTCAGGGTGTCAAAGGTCTTACCGCCGCCCATATCCGGCATGATCATATCAAGAATGACAACATCGATCTTTCCTTTTTTCCCTTTGTAGATCTCTACAGCCTCCTTTCCGTTTTTGGCAATAAAGACCTCATACCCAAGCCTTTCGAGCATCTCTTTGCTTACCTCCAGAATCATTTCTTCATCGTCAACCAGAAGGATGGTTTCCTCTCCCTGTTGCACCTCATCAGGCAGTTCACGTGGCTGTATAACAGCTTTATCTGTGGTCGGTAGATAAATGACGAATGTAGCTCCCTGCCCCTTTTCACTGTATACATCGATGATGCCGCCGTGATTCTTGATAATCCCATAAGCGGAAGCCAAGCCGAGTCCCGTTCCTCTCCCCATCTCTTTGGTAGTAAAAAAGGGATCGAATACCCTCTTTTGCGTGGATTCATCCATTCCAATTCCGGTATCCGTTACAGACACCTTCACATATTTTCCCGGTGGAATGCCGAGGCTCCGACAGATTTCCAGTTCAAGCTCCGCATTTTCCGTTTGGACGAATAGCTCTCCCCCTCCGGGCATGGCCTGACAAGCATTTACAAAGAGATTGAAAAGTACCTGTTCGATCTGGCCCTGGTCAACTTCTGTCGCAGCCAGGCTCTTATCGTATTTTCGATGGATTTTGACATCCTTCTTTGTTCTGCCCAACATGCGAGAGCTCTTGTCTATGATTTCATTGAGATTTGTGGGTTTGACCTCGTATTTTCCGCCTCTTGCGAATCCCAAAAGCTGTTTGGTCAGTTCCGATCCACTCAATACTGATTGCTCTACGTTCCTAAGTTTCTCGTAATGAGAATGACCGGGTTCGATATCCAGAAGCATCAACGAAGCATTTCCCTGGATGCCCATAAGCAGGTTATTAAAGTCATGGGCAATTCCTGACGCCATTTGCCCCAAAGCCCAGAACTTCTCTGATTCCGCCAGCTTCTTTTGCATATCTATCTCTTCTGCCATTTTGTCTTCCAGCTCGCTGTAGAGCCTTGCGTGTTCGATTGCAATGGCCGCTTGATAAGCAAAAATGCTAAGCAACAATGTGTCTTGTTCATTGAAGGGGGTGCCGTCCTTTTTGTTGATGACCTCCAATACGCCTATCAACTTCGCCTTTGCCTTCAAGGGAACACACAATATGGACTGCGTCTCAAATCCACTCAGTTTGTCAATTTCCGGATAAAACCTCTTATCTTCTTTCACATTGGGTACTAGAGCAGGTTGTTCATTCTGTGCCACCCATCCGGCGATCCCTTTTCCCGGAGGCATGCGCATATCCATTAGCTCTTCTGCCTTAGGGCCAGTGGGGACACTGAATACCAATTCACCGCTCTCATCGTCGAGCAACATCAGTGTACTGGCAACCGAATCAGTGACCCGCTTGGCATGTCGCATGATCAGGGCAAGGACCTCTGAAAGACGAAGCGTTGAATTCACGATAAAGCCTATCTCAATGGCGGTTCCGAGTTTTTCACTGTTCAATGATTTATAGACTTCAGCGGTCCTGCCTTTTTCTCTAATGGCATCTTCGAGCTGTTCTTGGGTGGCAAATCCCATGTCAGTCAGAATTTGTCCCAGCAAAGGGGTGGTATCAATGGCCTCTCGGGCATCTGAGATCAATCTCGCCCTCTTGAGTCGTTCCGGGAGTGTCTTTTCCCCAAATATCTCTTTCTGTCTTTGAAGGGCTTTCTCAAGCTCTTGCTTTGTGAGATATCCCCGCTCCTCCATGATTTCGCCTAATCGTCTTCCTACCATTTGGACTCTCTCCCCGTATTCATGGATCGTATATCCGGTTGCACAGTTCTCAAACTCCGCCCTGAACAGAATTCGCTACGGCACATCCTAAGATGAATGTTTTTTTCTAAAAGCCAAATTAATAGATATCCTTACCCTACTTGCCTTTTCAAACAAAAAAGCTCCATTCCTTAAAAGGACGATGGAGCCGTTATTTAAAGTATGAGTAGATGAGGTCTGCCATGCTGCTCTCCTGACTAGGTGAGGGAGGTGTCAAGAGTGCATGATAAATAACTTTATCTTTTTGATATGTCAAGATAATTATGGTTGAAATAGACTTAGGATTCCTTTTGATAGGGAATTCTAAAACATCAAAACGCATCTTTGCTCATTGGAAAAATGCTACACAATGATTACCTAATGATCATGGTCTCCAAAAAGCCATACAAAATCATTTTCTTGGGCACTTTAGGAATCCTTCTCGCTTGGCTATTTGGTTTTTCCTTTACCATACCCCTGGTGGATGCCTCTCCCAAAGCGCTCCATCATGATCTTAAAGTCGGCCTTTATCCAGCGGATAACAAATTAACCGGGAAAGATGACATTAGAATCAGGCCTGACAAAAGGGCCTTTGTGATTTTCAATCTCTCAAAAAGAGTCCGCATAATGAATGCCGCAGTTAACGGGACTGCTTCACCTTATTCATTTGAAGGCGGTTTGCTTCGGATTTCTCTGGGTCAACAAGCAGAGTTAGATGAAGTGTCGGTCAGCATCATTTACGAGGGCTATTACGAAGATCCGACACCGATTCAACCCCTAAACATGGATAATCCCGGATTCGGTGTTTCGGGAATCATTTCTGAGAAGGGATGCTTTTTGCAGAGCGATTCAGGATGGTATCCGAGAATGCCGGGTTCACAGCCAAAATTCGACATCGCGATAGCTGCGCCGGAGGGTGTGCTGGCTGTAACTGAAGGCAAAAGTCGAGGACATCACACGAAAAATGGAAAGACCATCTCCATTTGGTCGATTGATCACCCCACTGAGGGCCTTTCCCTTTCTGCCGCTCCCTATGTACTTCATACCAAAAAAGCAGGTGATATCACCGCCATGACCTATCTGTTTTCTGAAAGCAGTGGGCTGGCCGATACCTATCTTGATGCCACACTTGAGTATATTTCATTTTACGAA
>CAYWMP010000200.1:0-10148 GCA_964459445.1 uncultured Desulfobacteraceae bacterium
AAAGGAGGACGGCCATGCTTAATGAACAAACCATCGAAAAGCTCTACCACATGAATAGGGGGACGACTTTAAATAGTTAAATAAAGGGGTCACCCATTAAAGGGCGCGTCAAGAGAAAAAACTCCTCACTACTAAGAAATAGATTCCTTTTTTGAATGATTTTAACATTCGCATCAGCATGGCCTCGATTTTAAGCCCCTTTACGCACCCGTTACTGTCTCAGCCGACTTCGCCACAGTAACCTTTGGCTATGACGGCTAAATTGGATATTTCACAAACCTAAGAGATTAGATCGGGATTTTTCTTTGACTCATCTCCGCACGATCCGGGCCTTTTCCCCTACCTGATACCTATCCCCAAACTGTTTTCTTAAAACGTTCAGTGTCATTATCAGGTGATCCGCAGGATTAGGCTCTTCTTTGCGCTTATTGGAATGGAAACCATGAGGAGCAAGATTCCCTTAATTTATAATCTGGCTGCTGGGAGAGGGCTTTCAGAATGGCTGTTTCGTGAGTTTATTCAAGCTAAGGGGTCAAGTCGTCCCTTGACTCATGTTTCAATTGATATATGTAATCCATCTTTAAAGGATAGGATGTTTTAGGTCTCGTGTCTTTGCTATCAACAAAAAATATGATGCCTTTGCTTCGACATCTATTTCTCCAATTGAACAAAGATCGGTGTTGCATTTGAGATTGTGTTGAAGACCGGTGAATGCTTTTTAGCCAGCTTTATGAGTTCTTCTTTTTGCTCCTCAGGGATATCCGCATCGATCTTGAAAAACATCCTGATCTTTTCATAGCCCACCGGAACATCTTCCGATAACCCGAGAAATCCGCGGAGATCCAAATCCCCATCCAATCTGGACTCCACTCCTTTAATTTCGATTCCTTTGGCCGCCGCGTGATAGACTAAAGAAGTCGTTACACAGGTAGCCAATCCCTTCAGGACGTATTCCACCGGGTTGGGTCCTTTATCTTCGCCGAGAAGAACCGGGGGTTCATCTGCGTCCAGCTCAAACGCTTTCTCGTGAAGGTGGTCTTCCTGTGCACCGTGAAAATCCCTAATGGTCGTATGGTTATGACCGCCGTTGATCCATTTGTTGTTGATGCGAAAGTTGAATTTCGCTATATCCGGGGCGTCTTTGATGGCATCGATGGTGCCAAAAAACTGGTCGACGTCCACGCCATTCAGCATTGTATTTTTTACCCTTTCGGCTGACTCCTGTTGCATTTTGAATCGCCTCCCCTCACTTGTATCTTACCCTAACAAATAATCATCTTTTGATGAGATGACACAGAGAGATACGAATTCGCTCAATGAGAAACCGTGGATTGCACCACCCACACCCTTTCCCAGGGTCGTTAGAGCCGCAGAGCGCAGAGTTCAAATCAAGCGCTTCAATGTCGATCTTACGGTCTTTGAAGAAATGATGGACCTGAGGTCCAAGTCCGTCAGTGAGAGGGAGTAATGATTGTCGTCAGTTCCCTTTCTTGAGCCAGTTGAAGAAATTGCTGATTACAATCTTTTTTCCTTTAATTTCCACTCGATCATCATATCCATTTACAACGATCTCGGCATCGGCAACATTGAATTTTTCCATGGCTTCGCACAGGCTGGACAATTCCCTTTCTTCGTTGTGCTTATCGAGGTCCCAGCAAACATTGATCAGTTTATCGATTTTGCTCCCCTTTCTTGTGAGAAAATCGATTTCTCCTTTCCCTTTCCAATAGAATATCTCTTTCCCTTTTCTCCTCAAGGCCAGGTAGATCATATTTTCAAATAGTCTCCCCTTGTTTTCGGAGAATCGGAATGACACGGCATTATACAGTCCGGGATCAATGGCATAGACTTTATAGGGATTGGCCTTTTGTTCCGTAAAGGAATAGGAAAAATAATCTGTTGTTTGCACCAAAAAGACTTCACGGGCGTATTCCAGAAATTTGTTGGCCGTGGGTTGAGATATCTTTTGTTTTTTTTCTGCCTGATACCCTGAGAAATGTGCTGCCACATTGGCATATAAATTCAGGCAAAATTCTTTCAGTTTTTTGATATCCCTAACTTGGTATCGTTGAATAATGTCTTTTTCTATGACTGCGGTGTAATAATCTTTCAGGATTTGCATCTTGTCTTTTTCTTCTTCCGTCAAAACGACCTGCGGGAAACCCCCAAAGCGAATATATTGATTGAAAAGGTTGCGCAGAGCCGGAGAACCTTTGCCCTTTGATTTTTCGATCAGGTTTACCCTGTTTCTGAATACCAGGAACTCTTGGAAACTTAAGGGGAAGATTTCGTTTGAAACGATTCTTCCAGTCAAAGAAGTGCCGTACTCTTTGGACAGAAGTTTCGATGATGAACCGGTTATATAGAATTTTATGCCCTTTTCTCTGTCATAAAGCCCGCGGACAAATCTTTCCCATCCAGGCACCAATTGAACTTCGTCCAAAACAACATATGTCCGTCCCTCAGGGTTGAATCGTTCCAGATAAAGGTCATGAATTCGCAGCAAAAACTCTACCGTCAGGTACGGGATAAAGGTCGGTTCCTCAAAATTTATATACAGGATATTTTCCCGCGGCGTTCCCTCGTCAATCAGTTTCTTTAAAACTTGCAGAAGTATCGTTGATTTACCGGCCCTCCTTACACCGGCTACGACCGATGCCTCTTTTAGCTTCCTTTGACGATATAGCTCTTCGGCATAATCCTTTCTATAGACACCGGTGCGACGGTCCTGGCTCCAAAAATTCCAATACTCCAGCACTTCAATCAGTTGGGAATCGTTCATTACAATACCAAAGAATAGTTTAGTTTAAACGGCAGTTATGCTAAAACATATTTTAGTCTATTGTCAAGCAGAATATTCTTTTTGTGCAGCCGATTATTATTTTATTTATCAGTGTGCAAAGAATCCCATCCCTCCTGAAGCGGAAGCCATTGGGTTTAGTCTTCCCTTGACTCATGTTGTTATCAAAGATGCCCCGATAGGTCGGGATCTTCGATAAGGCAGAAGGTATAAGGCGCACGGCGGAAAAGCTTGGAGCGTAAAAGGGGAAGTTGGTACTGTAACACTCCTAGAGATACCTCAAAACCATAGTCACTAAGCGGGATGAATTGCTTTAGAACCAAAGTCCCTTTCATTATACGTTAATCGAATGTTCTTGAGTTCGGGTCCTTGATACCGGCAATGCTCATGGTATCTGGACTTCGACATCTATTTCTCCAGTTGAACTGAGAACGGCGTTGCAATTGAAACCGTGTTGAAGAGCGGTGAAGGTGGTGAACTCTTTTGTCGGCCACTTATCCGAAACATTGATTGCTTTTTGAAAAATATACATTTACATTGAAAATGTGCCCCATTTGAGGTACATATAGTTTCGAATGGAGGTGAGCTATGAATAAATCGTCAACAATACGCGCGCGGATTGAACCCGATCTAAAGGACAAGGCTGAGCATATATTCAGAAAACTCGGACTGACCACAACCCAGGCGATCACCCTTTTTTATAGGCAAGTCGAGTTGCGAAAAGGCCTGCCTTTTGACGTTGCCATTCCCAATGAGACCACATATCGGACTTTTGTAGACACCGATGCCGAAAGAAACCTCGTCGTATGCGAGGATGTTGAGGATATGTTCAGAAAGCTGGACATATAATGCTCAAACCTGTTTATACTCGGCAATTCGAGAGAGATGTTAAGCGAATGAAGCGACGCGGAAAGAATCCAGAGAAGCTCAAAATCGTGATTTGTTCTCTCGTCGCAGAAGAGATTTTGGATCCCATCCATCGAGAACATAAACTGATCGGCAACTGGATGGGAAGGCGAGAGTGTCATATAGAATCTGATTGGTTCCTTATTTACAAGAGCGACGCAGATCGCATCGTGTTCGAACGCACAGGCACACATTCGGACCTCTTCCGCAAGTGAGGTGAGTTAGTCGAATCGGAGGCGTAGGGATGAGGAAAAGAGCGATATTTTCTCGGAAAAGAGGAGCGGGGGTCAGGTCTCAACATTCGACAAGACGATAAAGCTAGTGTCAAATGTTGAGACCTGACCCCGTAGGTTCTTCGAAAGAGGGCGAGGGTAAAGTACTAAATTTCAAAAGAATAGATCTTACAAGGGAGGTAGAGCTACTGATATATGGTAGTAGGGGCTGAGAGATGGATTCCTCTGTTGAGTCTCACTTATTAGGGCGATGGATCATAATGCATGGGTTTTAGCTTTCAAACAATTCCCGTATCCGACAAGCTCCGGGAAATATTTGCGATAGATTCCTCGATCACGGGTAAGAATCGCATCGCACTTTTTAAGGGCAAATCCTCAATTTACTTCACCCCTTACTCCATCCATATAGTCATCTGCTTTTGGGCCACCTTTGAATTTACCACGCCAACGCTGCTTAATCTCATCAAACGGATTTACCAGCAAAACATATTTTTTCCCTTGTTTCTCTATTTCAACTTCGCTTCCGGGGACAATACCCAGTTCCTTTCGAACATCAGGAGGGATAGTTATTTGATATTTAGCTGTCACTTTGCTCATTTTGGCCTCCGTCCAAAGGTATATGATTATTTGAAAAATAATGCACTTGTTTAGGTTGCAAATTATCAACACCCGCCACTGGCATTGATAGATATTAGCAGGAAAATGCCTTGAGGTGAAATTTGATGAAGGGAACGGAGTTGACAGGCTTAGTAATATATTGTATACGAACTAATTATCATGACCTATTTTCATGAAGAATGTATCGTCTTTTTATTGGCGAAGGCCTATCAGAAGGCCCACGGCCGCTTGAAAAAGCACCTTCAACCCAACGGATTGACCCCGATTCAGCATCTGATCCTGGCGACCCTCTGGGAAGAGGAAGGGCTTTCAGCCGGCGAGATAGGGAAAAGGTTGGTCCTAGACAGTGCCACCCTGTCCGGAGTCCTGGATCGGTTGGCTGAAAAAGGCTGGATTGTCAAAGAAACCGACCAGGATGACAAGCGTTTCCTGCGTATTTCCCTTTCAGACCAGGCAAAGGAGACCTGGCCAGGGCTTGCCCAAAAAAGAGATGAGGTCAATGAGGAGGTGCTGGGGCACTTTACTATGGAAGAAAGGGTCCTTTTGAAGCGACTCCTGAGGGACCTGAACGGCTAAAATTTTTTCTCCAAATATCTCGTACACGAGATACTTAGACGTGGAGGCAACATGAAAGAAGAAATAAGGCTGTATACCTGCTGCCGGTGTATGGCGGTTTGTCCGGCCGGCCTTGAGGGGTAGCGCTCACCTCCCCGGGGCGTATAATAGAAAGGAGAGTAGAATATGTCAGAACAGGAAATATACAACAAGCTCATCCAATGGTTGAACAGAGCATGGTTCGGTCTGCCCGACTCCGAACACCTGTTGCCGGCCGTCATGGCCTTTTATTCCCAGGAGGAGGCTGAACTTCTCACGGGGTTTCCCTTCAAGGGCACCCCCTTGGAAACGTTGGCCGAAGCGAAAGGGATCGAGCCGTCACAACTGGCCCCGAAGCTGGATGCCCTGGCAGAACGGGGGGCCCTGTGGCGCGTTCAAAAGGGCGATGTGATTTTATACAAGATCAATGACGCGTTTTTCGTGTTTATGCGGGGCTCTTTCTGGGCCGAGAAGCCTGACGAGAAGACTGAAAGCTCGGCATCCCCCATTAATAAATATTTTTATGACGGTTTTATGGATCAGTTCAAAACGGCCCATACCAAGGGTTTGCGAACGATTCCTATCGACAAGACCGTGGAAGATCCCCGCCGCATCCTACCCTACGAAGATGTGGTTCGATACGTTGACACCCAGGACTACTGCACGGTCTCAAATTGTCCCTGCCGCCAGAGAAAAAGCCTGGATCCCGATTCAGAAGTCTGTGATCATCCTTTGGAAGTCTGCCTTCATTTCGGCAAACTGGGGCACTACATCGTGGAGAACGGACTGGGCCGCGAGATCACCAAAGAAGAAACAAAGGACATCCTCAAGCAGGCCGCGGAGTCGGGATTGGTCCATGCCATCTCCAACTGGGAGGAAGGGGCAGACACCATCTGCAACTGCTGTCAGTGCTGTTGCCTTTTCTTTGAGGCCTATCACGTCCTCAAACACCACAAGAGTCATGACCACTCAAACTACAAGGTGAAAATCAACACAGCCACGTGCAAGGCCTGCGGCCTCTGCGAAGAGCGCTGCGCCATGGAGGCCATCAGCCTGAAGGGCAATCCGGAGGCAACCAATAAAAAGGGACAAGCCCCGGTCCTCCAATCAGAAAGCTGCCTGGGGTGCGGGGTCTGCGTGTACAAATGTCCGACCGAGTCCCTGATTCTTGAAAGATGCGAATCCATCACACATCCGCCCAAGACGGTCCGGGACTGGATGGGCCGATGGATGGAAGACAAAAAGGCCGCAAAGGAGGCATAACGCAAAAGGCCCTTGCCCATTTTCTATTTTTTTCTTTGAGCTATGAAAACAGTTTTCAACGAAATATGGCGACTTGCTAAACCCTATCTTGATACCCGGATGAATAGGATCCATACGGAAATATCTCTCCGGTATGCCCGAATGTTGCTGGAAAGGGAAGGGGGAGAAGAGGATATCGTTATACCCGCTGTCATACTTCATGACGTGGGTTGGAAAATGATTCCCGAGGACCAGCAACTCAAGGCCTTTGGACCCCATGCAAAATCTCTGAATCTGACGAAAAAGCATGAGAGAGAAGGGGCCATTATCGCAAGAGACATTTTAGAAAAGGTGAATCATGAAGGGAATAAGATCAACGAGATCCTTGAGATCATTGAAGGCCACGACACGAGAGAGGTTGCTCTCTCATTAAATGACCGTATCGTAAAAGTTGCGGATAAGTTATGGCGGTTTACAAGAGAGGGTTTTGAGATAGACCGTGAACGCTTTCAGGAGGAGCCGGTTGAGAGATTAGAAGTTCTGGATGAAACCATCAAAAGATATTTGTTCACCCAATCCGCCATTCAGATGGCAAGAGAGGAGCTTGAGAAACGAAGGGCTGAAAATCAATGAATTGCTTCGACCTAAACAGTTTTGTATCACGACTTAGCAATATGCGCCTCAAGGCCGCGACGTGGAGCAGGTTCAATTTGAGGGCCGTAACCTAATCGTGCCCACATCTGCACCGTATAGCGGGGAGAAGGTGCATCGAGGAGATTATGAATTTCTTTGTAGGGAACTTGTTGCTCGGGGTACTCCTGTAAGGCTTGTTGGTGTGGTTGCATCGAAATTTCATGAGCAGTTCCCGTCAACTGAACGCGCACATAGGCACGGCCGGCATTCACCTGCGCTATTCGGCCGTTGCCTTCGGTAATCATCCAGAGAAAGGCGGGCGTTGATTCAAGGTTCTTGTTAAAGCTCTCAATTTGGTCAACGGTAGCGGAATCGTCGGGTTTCGGTGCTTTCGAGCGATCAAAGAGACCCAAGCGCACAATTAGGCTTAGAATGGGATCATTTATCGATATACCGTCACGGTATTTGGCGATCTCACTCGCGCCCACACGTAATACTTTATAGGTCTCTAAGATTTTCGCTGGTGTCGTGAGCTCGATACGCCAAGCCTCCGCAGCAATAGCCCGGTGTTTTTCTAAAGCATCGGGCTGATCCAACCCTACAATGCCAAAACGTATAGGATAGGGCTTCACGCTATCCGCCATGTCTTGAATCGCATCCGCGGGGACAGTTTTGCTTATATCGTATTCTTCACGATTCGTATGTCGCTTAAGTATCTGAGCAAATAAAGGCTCCTTAGCAATGCTGGGATCTGAAGCGAGCCGAATACGGGCCACGGGTCGTTGATCAATTTCCTCAGGACCAAACTCACCTTGAGGGAACAACTCAATATCAGTACGAATTCCGCGTTCACGTGCCGCAATATCAATGATCTCGAGAAATGTGCCATGACTCATCATTATTTGACGGTAATAGGGATCCGTTTCCGGCAACAATCTCGTGAGGTCACAGTAAAGCATAATCTCGTTGGGTGTTCGCAAATCAACCAGCCAGGACTGTAAATTATGAGAATGAGGTGCGAGAATCGCGTAACTCAAAATCCATTTGCGGACATCTGTCTCCGGCTTCGGCCCCTGCCAAGCCTCTATCGCCTCGGGCGGCATTTCACGGCTACACGCCGTAAGCCCAGCCGTTGCTGAAAAAACAACACCACCACCAATCATCCGAATGAAAGTACGTCTATTCATATTCACCTCGTCTATGCTTTTGCGAGCTCAATCCTAAACTCGGCAGTCAGCACCTTTTGGAATTGTTATGCCTTCTTGCGCAGGAATACAATGGCTGTGGCCAGCATCCAGAAATGCTGCAGGGTCTCGGCTATAGAAATCATTGCCCCCATGTCGATCCCGACCACTTCTAAGAGGTTTAAAAGCAACGAAGCCGCTACCACTAATCCAAAGTAACCCAACCACTTGGGCCACTGGGGCAAGCGAATTAATAATAAACTGATAAGCGCCAACCAGATGGATGCAAATAAACTCACCCCTAATAGTTCACCAATACCCCCTGCATAGGCATTCAGCATTTCATACACCATGCTGATGCTCTCTTTGAAATTCTCGGATACCGTAGGGTCAGTGTAAAGGCGTGCCAGCACCGGCATGGCAAACAGCCAGCGCACGATCCCCAACGCCCTCGCCAGGCAAGAAAGGGCAGCAAACCCGCTGGCCACGCGGAAAAGAGTATTCTCGGTATCGTGGATAATGATCGCACGCCCGGTCAAGTATGCCATCGGCCAGAACAGCAAGGAATAGACCAGGTATATAGAATAACCGGTCATCATTGCTGCGTACTGCTCCAGGATAAGCGGCAGGTTAACGCTGGCCGGCTCGTCGAGGCTGGCAGGCCAGTTGATGGCTGCTCCCAAAATGATCAGGGGGGCGAAGATCAGCAGAAATTCCATGATCAAAAAGATGGCCGCCTGGCGGCGGATAGCCATAGGATCGGCCTGAGCGGAACTATTCACAGGTGCAGAATAAGTTGATTCTGTCATGAAATATGGCTCCTAGATAAAAATTTGTTTGATTAATAGGAGGCTACAGTCTGACACAGTGTCAGAGTCAAGGGAAAAAATGACCCGGCAATAAAGTGCCAGGTCTTGTGATTATTTTTTTTGCAGCAATTTAAATTGCAATGGGAATTTGCAGCTCCAGTACAGCTTTCTCTTGCAACTTGCCACTTACGTGCGCGGGGCCGGAGAGGTGCAGTTCGCGCACGGAGCCGGTGATTTCCCATTCGTTGATGCCGATCCAGTTGAGCAATACCAGCACTGCTGATCCAACACCCCGATAGGGCCCTTCGTAGATTAGAGCAGCCATGTTCTCTTCAGCGGGGATGGATCGAACGGTGACGTTGGGATGTTCCATTTCGGCATTTAAATGCTTTGTGCTGATCCGCACGGCAGTTTCCACATCCAGATCGGTCTCGGTGTATTCATCATTGTGATAGAGCGTCAGTTCGGGATATCGAGGCGCAATCTCTAAACTGCTTAAGCCTTCATAAAGCGTGGTATACATCTGTTCGCAATAGTAACCCATGTCCTGTAGTTTTGGCGCCAACCGCCGCACCGAAGCAATCACCATTGCCTCGGCTGATTTTGTCGTTACGTCATAGGGGGGTGATTTGCCTTCTTGTTCAATTTGCTGGAGCCGGGCTTCTATTCGCGCTAAACGAGCGTGACTGTCCTGCATTTCGCGTTCCAGTTCGCTTTGTTTCAACATCAACATCCCACGCAGTTGATTGTTGGGCAGATCGTTGTCCAATAAATCTTTAATTTGCTGAAGTGAAAATCCCAAATCTTTGAAAAATAAAATACGGTTGAGGCGGGCCAATTGGGCAACAGCGTAGTAGCGATAGCCGGTAAATTTATCAATATGATTGGGCTTGAGTAATCCCAACTGATCATAGTGCCGAAGCATCCTCACCGATACTTGCCCGAGTTTAGAAAAGTCGCCAATTTTGAACATAGTGCCCCTTTATTGATCGAATTCAATTGTTATGGTTCTTCTCCAATTTGGTTGGTAAAACTGAATCGAATCCACAGTGTATAAACTATCTACGCAGAGTGTTTTATTAGCCGCCCGCTCCCCTTCGACTTCGCTCAGGATCGCTCGACTGACCAG
>CAYWMP010000201.1:0-10131 GCA_964459445.1 uncultured Desulfobacteraceae bacterium
CAATCACTTTTCCATTGCTGACACACGGTGTGGCAACAATCCAGTCTCCAAGATCAGTTTTCCATTGTTCTCGTCCACTTTCCTCGTCTATGGCATAGAGCACACCGTCATAGGTTCCCAAATATATAACGCCATACCCTAGACTCGGGGATGAATCGATCCTGGCTCCAGTCCCGAAAGCCCATGATTCGTTATATCCTTCGATACTCAAGGCATGGAGCGTACCTCTCTGGTCTGAAAAGAACAGGTGTGTTTCTGAAACTGCAGGCGACGATTCCAAAGGGGCCTCAAGGCGGGTGATAAGCCCGCCGTCGCCCGATGCCTTATCCAAAGACCGGATGTTTCCATTGGTCGTGCCAACGAAGAGGCTGTTTTCGTGCAATACCGCTGTTGAACTCATGGGTGCTTCGAGTTCCACCTGCCAAACGAGATCTCCGGAGATCATATCGAGGCAATAAAACCGACCATCGTAGGATCCAATGAATACTCGACCGTTTGAGAGCAGGGGAGAGGCCGTGATTGTTCCTCCAGTCTCAAAGGCCCATCTAATCTCTCCCGTCTCAGCATCCACGCCATAGACTTTACCATCATTGGCCCCGAAGGTGACCACGCCTAAAGAATAGGCAGGGGTCGAATAGATTCGCTTTCCGATTTTGGAGCGCCATTTTTCTTTGAGGGAAGCAGCGGTCCGTTTTCCGTACGCCCCTGTTCTCTGGGCATTACCCTGAAAGCAGGGCCATTCGATACTCATTAGAGTGGGTTGAAAGGACAATCGTTCCTGAATTTTTAGGGCTCCCGCTCCAGCCTCTCCTCCTTCCAAAATTCTCAACTCTTCAATGAGATCGTGTGCTGTTTGATACCGCTCTTTCGGGTCCTTTTTCAGTAAACCGAGAACGATTTCCTCTACCTCAGGCGGGACATCAGGATTTAAGCTACTCGGAGGTGCGGGTTCTTGCTTTTTGATCCTGTTCATGATCTCCCATGGGGTTTCGCCATCAAAGCATATCTTCCCCGTGATCATTTCGTAGAAGATGGCACCTAGGGACCAGAGATCTGAATGGAAGGCTACCTCGCCATCCAGATGTTCGGGCGCCATGTAATTCAAGGTACCGGCCGCACGGGATCTTTTCTCAAAGGATTCTTGAAGAACCCTTGCCAGGCCAAAATCAGTGATCTTGAGAAGGCTCTTTTCAGGTGATTCACCCGGGTTGTTAGCCAAGAGAACGTTTTCCGGTTTCAAATCACGGTGGATAATGTCCTGAGCATGGGCAAACGCCAGCGCATTTGCTATCTGCTCGATCAACTGGAGCGTCAATTCGGGAGATAGTGGGCTACCCGGTTCCAGTAGTTTTCGAAGGTTGCCGCCTGGGCAATGCTCCATGACAATAAAGTGTGTTTCTTCTGCCCTTTCCACATCCAAGACCTGCACGATATTGGGATGATTCAAACGTGCCTGAAGGACCGCCTCTCTGAGGCTGTCCTCTGTACCCGGTTGTTGGTCGAAGGGTACCTTTATGGCCCTTGTGACCTCCAGGTCAGGGTGTCTGGCCTCATAAACCTCGCCGAAGGATCCCCGCCCTAGAAGTCGGATGATTTCATATTTTCCGAGTGATTTGATAAAGGTCATATGCGCTTTACATCATCCCCTTTGCGGCGCAATATTTGTTGTATTAAACACCTTCAATAGTTTGCGCGAAAGCAAAAAAATCGAAAACACCTTTAAGACGAAAATAGGCAGGAAAACACGGAATTGGTATTTCATAGGGTACCCTCCAAACGTTTGCAAAAGAAAAACTTGTGAGGGTTTAAGGGTGGATAGATTTAATTCTTCTACCATCACTTTTCTAATTATGTCAAGCGGTTATAAGTTTATTACTACCGGTCAAATACAAGAATTCCCGTATTTCATGGCTAAGTGCACTAGCAGATACGGAAACGGTTTTCATTTTCTTTTACCGGTTTTCTAATCAAAGACGATTGGAGGGCGTGTTTTTTTTCAGCGGGGACTATTTGAGGGCTATTCCAAAATGAAGTTGAATGTGTAATAATGCACCGGAATTGAGTGACTTACCCAGTGCCCATCCAGAAATGGCTATTTCTGGATGGGCACTACCAAGGAATCAGACGCCGAAACCATGTAAGAATCAAATAACACCTCTAACACCCCCGTCTCGTGATCAATGAAAGCAGAAAAGCAAATAAGGCCTTTCATTGTCATCCTTACCTCTCCAAATGGTGAAAACCATTTTGCCTGTTTTTCTGACGCCAGGGTTCGAATCGGTAGGCGCAGTGCGAATGAAATGCCTCTGCAGGACCCTGATGTGTCTCGTTATCATGCTGAAATCCTTATCAAAAACAATCAAGCCCTACTGCGTGATCGGGACAGCACCAACGGCGTATTCCTAAACGGCGCCAGAATTAGCGAATCCGAATTAAAAGAAAACGATACTTTCAGGATTGGCAGGAACACTTTCCTTTTCGAGCCAGGGCTGGAAAGCGACAGGGAGTTCGAACTCTGTATTGAAACCGGGTCCAACTACCTCAACAGAGGGAAAACAGATTTGGCAGATCTGGTCTTTCAGCGCGCCATTCGGGTCAAACCCGATATGGCCGACACCTTTTTTTTGAGTGCCAAGGCCCTTCTGGATCAAGAGCAATTTGATAAGGCTGACATCATGGTGGAAAAAGGCCTGGTTTTGGAATCCAAGAGCCCTGAAGCCTATTACCTAAAGGGATTGATTCATGACCGACAGGGGCATTGGACCGAAGCAAAAGCGAGTTATCAAAAAAGTATTCAACTAAACCCCGGCTACGGTTTATCGAAAAACAGGATAAAGGTATTGAATGAAAAGGAGCGTCTTTATGAAAAGCTACATTCTCTTGTCCTGCCCAAGGATCAAGATGGGGTTCCGGCAAAAGAACACAACTGGACCAAACTTGAGTCCGGACCCTTTAGAGTGGGTTTTCACCTCGCAGACCAAATAGGGGATATTGAGAAGGTTATAAGCACTTTGATACGTGCTCATCAGAATATGGGAGACAAGCTTGGTTACTTTCCGGAGGAAGTTCCTGTGGAGTTATTCTCCAATGCCCTGGAGTTCCAACAAAAAGTGGGTCACTCAACAGAGGGGTTTGTCCAAAGGATGGCCGGGGCAGGAGCAGAATGTATACTGGTTCAGATGAATAGTAAAGTCCTTCAAGACCCCCCTTTTCTATATATGATTCTGACCCATGAGTATGTGCATTTCTTGCTTCATGATATGACACAGGGTAATTGCCCCTTCTGGCTCACCGAGGGAATGGCTCAACTCGAGTCCCAGAATCTCACATCAACCTCAATGAATCTATTGGAAGCTGCATTTAGGGACAACTATCTCCTTCCTCTGGAAATCCTTGAGGGGCCCTTTGAGGAGTTGGAGGCGGAAGAGGTTATCAAGCTTGCCTATGCCCAATCTTACATGGTCGTAGAATACCTGATTGAGTCCCAGGGATATTCCTGGGTGCGGGAAGTTTTGGGTGCCTTGGCTGAGGGAAAGAGCATTTTGGAAGTATTAAGGTCGTCCGGTAAGACTTATGATGAGCTGGAAAAGGAATGGGCTGAATGGCTGGAAGGCAGAATGGAGTGAGGTTTGGGACGCAGATAAACGCAGATTGACGCGGATGTTCCAATTCTTTCACCTTGCAGTCTCGCTAACTCGTCCCCTTGGTTCAGGATCGTTAGAATCACCAAGAGATCAGGGTTCCGAGAAATGGATTAAAACATGATATACCAAAGGATCGCTAGAGAACATATTGGGAAATCATTCTGGAAAAATAAGGGCACTCATTTTTCCAGAATATTTTCCCAATGCGCCCAATGATGAATCATTGGGGGGCCCGCTATGCGGGCTTCTTAGCGTTCCTTTTTTTGGGAATCAGTGCATTTGTGGTCCTATAAGTCGGTGTGTGTCTGTGGCTAATGAAAATCAGCGATCTCTTGAATTTCGGCGGTGTATTCATGAAAGAAATCATGTTCTTTAATCGTCTTGTCTTTAGCTCAGGGGAAACTGTATGACCCTGGAGGAATTCAGCTCAATATCGGATAGTGATCTCTACGAGCGTTGCTGCAAAATGGACCAAACCGCCTGGGCCTACCTTTACAATTATGTCCTGAGCATCACGCGTTGGCCTCGATGGAATCTTGGCCATGAGAGTGAAGACATTGCACAGACCGTAGCCCTGTCGCTTATGGAAAAAGGCCTTGAATTGTTGAAGGAGGAAACCTCCTTCAGATCTTTTGTCAAGAGAGTCACAGTGAATCGAATCCTGGATCATTACAAGAAAAAGAAAGGTGTGCCCTTATCCTCTGAGGGCCAGGTTATGGATAAATCAGGAAAGAATCCTCAGGCGACCTTAGGCAGTTCAGATCCCGGTCCGGAAGATCACGTTGGAGCAAGGGGCGCCCTTAGCGCCTTCCTGAGTATTTTGAAGGATCTCCCTGAATACTGCAGAAGGGTTATCAAGAGATATATGGCCTATCAGATGGGAGAAATACTCAGCTATGAGGAAATGGCCCAGGGGCTTAACCTGAGCGTCAGCACCGTCGGGGTTCAAATCAAACGCTGTAAAGACATGATTCGGCAGGATGAACGATTCAGGGATTTATTAGACTAGAGCTCCAATCAAAGAAAGGTAGAGGGTACCTAATGAGGCTCTTAAGTTCTGAAAAAATGAATCATATATTCTAAAGGTTGGGATTTTGAAATGAAATGTGAAGACATGGACTGGGTGGCATATGAATCCAATGCCCTTGACCCAGAAAAGAAAAAGGAAATGGATGAACACATGGCGGCATGCGAGCATTGTCAGGATGAATGGTCTGAGCAGAAAAGCACTTCCGACCTGCTGAAGCGTATCTGGGTGGAGAGACAGAGAGCGTGTATCCCTTCGGAGCAATTAATGGATCTTTATGATGGGAAGATCGAAGGAGCGGACAAAGAAATGCTCTTGTTCCATATCGAGACGTGCGAGCACTGTGCTGAAAAGTATAAGATGGTTTCGCAGTTTTACAAAGAATTCGATGAAAGATCAGCAGAGGCAATGCAATTCGAGGAACTTCCCGATTCAATAAAATCCGTCCTTGAAAAGGAGAAAAAGGCTCATCTCACGGATCGTCTGACTAAAACTTTCTCTGCTCTGGCAGAAAAGGGTGCAGGCGGGATCAAAGACATTAAAGAACGGGCAGCTCGAATCGTTGAAAGCGTGACAGGTCCCGGGCTCACTCAGGTCCCCATGCCCGCTATTCGCAAAGATGCGGCTGAAGTAGAAGAGGAAGATGAGAAGGGCGAGGAAGAGGAGAAAGAGGAACCGGAATCACAGGAATAAAGCGCCAGGTTTGAGCCAACAAAATAATGAAATAGATCATATAGACGAAGTTTTGGATGGCGTCTCACATACTATGTTGGATTAGGCAGGCGCAAGTTCCCTATGTAGACTTTCATAACATCTCATATCCCCATTGAGGGATAAGAGAGGAGGTCAGTTATGAACAAGTCATATGCCAACCTGGTCTTTGTAATGGTATTCGCTCTCCTTGTTCCTTCTATTGGTCTTGCTGAGCGTGGGATAAGGGTTGGAGAGAAACGCCTGGCACTTGTTTTTGGCAACGCAGGTTATAAAGCAGGACCACTGCGTAATCCCGCAACCGACGCCAATGATATGGCTGTGACATTGAATGATCTGGGATTTGAGGTGATGCATAAGGAGAATTCAAGTCAAAGGGAGATGGAAAATGCCATCCATGAGTTTGGCCGAAGGTTAAAGGAAGGCGATGTGGGTCTTTTCTATTTTGCCGGTCATGGGGTTCAGGTGAAAGGCAGGAACTATCTCATCCCATTAGGGGCAGAGATCCGTGAAGAGACTGATGTGAAGTATGAGGCTGTTGATGTGGGACGGGTCCTGGATGCGATGTATAACGCCGGGAACAATGTCAATATTGTTATCCTTGATGCCTGCAGGGACAATCCATTTGCAAGGAGTTTTCGTTCAAGTAGCAGCGGACTTGCGCAAATAGATGCGCCGAAGGGAACTCTCATTGCGTACTCCACATCACCAGGGAGGGTGGCCCTGGATGGTACCGGCCGCAACAGCCCGTACACAGGCGCGCTCTTGAACTACATGAAAACAAGGGATCTAACGATCGAGCAGGTATTTAAAAAGACCAGACGAGAAATAGATGATGTCACAGGGGGAAAGCAGACCCCCTGGGAATCCACTTCCTTGATTGGGGATTTTTACTTCTCAACCAAAAGGACGGCAGCTAGAGCCGATAAAGTTGAAGGTGTAACGGGTGGTGATGAACTGGATCAAGAAAGAAAGCAGCTTGAAAGAGAACGGCAGGAAATTGAACGCTTGCGAGTTGAATTGGAGAGGAAAAAGCTTGAGGCCGAACGCAGGCGCTTGGAGGCTGAAGAGAAAGGGCTTGAAATAGCCAGTCTACCCCCTGAGATTGGAATCAAGTCCCGGCTCGGCATGGTTCTCAAAGAAGTTGATGACGGACTTGAAATCGTTCATGTCGAGGAGAACGGTCCAGGAAAAAATGCAGGCTTAAAGGATTCGGATATTATCCTAGAAATGAATCAGGGAGCCGTAAGACGCCTTGATGACTTTGGCAGAAAAATTCAGCACTACAGAGAAAATGATACGATTCTGCTATTAGTACGTCGCGGTAATTCCACTCTATTTCTCATTCCTAAACTATCAAAAAGTCAGGAAGCGCTAGAAGCTGAAAAGCAAAAAATCGCCAAAACCGAACGCACACCACCGATCCAAAAGAAAGGGCCAAGGGGATGGCTTGGCGTAGCAATCCAAGAGGTCACTCCAGAGACCAGAAAGCACCTTGGCCTTGACCATCAGGGAGGCGCTCTGGTCGCAGATCTCCTACTCGAGGGACCGGCAAAGAAAGCAGGAATCGAGAGGGGTGATGTGATTGTCTCTTTTGATGGGAAAGAGATCACCGAAGTGAAAGCCCTGCCTCCCATTGTGGCCTCCACGCCAGTGGGCAAGACGGTCGAGGTGGAAGTCATTCGGAGGGGGCGAACAAAGCTCATTTTTGTTAAGATAGGAGAACTCAAAAAATAGAACCATTCTTGGGATTTTAGCTCCTTACGTCCCGATTGTTTGACTAAATGAGTCGAACAATTTCGATTGGGTATTGCAATCAACAGGCGTTTTGAGTGTTCAGTGTTCAGTGTTCAGGAGGAAGCAACGGCAAGACACCGACTTTTCTTTCCTGAACTCTCGTATCTGACTAAGTACCTTGGTTCATAAATACGGTAACGTATTTTCAATTTATGCCGCGAACCGATATGAGTCGGCTGGCTTGTTTACTTTACACAATAGACGATTAAGATCTTTACGAGTAAATTTCCATTCGAAAGGCTTTGCGATCCCTTGGTAATACTGTTGGAAGCCTAAGATCCGCTCCTTAAGGGCTGTAAGAGAAGGGAAATCATTGGGTGTAAGGGCCTTTCGTTGAAGAATTGAAAAATAGATTTCGATCTGGTTGAGCCAGCTTGCATGGACAGGGCCATGAATAAGGTTCAGATTTGCATATCTGCCCTGTAAACGCTGGACAGACTTTAAACCGCGATGAGCAGATCCATTATCGACAATCAAGAAAACCCTTCTTGCTTCCTTGTAAGGATTTTGGCTCATGAATTGGTCGACAAGGCGATCAAAAGGACGGATACCGCTTTTATGATCACACAGACCAAAGAGTTTGGCCCGATGAACATCGAGTGCAGCGATATAAGCCCATGCCCCGCATCGTTTATACTCGTGTTCCACCTTCATGGGAGAACCAGGCTGAGGGGGATAGGTAGTGTGTCGCCGAGCCCGAGCTTGGATACTGGTCTTCTCATCGGCACTCAAAACAAACTCATCCTCTTTGAGCGGTTTTTTGTTCCAAACCCGGTGATAGAGATCGAGAATTTTTCCGGCTTTAGTGGCAAAATTCGGATCTCTGGGGAAAATCCAGCACCGATGTTGCCAAGGCTTAATGGCGTCCTCATGCAGCCAGCGCCACACTGTGCTACCGCTGATAGAAGCAACGAGACCAGATTGCCGGACATAATTCACAATATCTTTAGTGCTCCAGCGAGAAAGGGGGATCCCATATTTAGCTGGCAGTTCACAGGCGATCGCTTTAATTTGAACGATGAGATCTGGGGGGAAAAACCCGGGGACGGCCCGGTCGAGAACGTTCTTCGAGGCCCTCGAGACGCTGCTCAAAGAACCGTTTTCGCCACATGCAGACAACTTCCCGTCGTGTATCCAATTTGGCTGCAATTTGATCATTGTTTAGACCCTGTGCGGCAAGGAGAATCATTTTGGCCCGGAGAACCGTAAAATACGGTAACGTATATTTCGAAGAGCGCCTAACCAGTTCTTCCTCCTCGTCAGCACTCAAAACTATACGATATGGACTCTTTCTTGGCATAGGCAACCTCCTTGGTTGCCACCATGCCACAAAACAAGAAAATAATCAAGAAATAATACGTTAGTGTATTTATGCAAATTGAGTACTAAGCAACGCTGGAGTCAGTTTTTTGATCAAACTGGCCGCTTAGGCGGCCAGAGGCGGCGCTGAACACTGAACCCCTGAACACTCGCATTACCGGAGGCGTCGAAACAATAAGCAACGTGATTCAAAGTTGAAGCGAATTTCAAATATGTTTGGCTAGACCTGAGAGTCAAGACGCGAGGAATCCTTTGGTTAGATTTCATACAAAAAAACGGCGGCCATTGTTTGGACTATGTAGACAAATTCGTTGTTTTCAATCATATATTGTTGGATGGCTGTTTCGCCCTTTTGGAACCCTTTAAAGAGCGAGGGGAGGAGGTGTACCATGGAAAAAAGATCTAGCACTCTTCTAATATTGGTGCTGGCTATTTTGATCCCATCCTTTGCGATTGCTGAACGGGGGATAGCGCTTAAGAACGAAAAACGGATCGCACTAATCATAGGAAATGGGGACTACAAGACTGGGCCACTCCGTAATCCTTCAAATGACGCCTTTGACATGGCTGTCACACTAAGCAACCTGAAGTTTGAAGTGACCTATAAGGCAAATTCCGACCTGAGGGACATGGAGAAGGCTGTCCGAGAGTTCGGGAAAAAGCTAAGGAAAAGCGATGTGGGTCTCTTCTTTTTTGCAGGTCATGGGGTTCAAGTGAAAGGCAGGAATTATCTCATTCCCGTAGGGGCAGAGATCCAAGAAGAGACTGATGTGAAGTATGAGGCTATTGATGCGGGTCGGGTCCTCGATGCGATGTATAACGCCGGGAATAAGATCAATATTGTTATTCTTGATGCCTGCAGGGACAATCCATTTGCGAGGAGTTTTCGTTCAAGCGACAGGGGTCTTGCGCAAATAGATGCGCCGAAGGGGACTCTCATTGCCTATTCAACATCCCCCGGGAGCGTGGCCCAAGACGGTACCGGCCGCAACAGTCCCTATACGGGATCCTTGTTGAAATACATGAAAACAGGGGACCTAACGATAGAGCAGGTTTTTAAGAAGACCAGACGGGAAATAGATGATGTCACAGGGGGCAAGCAGACCCCCTGGGAATCCACTTCTTTGACCGGGGATTTTTATTTCACCAGCGAGGTCGTAGCCGAGGTCGAGCAAACCCCGATACAGACGGAGCGCCCAATAGAGGACGAAGGCTTGAGGAAAGAAAGGGAGAAGCTTGAGCGGGAAAGATTGGCACTGGAGCGGCTGAAGATGGAGATCGAGAGGAAGAAACTGGAAGCTCAGATGGAGATTGAGAAGAAGAAGCTGAAGGCTCAGATAGAGTTTGAGAAGAAGAAGCTGGAGGCCGAACGTGCGAGACTGGAGTCTGAAAAGAAGAAGCGTGAAATGGCCAGTGTCCCCAAAAAACCAAAACATTCCCCTCCTTCCTCCTATGGAAGGGAACTAGGTCGTGACAACTCGTATATCGCCTATGCCAATGGCATTGTTGTGGACACCCGCAGCGGCCTTGAATGGTTTGCTGGGCCGGACATTGATGTTAACTGGGATGACGCCCAAGCCTGGCTACGAAGAATGCAATTTGATGGGGGCCGCTGGCGAATTCCTACCCTAG
>CAYWMP010000202.1:0-290 GCA_964459445.1 uncultured Desulfobacteraceae bacterium
GGGACGATCCCCGAGACGCTCCAGGGCCCCTTCCTTGGCCTTCTGCTGGATGCGAACCAGGTCGGTTGAATAAAGCCCTTCCCGCCGCAGAAGTTCTCCGACGGGTTTTTCACCCCGCTGGCTTTCCAGAAAGATCTGATATTTTTTCTCTGGGGAAAGGAAACGGCGCTTCTTTTTCCCGGTGGGTGTTCGGGAGCCAGAAGATTCATCAGTGTCGCTTACACTCATGGTATACTCCTTTCGCCGCGCCTTTGGATAGGAAACTCCGGTCGCTCTACGGGCTCCTTCCG
>CAYWMP010000202.1:300-10074 GCA_964459445.1 uncultured Desulfobacteraceae bacterium
GTTTTCTTTCGAGACGGTATGCCAATCTTTACACTTGATGATACAATTCAATACCCTTAATATTTTTGGGGGTATTGGAGCATGAATTCAAGTGGCCACTGTTTCTGATGTAGTTGATGATCGGGAAGATCCTAGGCGTCATTCACAGACTTGGTATGCGACAGATGGATGCTGAAATTTGACGATTGCCTAAATTTGAATAACGTAAAAAGCAATATTGCTGTGAATCCTACGATCACGTGCGAATATTTACAGAAATACTGATTTTGGGAGTGTTTTCTACGGAAGATCGTGGCGGTGGCGTTGAAGTGCAAGCCAGCTAAACACCAGGAGGTAAGAGGGTTGGAATTACCTGTCTTTTGTTTTTTCGATAGATTTTGAAATCAGTGTCAAGCGTAAAGAGAGCGCTTTCGGAATACAGCTCTGTCATTCTCACCAAGCAAGCATCCGCCAAAGACATGGGAACATTGGAGTATTTATGCAAAAGGCGGCCAATCTGATTTGCATGTTCAATCAGCCTGAAAGGAATGTGCAATACCCCTCGATTAAAGAATTCGAGCACGGCTTTTTGTCCCCCACTCAGACGACTGAGAAGAAAACACGCCTCCGATAGAACAGCTTCACAGGTCAGTAACGGAGGATCAATCTGTGCCCATTGCAGCATTGCCCATTTATGATATCTGTCTCGCCCGTTGATAAACGCCACAAGAGGTCCGGTATCTAGAATGACTTGTTGCTTCATTGGCCGTAGCCATGCATGTGCTTCTTTTCAAAAGACAGATCTGCCGGTCCATTTACACATCCCGCAAGGTCCTTGGCGAGATCTAAACAGGAGCCTTTTGGTGCGGGCTTATCTCCTGTTACTAATGCGTCAATCGCCTCACGCACCAGTGCAGACTTGGTTTCACCCCTTTTTTCTGCCGTGACGGTAAGCTTTGCAAACAATGATTCAGGCAATTTGAGCGATAAGGTTTTCATAGCCTATTCCTCCGTAATACCATTTAGATCAAAATGTAATACCATAATTTGATAGTGTCAATGATAAAAAGGTGAGGCCAGGTAAATCCCTTTCAGTCCGCAGCCAAAAAAAGCGGTCAATCTCTTGAATGGACTGACCGCCACTTCCACTTTTCTTCAACCATAAACTCCTGAGACAGGAAAGCTCGGCAAAACATTACGCCAAAGGTGCTGAGCAAGACCCACGCCTATCTACCTCTTTTGGGTACAAACAAGTTACCTGTATATCATCATTTTTTTGTGTTAATATTTCTATAGGCCAGACTAATTGAGGTCTCCTGCGTATTGGTAACCTCAGTGGGGCTTTTCAGAACATTTCTCTCCTCATTTTCTTATCCGTTATTATTGACAATTTAAAAGCAATTTGATTTAATCTAACTTAATGGATGAGGCAACTGATATTCTTGTTAGGGTCCGTCGCGCAGCAAACCAGAGATTGCTATTTCTGCCTCATGCCGTAAACCAGATACTGAGACCAGAACGAATGATCACAACATCTGAAATCCGTTCGGTCATTGAGAAAGGTGAAGTTATTGAAGAATGACCAGAAGACCCAAGAGGAAATAGCTGCTTGATGTTAGGGCATGGGAGGCGAGGTCGACCTGTTCATGTGGTTTGTGCTCCGAAGAATGATTACCTTGCGATAATAACAACTTACATTCCTGATCCAAGTGAATGGACCAACAATTACAGAACGAGGATAAATCCATGAAATGTATCCACTGTAAAGGAAATATGATTAAAGGGACAACCCCTTTTCATATTGATCGTAGGGGCTGTCATTTGACGCTGGACAGTGTACCGGCATGGGTATGCGATCAGTGCGGTGAAGCATATTTTGATGAAAAGGAAGTTGATGCTATGCAGGATTTAATTAACTCCATCGAACAAAAGGCTCAGGGAATTGTCGCTTCGGGATAAATACTTACTTTTGCCTTCGATTAGTTATTTGCTAAGATGCAGTAGCCACAAGCAGAACGCTGCGTGGGGTATATAAAGGATTCAAAACCAAATTTTTGCAAAAAAAAGAGCGGGTTAGGCAATTTCTAACCTGCTCTTAATGTTTGTGAAGGCTGGCGTGCCGAGTCCTAGTTCGAAATGATGATTATGAAGGAGATGTATTTAGCCCGGCTTCGCTTTTAGCTTCCGTCTTCGACAAGGCTACAACGCGACAAGACGTCGCGGCAGCCTCCGCTCTTCGCTTTGCTTCAAGCGTAGGCTGGTCGGGACGCGGGGATTTGAACCCCGGACCCCCTGAACCCCATTCAGGTGCGCTTCCAGACTGCGCCACGTCCCGATTTTGTGAAGAACATACTCTAGTATACTGTGACTCTTTGTCAAGATCAAAAAGTTCCCCTGATCACCATCAAGGCATCATCTGCCGTTCGACAGGCTGTTCGGCAGGCTCACGGTCCTGAGCAAAGTCGAAGGACTCACGACCCAGACAGAAACTAAAAGGCGGCGTTGCCTTCGATCGCTCCTCCTTGCGGCGTATTTCTCCATACGACTCACTCGTCGCTCCTCCCGCACACAACAGCGGGATCTAAGATGCGGCACCCCCGCTAAAGCGGGATCTTCAACTTGCATCTAATACCTTGTTGGAGATCAGGAATACTGAATGATCTTTTAATGCCAATATCGACTTCTATAATTGAGCGTTTTGCAAAGGTCTCAAAAAAGCGTTGCAGATCCAATACTCTTGACAAGTGGTAAAATATGTCTATTATAGCTATATTGTAATGGCTTTTTAAGACCGGTATGAGGAATAGACAAATGATCAGAGCGAATATAAGCGAGGTCAAAAATCGATTAAGCCACTACCTTCGCCTGGTGCGGGGGGGAGAGGAAATCGAAATCATCGATCGAAAAACACCCCTTGCGAGGATCGTCGGCATAGCCCGTCCAACTGCACGAGTACAGGACTCTCAGTGGGTAGGAGGGGTAATTGATCTCGGAATAATGAAAGCCCCTGAAAATCGAACAATCCCATCAGGTTTCATCAGCAAAAAGCAGCTCATATCATCCAAAGGGAAAAATGTCGGAGTCCTCAAAGCTCTGCTGGAAGAGAGGGAAAATGGGAGATGAGGTTCTGGGATTCCTCTGCCATCATTCCTCTCCTTATTCAAGAAGCTGAATCGGATTATTGCATCAAGGCATTCAAAACCGATGTCGAAATGACGGTTTGGACCCTGACTAAAATTGAAGTATTCAGCGCCCTGTGTCGCCGTTTTCGAGAAAATGCCCTGCCCGAAAATGACTTCGAGAAAGCAAAAAAGCGAATGAGTGAACTATTCGATATGACCTTTGAAGTGGTCTCACTCACCAAAGTAAAGGATCGATCAATGCGCCTCCTGCAAACCCATTCATTGCGGGCAGCCGACGCCCTGCAACTTGCCTCGGCTCTGGTCGCTTCGCAAGAGGATCCTTCCAGATTGCCATTCATGTCCTTTGACAATCGTTTGATAAGGGCAGCCAAACGCGAGGGTTTCGTTGTCAATCCCGCTTAGTTGAATTGTAAACAGTCCACCAACTATTAGACAGGATAAGCATGATTGTCAGGATCATTTGTCTATTACAGAGAATCAAATGCGTAATCATGGCCGGTCGGTTATTTAAATTGATCGTCAAAAAGCCTTATGTGGAGCACTTGATGACAATAAAAAGCCAACTTTTTATTGTCATTCAAGATCTCCACATTGGTTCCAATATAGCCATATCGAAAACCCGCTTTAGGCGGTGCTTTTTGACGATTCTTGGATTTGAACCTTAGACAGCCTGTTGATCTTGTTATCCCGACCAATTTTTTCCTCTAGGTTGCTTTTGCGGTTAATTCGAGCACCTTTCATTCGATGTTCAGAGATTGTATCTGATATTGACTCTCTCTTGAGATTGCAGTATTTCTCTTCATTAACGATCAATTCCAGCCATTGACATAAGACTATCGAGCCCCCTCCGGGACGAAAATTGCGATCTTTACCTCAACCGTGCATTTCTGTTATCGGGATCTGACATCCATCCTTCTTGATTGATTTGAACTTGGTTTAATGTGGTGATTGGCCAATGGTTCGTCCTGACTGCATTTGTAACCGGAATATCAAGATCATTTCCATGTACGTCGAAAGCAGGCTAGGGCATTGTGATCTGCTTTTTGACAACCTCCCCTATCCTTCCGATCGCTATCCCTCTCCCGAAGACTTTTTCCTCAATGAAGATGAATGGACCACCTACGACAATTTCGAAGCGGTCTTTCGCCGAGCCAAAGATATGGTCGGGGAAATCTACTTCTATTTCAATTGTGGTGCATCTTCGGCCAATCTTCGTTCATGGGGGCGTTTCCATCATTTTGCACGGATTTTCTCGAGTCCGAACGATGGCTTTAAAAGGGTTCCCTTCTTTAATAGAAATCTAGACGACACGAAGGATATCGATATTGTCCTGCCTCCCACCTATGACAACGTCTCCGGCAAGATCAGAACCGTTTTGAGGGTCAAGTTTCGTGACGGGTTTGATGCGCACAGGGATTACATCGGCGATCCTTTTCTGAGGGGCATTCTTTCATCGATTCCCACCGTGTGGGGACTTAAACCGGCTTTGGTCAAGCAGCCCTTGAATTCATACGATCCCGAACGACTGTTTAAATCCGAACCGGAGTTTTCCCAAATGGGTTTCGATCTTCAAATGGATGATGGGCTCTTGACACTCGTTCATCCTCTCGAAGACCAGCGCAGAGTCGTCGGGAAAACCGTTCTCCTGGAACCGGAAAGATTGGATGGGCACGAGGTCTTCCTGGGCAAGTATAGTGAGTTGCCCAAAGTGGATGCAACCTATTTGGAAAATAGACAAAAAGCGGTGGTTATCACGGATACCGTAAAATTGGATAGCAGAATTGTTCTTAAAGCCGGCGAGATATTCATGGCGCCCTATTTCATTTTGGATGTGTCCTACGATAGGCTGTCTTTTTTGGGTAGGATTTCACAATTGTTCAAATTCCGAAGGGGCAACAAAGAATCAGAAAAGGGATTCATCGAAACCATCAATCGTCTCCGGGAAACAATGGACGCGAAAAACGCAACCTTTCGCAAACTGGAGGTGACCAATGCCGCGCTCAAAGAAGCCAAGCAAAGAGTTGATGATTATGCGAGAAACCTCGAACACAAGGTTGCAGAGAAAACGCAGGAATATCATCAGCTCAACCAGGGTCTTGAAGCGCGGGTCGCGGAACAGGTATCCGAAATAGAGAAATACAATGCATTAAGGCGATACCTTTCTCCAAATCTTGCACAGAAGATATTGTCCAGTGGCGATGATCTGGGGACGCATCCGCAGCGAAAACTCATGACCGTTGTATTCACGGATATCAGGGGCTTCTCTGCCATTTCGGACAGCCTTGAATCCGAAGAGCTGTTTCATTTACTAGACCGATACCTATCCGAGATGACTGTCATTGTTCATAGATTCGAGGGAACTTTGAATAAGATGATAGGCGATGGGTTGCTGATCTTTTTTGGAGATCCTATTCCCATGGAAGATCATGCGGAGCGCGCCGTGAAGATGGCTATTGACATGCAGAAGCGCGTGGCCGCACTGAAGGATGAGTGGCTACAATTTGGGCATGTATTGGGCATCGGTATTGGGATAAATACCGGTTATATGACGGTGGGAAACATCGGTTCAGAGATGCACAGGGATTATACGGTGATAGGCAATCAAGTCAATGTGGCCGCGCGACTGGAGTCTGAAGCAGAGAAGGGACAAATACTCATCAGCCAAAGGACCTACAGCAGAGTCAAAGATTTAGTAGATACGGAGGAAATGGGTGAGATCAAGGTCAAGGGTATTCACAGTCCGATTATGATATATAATGTGAAGGTGGACTGAACATTCGTATCAATTTGGCTTTCTTCAAATATCCGGGGGCTCAGCAATTTCTTTACAGGTCGCTACCAACTCGGTTGGTGGGGTCAGCCCGCCGACGCTGAAGCTATGGCGGGTGCACGTTCAGGGTTCAGCGCCGCCTCTTGCCGCCGAAGCGGCCAGTTTGATCAAAAAACTGACTCCAGCGTTGCTTAGTCAGATACGAGGGTTTACCGATAATTAAGGATCTTCTACCAGGCTTGGGATTTCGAGGCGACGAATCTCCAGAAGGAAAGGCTTAACTGTGGACCCTAAAAGGACCTTATTTTCCATCTCACAGAGCTCACGGGGACACAGAGAAGAATCAAGTGAGATTGCTAAGTCAGCCTGCAGAGCAGGCCTCAATTCCCGAATGGAATTGAGAATGGGAAGAGGTTCTGAGAAAAAATGAATTCATTCATGTTTTCTCAAAATCTCTTCCTACTCATCTTAAGCAATCAAATCTTCAACAAAAAACTCCGCGGCCTTTGTGGACTCAAGCGACTCTGAGCAAAGCTAAAGGAGAGCGGGTGTGAAAAGTTTCCTCTAGTTTTCATAGATCCATGGCATAATAGATGAAAGAAGGATAAGACAAGAATTTTCATGAATCTATCCAACACCATTGAAAGAGCTGCAAAATATTTCCCGGAAAAGGAAGCCCTTATCTTTTCGGATACCACATTTTGCTACGGCGAACTTGATGCATGGATCAACCGTGGTGCCAATTATTTAAAGGAACTGGGTATCTCAAGAGGGACGAAGGTCGCTTTATACCTTCCCAATTGTCCGGAATGGATCGTATTCTATTATTCGATCATCCGGCTCGGCGGGGCTGCCGTATGCTTGAGTCATTACTATAAACAAAAAGAACTTGAAACCCTGCTTAACGATTCGCATGCATCCCTCCTTATCACTTGCGAAGCCTTCCTGCCAATGGTTCCTCCACAAAATAAAATCCCCTTTGTCAAGGAAGTCATTGTTATTGAGAGGCACGATATCCTGTCTTCGGACTTTGCCAAAAACCACAAAGACCATGCGTCATTAAAACCAGTGGAATGTGATGCCGACGATGTCTGTGCAATCCTCTACACCGGCGGTACTACCGGAAAGCCGAAAGGGGCGATGCTCACCCACAACAACCTACTCTACACGGCGCAAAACGTTTGTTATCATGAAAAGTCCGTTCCCCAGGACAAGGGGCTCTGCTTCATGCCCCTCAATCATGTTTTTGCAGGCAATCACATTATGAACGCCCTGTTCTATGCCTGCGCGACAATCGTTCTTCACGAAGCGTTCGATCTGGATAGGATTCTTAGCTCAATAAAGGATAACGGCATAACGAGATTTTATGCCGTTCCGACCATCTACATACGCCTTTTGAATAATCCCGATAGCAAAAAATATCTATCGACTCTGACCTATTGCTTTTCAGCCGCCACAAGTATGCCCTCAGAAATCGTCAAGCAATGGAAGGCGGACCAGGGTCTGGATATTCACGAGGCCTACGGCATGACGGAATCATCATCCCTTGTCACTTACAACCATATGTATCGGCACAAAATAGGATCTGTCGGCACGCCCGCCGGTACGGTAGAAGTGAAACTCATGGACCAAAAGGGGCAAGAGGCCTCGCCCGGACAGGACGGTGAAATCATCATCCGCGGTCCCAATATCATGAAAGGTTACTTAAACAGCCCTGAGGAGACGGAAGCGGCCCTGCAAAAGGGATGGCTCAAGTCAGGAGACATTGGGCGATTTGACGATGAAGGATATCTCTTCATTGTGGACCGGAAAAAGGACCTCATCATTAGCGGCGGATTGAATATTTACCCCAATGAGGTAGAGGAAATCCTTTATACCCATGACGCGGTTGAGGAATGCGCTGTTGTCGGGAGATCCCATCCAGAGTATGGGGAGGCTGTTACGGCCTTTGTCTTGTTGAAAGAAGGCAGGATCGTTGAAGCGAAGGAGATCATCGGATTCTGTAAAGAGCGTATCGCTTCCTACAAGGCGCCGAAGGAAATTATTTTTGTTGAGGACTTCCCCAAGACGCCCCAGGGCAAGATACTGAAGATGGAGCTTAGATCAAGTTAACCCTATCGTTGCATAAAAATCATGGCAAGATATTATCAAAAACAAGAATAGCAAGGCTCACAGTTTTATGGACACCTTTTTGTAGGATCAACCAATGGTGGAATCTAGTCGGCTGGGCAAGAATTGCCATGTTTTTTACCCTGTGGGAAAGCCGAAGACACTGCATCTCCTTCGTTGTCAAGGGTTCGCGGTAGGTTACTACAGCTTCACCATTGACGCCTCAGATCTACAGTATCCTCGACTTTTGCAGCGTTAGGGTAAATTATCTCCACCTGTGGCGTTGGCCTAATCTTACCGCCTCTCTCGCCGAGCTCACGGGGGCCCAGAGGTAAATCAGGCGTGATGCATGGTCTGCCTGCAGAGCAGGCCCCAATCCCTAAATGGGATTGAGAATAGGAAGAAGCTCTGAGTAAAAATGGCAGAATTCATTTTTCCTCAGAGCTTCTTCCTAATCATCCTAAGCAATCAAATCTTAATATAAATCTCCGTGGCCTTTGGGGGCTTAAGCGACGCCGAGCAAAGCGAAAGGAGAGCGGGCGAGAGAAAACGAATTATTTGAATCCTAAAGCCTTCGCCTTTTTAATCCCTTTTATGAGTGCTTCCTTTCCCGATTTAGGATGGACCTCCAAAATGTTAATTCCAGAGGCCTTCAGGAATGGCATGAGGGCTTCAAACTCCAGCTGTCCTTCCCCGGGGGCCCTGTGATCATCAATGCCTTTTGCATCGTGGAGATGAACGCCCATCATTTGGCCCGAATAGGTACGAAGCAGATCCTTCTGTTTTACAAGACCCATTGTTTCCTGTGCATGGGCATGTCCGACATCATGCCAGTAACGAATATTACCTCCCTCAAAAGCCCTTAGAATAATACCGATCTCGTCAAAATTTGGAATTTCACGGAGATGGTATCTGTTTTCGATGCAGAGCCAAATGCTCCTTTTCCGGGCCTCTTCGTTTAGTTCCTCAAGGCTGAAAAGCACGGCATCCAGATGTTTCCGATACGTGGCTTGTCTTAGTTCTTTTTGTTTATCTAAGTATGCCGCCCCTTCACTTTCGGTCAATACGCCTTTTTCATCAAATTCCATCAGCTTGGTTTTGGGATTTTCCATGTCTACGCGACCAAGGTGCAAGATCACCGCCTTTGTCCCCAATTCTTCCGCAGAATTCATGGTGCGTATTGTGAAGTTTACTGCCTTTGCTCGCTCATCTTTATCAGTAGAAGAAAGTAGGAAAAGATCTCCGCTGCCCGTGATCCCCTTTTCCAAATCATCAGGTTTTGGAAAATAATTGTGTATGCTCAGAACCTTGAGGTCCTTGTTCAGAAAAGGTCGCATCTGTCGAAAAGTCCTTTCCGAAATCCGGTATTCCAGCTCAATCTTATCGAGGCCCATCTCCAGAACGTCGCGAACAATATCTTCGCCATGATGACCCCCGCCGTGCCACCAGCATGTTGAGATACCTAGCATACTTGTCTTTTCCAATCTTTGGACGTTGATTTACGCAGATTAACACAGATAAAGACTGCACCTATCCATTCTTCCAATCTAATAGAACCTTCAAATATCAAAAGTCAATAGAAACCAATCATGTGAAGCCCTAGCCAAATATATTTGAAATTTCCTTCAACTTTGAATCAACGTTTATCATTGTTTCGAAGCCTCAGCTAATGCAAGTATTCAGGGGTTCAGCGTTCAGCGCCGCCTCTGGCCGCTTAGGCGGCCAGTTTGATCAAAAAACTGACTCCAGCGTTGCTTAGTCAGATACGAGGAA
>CAYWMP010000203.1:0-10048 GCA_964459445.1 uncultured Desulfobacteraceae bacterium
ATGTCAAACTTTACGAGTCCCCCGGTATACCCGGGGGTTTATCATGGGTCAATTACCAAAAATCTCCATTAGGGACACTCAACGCACACAAAATATTTTTATCAATAACGATACGCCCTATTAAGGGGTAAATGTAATCAGAGAAAAGCCCTCTTGAGGCTCTTAAATGCTGGAAACCAAGTTGCCAATAGGAAATTCTATTTTGTCGAGTCAGAGGTTTCTAGGGCTTGTTCCATTAAAAGCCAGTCATCGTTTGGAATTAGTTTCTCTGAACGCGGGTCCCAACGTTTAGGGAAATCACCTGAAGCAATGGATTCCAGATAACTTAATAATGGCCGTTTGGGAGGGCGGTTAGATTCCCTTTCGTCGAGTTCAGATCATATCATCCACTTGAATTTCCGGTTGACTTCAGGATCTGCGGGATTGTTGTCCAGCAGGATGTGATGTCAGAATGATATCTGTGGGAGAGGCTTTGTTCTCGATGATTGGCGCTTAACAGCGCTTCAGCAATTCCTCTCGCACCTCGAGCATCGCATAGGTATCCTGTTTGCAATAACAATGAAGTGCTTTTCTGACGTCCTCTCGTTTGCTGTCTCCTTTATCCATAGCTATCATCCGTTCGTATGCCGTGGCGGCCTCTTCCCCGCTATGAATGTCAAGATCGTCGTAGGTTATGCTTGTGAGTGCAGGTAGGACTGCCTTGATGGAGAATGACCCGGCGAACCCGGGATGATAATAATGCTTCTTAATGATTGCCATGAGATCCCACAGCCGATCGAGCACCGCATCGATCTTGGATTTGTAAGCCGGAAAAGCCTTAGCAATTTTTTTTAGCTGGGTCTTTTCATAGGAGGAATAGACGCAGATCGATCCCACCGTGCCAAGTATTTTCAGGAGGCTCTTGATGAATGGCTCTCTGGGGTCTGAGTCGTCGTCATGCAGAAACGCTTTGTGGTTGATTCTTCCACTGGCGTCCATGACATGGTCCGACCATTGACAAGGGAGGGCCTGGTATGGTCGTGTTCCTGAGTAGCGGGGGATCGCTGGCATGAAGGTCTCGAAGTCAACGAAGTGGATAGGGAAAGTCACGTTCTCCAGGTGACGACGCAACTGCGGTCCGACGTATTCTCTGTTTTGGATCTGTGCCCGCTGTGCCCGGCGTTGCAGAGGATTGAGTTTTACGGTGGATGGGATGTTCCGAACATCGGTGATCCCATGGGAAGCCAGTCGCTCTGTGAGGGCTTTGCCGCCCGGAAGCCTCAAAGGAGAATACGGTCCTCGAGGTTCGATACAGAAACTTTGGTAAGGACAGTCGTATGGTTCGTAGCAATGCCTGCCCGGAGAAATGCCAGGCTCCTTACCGGTCTTCAGTATCTTGCGAAATGCCTTTATATTTGACTTAACTTTATTCTGGATTCGATGGACCTCAGCTTGCAACGATTCGAATTTGAAAAGGTTCTGATAGTATAGATTTGAACCTCTGAGGGTGTATTTCTTGTTTAAATGCAGTAGGCCAGCATCAGCAAGTTTCAAGCCACAGCCTTCCACGACATAAACTTGCACCGCAACATCTTTGTGGTGGATTTCTTTAACGTCAGTGGATGATTTCACTTCGATTAGATTCCACCGACCCCGCGTTTGTCGCTCCAGGATGTCGACTCGAATCCTTACACCCTGGTACTCGAATGCAGCTTCGAATATGGCGTGAATGCTCTGATCTTTCATGGCCACTTTAGTGGCCTTCACTGCTTTTGTATGGTGTCCTTGGTGCCCGATCCGATTGCCGTTTGAATACCGCCGAGTGGCTATTTGTCCGACTTCGATACCCCGCTCAAGCATAGCCTGTTGCGAAGTCGAGGCAACCGGTGTCATGGCCGGTCGAAAAGCTTGCAGATGGAGGTATTTATGACATTGAACACCGGACAAATAAAGAGACTTGGATAGTTTCGGGTTTTCAGTTGGCACTAGCCTCTCCTTTTTTGTCCCTGAATGCCCTGACGCGAGATGAGCGTTTCTTAACGTGGCTGTTTTTTTTCAGATGAACCTTCCAGGCAGCTACAGTCCGCTCAAAGAGTTTCTGTTGAGTTCGATTGATTTCTGATTCGGTTCGGTTTCGGGATATTGCTTGGATTAATAAACCGGCCAGTCTTTCCAGCTCTGCCCCCTCAACGGAACTTTGGAGACGAGAGACAAGGAATCCTGCCTCGAGCAGTAATTTCGCGCGCGAGACACCCTCATAGGTCGGTTCTTTCAACGAGGCAAGCAATGGATCTCTCTCATACGCTCCGGAGACAGGTCCCGCTGATGCCGCCGCGCTTGTGACATAGATGCCGAAAACTCCCATTTTTCCAAATTCATAGGTTTGCGGCAGCGATATGCTGCCTGCCCATAGAGCTTTGATGCCCCACTTAGCAGCCAATTGGTCGATTTCCTGGATTTGGGCAGGCTTTAGGAGTCCTTTGCGATCGCCATTAGTTTTCAACAAGCGCCATCCTTTGGACTTATCAACCGTATCGATAAGAACCACTGGGGCCTTGTGTTTTTTGATTATTTCGAGCCATTCTTTGAGCCCCGATACAACCTCACCCCTTACATAGACTTTCTCTTCGCTCAGTATACCTTGGTCCACAAAAAATACCGGTGCTGCGGTCCAATCCTTGAACCAGGGCTGAACCTTGCCGATCACTTCGTTGCACTCTTCGAGCGTGAGTGGAAAGGTACCGTATTTGCCTAGTTCCAGACCCATATGACGAGCTGAATTAAGGGTACTCCACACATTCCGTGCCACGGTATCCGGGTCTACGAGATTTTTCGGGCGAACCCGAATTCCTTTCTGTTGTGCTCGACGAAGAATTGGTTCAACCAAACCAGGGGTTAGGTATTGCAGGAGGCCAGGTAGAGAGACTTTCTCGTCCGCCTCTTTACGTACGACGCCATCGATCGCCACTTCGTCGAGGCCAGCCGCGCTCGCCAGGTTTATAGCCAGCAATGCAGCGTTGCGCCCTCTGGAACCAAAGCCGATTCGCATTTGAAATCCGATTCGGTGGACCTTGGGGTCGGCGATCTTGCCATTCCTTAAGAATCCCGCCAGATTCCGCAACATAGATGCCCTATCCTTGAAAGTGCGTCGGGACTCACGATCGAACTCGATGTATACCGTGAGTGGACGCGGTACACCATCGGGTGTATTCAAAAATGGAGAAAACCTTTCCGCAAGTTCATGTTTGGCATGGCGCAGCGCTTCCTTGGCCGATCCCTTCTGAACGGTGACCACTGGATAACGCTTGTAAAAACGCAAGTTCAGTTGCGTGCCAACATTGGTCGATGTAAGAATACAGCCGATGCATTCGAGACGGATATTGGCATACTCTTCCGGACCGACAGGTACCTCCCCGATAGCACCCAGTCTTTCAGCATCATGCGCTACTCCCACTACAATAGGATCGGCAGGGCCGATCGCTTGCATCTTCGCAGATTCCAAAGCGGCCTTGCGGATAATGTGCGCTGCACTACCCTCATCGCTAATGCCTAAATAAGGTCCATACCTGATATGGTCGTAATCCTTCAGTGAAGCCGAACTTGGATCGCCTTCTCCTCCCAGGTAGAGTATAGCGTCCCGTGCGAGTGAGGTCAGCGCACTCTGCTGTGCCTTCGTCAGTTCCTGCTTTCCGTGCGCGTCCTCTTCCATCGTGTCCTGGTACATACGTAGCACAGCTCGATAGCAATCTGCCAATTGGCGATCCTCTGATCGTTTACGCGAAGCTATCTTGCGTAGCGCTGAGATATTCGACTTGAGCTCTTTAATCTGCTGGAAATTTGACTTCGAAACCATGGTTATCCTCCAGGAAATGCCTCCGGGTCTGCCGTTCGGTTCGCGCCTGATGTTTACCGTTTTTTTCTTTCTTTGCGCGCCTGCGACACTTCTGCCCCGCCTTCCTTTTTAGGTCGCAAATCCCACAAAAGTAAATCATCGTTTCGCACGTAGTGTTTCTGACGATTGTCCCATCTCTTTGGTAGTTTCTTGTTCAGGTTCTCAAGAAAAGGCAACAGGGGATGTTTCAATTTCAGATCTTTTTCCCTTTCGTCCAAGGGAATCTTCTTCCAACCGAATCGGTCTAGGTACCTGGCAAAACCAAATCCGTCGAAAAAGCTCTCCCCGCCCACCAGGGGCATATACCAAAGGCTGGGGATTCCTTGCGGGTTTTCCTTAATAGGCGTTTCAGTTATCAACTGGTCCAAAAGCTCGGTTCCCGTGGCATCCTCTTTTAAGTGCTCTTTCAGATCAGCGAGGGCCGGAAATCCGATCTGGGGACTGACGAAAAACACAGGTTTTCTCTGCTGTCTGCAAAGTACGATCTCGTGGACGGTACCGACGCTGTAAATGTTCGTGGGGCAATAGGCGATTGTAAAATCGCTCGTATCAACCATCCTGAGGTCGATATGTAGGGTTTCCCAAAAAGCCCCGGAACAAGAAGCCCGAGCCTCGGCACCTTCGGGTGAATCCTCAAATGTCCATTTATTCCTGAGGCTGGTCGTGTCCACATCTTCCCGCCCATACTCGTATAAGCCCCGCGCCTCCGGCTTGTTCCACGGATCAAAGACTGTGACACCAAAATGGCGAAGAAATTCTCCCACCCGGTTTCTCCACCCGTATTTCTTTTCGGCGGCACGAGAGGCCACGAAATCCATTGGGCCTGATAGGTAGGCACGCGCGCCCTGAAGCAACCCGGATTGTTGTTTCATCTTTTTCACAGCCATATTTCACCTCTCCCTGTTAGCCGAATTGATTGAGATCCGATTCCACGCTGCTTTTGTCACTCCAACTGCTAATTCGACGACTAAACATAAAATATCGTCGGCCGCCAGAGGGTGTCCATGTTAGGGATTCAACTGCCTGGAGACAATCAGCCGGCCTTGCTTCTTGAAACAAAAGTTCCTCGGGCCGCGGAATTTCATGGGGCCTAGTGTCCCAGAGTGCATCTTCCCGAGCAATAAAACCTGCCTTGACCAGAGCACACAGTTGTTCAGGGTGATTGTACGACCGTCGGCCGCGAGCAACGGTGGCGACGAATTCCCCCCCCAAAGTTGATACCAGGGTAAGGTAGGCCTGCAGGACTGAATCTCCTATCGCATCCGTTTCGCGCAAATCGCGGGTTGTGCACCAGTGCTCCCAAACCGTCCCTCCTCCCTGCTCATTACTCCCCTCGGTAGGTTCGAAGTTTTGGCGAGGCCAGGAATTGAAGGCACCCGGTGGATCTTGCACATTGCGGGCTAAAATGTGCCCTGTGGAAGTACCTTCGACATATCCTAATAGGTTAGCTTGATTCAAGAGGTTGTCTCCTTCAGCGGAATCGAGATCAAACGTCCGAACCGTCCTATCCGACTCCCGGCATGAAACAGTGGCGAGATACTTGTCCTCATTTCCTGCGTGTGTAATTGCTACCCAAAGATAGCCCGAGCCCGATTGGTAGACGCCGGCCCCGGCAGCAAGGTGACAGAGGCAGTGCCACCCCCCGTGATCGAAATCTCCACTGCGGCCAGGTCCCCAGCGTCCTGAGATGATATCGCCGTCCCGAAAAAGCCTTCTTGCAAGCTCTAGATTCTCGACGCTATTGACCAGATTTCCATTGGCCTGAACATCGAATTGATAAGTTCCTCTATTTGGCATGTCGCATTCCCCCTTTCCAACCCCCCTGTTGGTCATTTCCAGTCAGACACTAAAATAGACGTCTATCCAGCAATCACAAATCCAATGTGACATAGGGAGGGTGATGGTCAGTTCCTCTTATTGACCTATATTTCGTTGGCAATCCTTGGACCCGTGGCTGTTTATGCAGGATACCGGCGCTGCCCTGAACAACAGAATCCCTGAGTTCCGGAGAGACCAAGATATGGTCAATCCACGACCTAAGTTCCGTAGGCTGACCGTAGCGCGAAGACCTAAGTGGATTGACAACCCGGTCTTGGAAATCGATAGTCCACCGCTCCCTGGGCGGAACCGAGATATGAGTGTTGTGAAAGATCCGATTCGGATCCCAGATGTTTCCCATTAGCGGCTCCAGGAAGGAGCCGCCCAACAGTGCGGAATAGATGTCAAATTCCGGGCCATCATTCATATCGCCTAACACTACCGCTCTTCCACTTCCATCTTCTCCAACCAGTCCGTCGAGTCTTTTTCGAATGGCTTTGGCTTGAGCTCGTTGCTTCATTCGGTTAGCCCTGGATAGCCTTTCGTAAGCGAAAAGATCCCCAGGGATGAAGGCACCCTTAGACTTGGCATGGATGAGGATGAAGTTTGTTGGGGCATTGAGGTCTACACCCGAGAATTGAGCCTCCAGTGGAACTCGGTTCCACCAACTGTATTGTTCTTTAATGCCGTCCCCATCAGCGTCAAAGGTATCTAATTTGAAATCTTTGAGACTCTCAGCTTTTGTGCGCATTGTTACATCGATGTCAAGATTGTCCCGAATAAGAAAAGCGAGGCCCAAAGCTCCTCTTTTTTCAGCCTGGTGGACTTTGTAAGTGCTCTGGCCAATAAACTGATCAGCATACTTCTTGGTTCGGGCCGGGTCGGGCGGCGCCTCGACTAGACCAATAATGTCTGGATCAACCTCCTTTATCATCGCGGCAAGTAGCTTGGCTCGCCAGAAGTGAACTGTATTTTGGTTCGGAATGCTCAAATCCTTGCGAACAAGGTCTATCATGTCCGCTCCATTTAAGCTGAGAACCTTTAACTGGGCCATCTTGCTTCCTCCTTTTCGTTATTTAAAAAAAGGGTCAAGTCTGCCCTTGAGTCATTTGCAAAAAAAGGAATCCCGAATGATCTGCAACAGGGCGATCTCGTCACGGCCAAGGTTCTTTCGTCGGCACCGGCGTTGATGGTAATAGAGCCTTGTAATGAGTAACATGACGAGAATCCCCAGGATTGCCAGGGCAATCCCTCCATGTTGGTTGATGAGGTACTTACTGCCATACTTCTAGCGGATAAAATTGTGTAGGGAGCGAAAAGGAGTGCTTCCATATTGTTTTTGAAATCACTTGGCCCATTCTTGCCACCTTTGCGGAAGAAGGAGCTACAGCTCGTTAGGAAGAAAATGATAAGGAAGGGTACTAAAAACGCCGGCCTCTAAATAGCTTTATCCCCTTTGCTTCGTTTGAGACCTGGCTTTGACTTTGATCAATCTATTCAATTATTTGCGCGAAATGTCAATGCTTAATTATTGTGTACAAAATGCGTAGGAAAAATACGTATTGGGCTTTCGTCAAAGGAGAATGATATGTCTTCGGCCTTGTGAACGTAATATCGCAAAATGCTAAATGGTCCCCCGATAGGTCGGGATCTTCGACAAAGTGCGGGGCGTAAGGTACAGGGAAGACTCATTTTTTCGTCAAACTTGATGAATTTTAGACTTAGAGTTTCTGATATTTTAGGAGTTAATAAGATGGGTTAGGTTGGATACTTACGATTTGGACGGTGCTTTACCCAGGGTCTTTTTGCTCATTCCGAAAAAAATATCTACCATAATATACTGATTTAAGGAAGGAAAAAAAAGAGTCCCGCCTTTCCATCCTCCGTAGCAAGCTACTGCGGAGGACGGGCGTCCATCCTCCGCCGCCAAGGCTCTGGCGGACTAGGGCTATGGTGGGCAGGCAGAGGTCTGTGGTCGGAAGTCTGATGCCAGAGGGCAGAGGTATCGCCTTTCCATCCTCCGTAGCCCCGCTGAGCGGGATCTACGCTCTGCTCCGACAAGCTTACTGTGGAGGACGGGCACCCAGCCGCCCACAAGTACGATATGCTCCCAGTATTCTCCCAAAAGATGAAACAGCTCCACCAGTACGGAGCGGGCGGCCTTGACCAATTCTCCGGGATAGTCGCTTTGCGTTACCATGTCGGCCTGATGACCTGATCAAGGAGTGCCTGGGCCGCTTCTTCGCCTCGTCCACGAAACCCGATGACATCCAGGTATAATTGAATCGGTGAAACGATCCGGGATCCATTTGTATCCCGAGAGCCATAATAAACCCCATCATCGTATGGCGTTAATAGGCTTACATTGGCCCCGCTGCTCACCTCCTTCAAAGACAGGTCGGTTATCATGTCTTCATCTATTTCTTCGATATACGCCGTTGACCGGTTGTATCTCACGGAAGGAGCAAATCTTGCCGCTCCGGAAAACCCTGTGAATGCATACTTCAAATTCCTACTCCGAAAATACTCAGATATGTCCGACTCTATTTGCGCGGTGCTCTTTAACGAATAAAGATCGACGGTATTATTCCTGCGGAAAGAATAATTCTCCTTCCACTCCTGGAGCAGAAGCTCAGGTTCACTCAATACAAAGCCCGGTTTTTCAACGCCGACCCACTCGCGATCTAACAACAGTTTTTTGACGTTTGAGACCTGCCCGAGACTCACTCGGGATTCATTAGCCAGATCTACGATTTTCCATGCCTTATTAGGGTTGTTCAACAAAACCCTGAGGACCCTTTCCGCCTTCGGCGAATATAAAGAGCGCAGATCGCGTTTTTCTGCAGAAACATTCGGTTTTCCTTCCTGTTCAATATAGACGGAATCGAAACAGAGCCGACAGTTTCCTGCCAGATCCAGATAGCCGACTCCATCCTTATTGCAGATTTCCGCTGCCCTCGGTGAAATGTAAGGAGCCACAAAGACACCGTAAGCCTCTGGAAAGTTTTCCAGATACCGCTGCAATTGGTTGACGGCGTTGCGTGCTATTCGTGGCTGGCCGTTCTTCTTGATCTCAATCACAAGAATCTTTTCGCTTTCCCTCAGCTTGACTTTAAACAGATAATCCGGTCTAATTCCGTCGCCTTTTACCTCGCCGGCCATCTCTTCCACCACCAGAAAAGGCACCCTTCCCAGGCACGAAATCAGAGCCTTTTTTGTTGCATTATATAGTTTATTTTTGTCTTTCATCAAATATACCTTTTTCAACATATGTTGAAAAAATATTTTAGAATGAAATTTCCAAAACGTCAAGTCCTTTCATTATTTTTTGAACTTTCAACATTTGTTGAAAATATAATATTTAATGAAATTTATCGGATGAAACAAAGGAAATTGAAAAGCTGGGAAAAAAGGGTTCCCAAATGCATTTACGGATTTCAAAGGTGATTTGAAATGTTGGGGATAGGTCTGGCGTTGATTGCTTGTTTTGGTTGGGGAATATCTAGTGTCCTGGCGGGTCAGAAAAGTCGCGTCATGCCCGTGATGACGCTCTTGGTCGCATCGAGCATGGCCGGTCTGGGAATGTTTATCATCAGCGCGGGATTGCGGGGCATGCCCTTGCCCAGAGATCCGAATCTCCTGTATGCCGTATTGGGTGGCGCCTCAGGAATCGTTGGGCTTTACAGTTTTTACCACGGTCTTGCTATTGGAGCCATATCCATCGTCGTCCCTATCAGTGCCCTCTGCGTGTTGCCGCCAGTCCTGACGGGTCTGGCCTTCGGTGAAATCTTGCATCCCCTTCAGGGAATCGGCATCGTTGTCGCGGTCGGTGGCAGCATTGTAGTCTCTCTGGAGAAAAAACCCGCTGAAAGAGAAAAACGCCTGGTGGCCGGCATTGTACCTGCCCTGGGAGCCGCTTCGGGTTTCGGCGGCTTTTACGTGGTTATGGACCTGGCCGGTGCTGTGGATCCCCTTTGGGCTGCCCTGGTGTCGCGATCATCCTTTTTCCTGTTTCTTTTACCTCTTTTCTTAAAAGAGCGTCCGACCTTAAAGATCAAACCTGCCCATCTGCCGGTGGTTTTCGCCATCGGCATCCTGGATGCTATCGCAGCCCTTGCCTACACCGCCGCCACGACAAAAGGTATGTTGAGCCAGGTCTCTGTCATCAGTTCTCTTTATCCCGCCGTTGCGGTGATTTTAGCCGCAATCCTATTGAAAGAACGATTGCAAGGTCTTCAGTATATCGGCGTTATACTCGCCATCGCAGGTGTCGCCCTCATATCTGGGGGGTGATGGTCCCGTCTTCGCCCACTCGCCTCCGCGTAGAGCTTCGGCGCAGCAAGGGGCTTCGGCGCGGCA
>CAYWMP010000204.1:0-9818 GCA_964459445.1 uncultured Desulfobacteraceae bacterium
CCCAATCTCTGCTTCAGATTCGGATTTTAATCCTCAAAATACTTCAAGTATTCCTGTGGTTAAAATCCTCATCTTCCTTGACCTTGGGCAAAATCGAACATTTTTCATAGGTCTCACTTGGATTGTTTAAGAGGATATTCCAGGTGAGACTCGAACGACTTATTTTAACAAGCGATTACAATTTTTAGGGGACACGCCTGCCTATTTTATTTCCTTTAGGAGGTTGACCATCTCCATGGCCGCCATGGCGGCATCCCAGCCTTTATTGCCGGCTTTAGACCCTGCCCTTTCAATGGCCTGTTCCAAGTTCTCTGTCGTCAGGACCCCGAAAATAACGGGTATCTTGCTCTCGAGGGCGACCATGGCGATCCCCTTGGAGGCTTCCGCCGCAACATAGTCGAAATGCGATGTAGCCCCTCTGATGACCGCCCCCAAGCAGATCACCGCATCATATTTGCCGCTTTCAGCCAGCTTTCGAGCGGCAAGGGGGATTTCAAAGGCCCCCGGCACTTTTATTAGAGCCATCTGTGCGTCCTTTGCACCGTGTCGTGTCAGGGCATCCATGGCGCCTTCCGCAAGTTTCGAGCCGATAAAATCGTTGAACCGACTTACAACAATAGCGAATTTGAACCCGACTGCCGATATCTTACCTTCTATTGTCTTGGGCATTTTCTACCCCCCCTTTTCCGGTTTCACTTTTGATGTATCTAGCGGCATTACTGCTCGATATTCAATATGTGCCCCAACTTCTGGCACTTTGTCATCAGGTATTTGACGTTTTCCGGTCTCGGCTCGCTTTCAATGGGAACACGGCCCGTGACTGTCAGGCCGTAACCTTCCAGCCCAATGATCTTTTTGGGATTATTGGTCATTAATCTCATCTTTCTTACGCCGAGGGCAGCCAATATCTGGGCACCAACCCCGTAATCCCGAAGATCCGCCTTGAAACCAAGTTCTTCGTTGGCCTCTACCGTGTCGCGGCCCTCATCCTGGAGTGCATAGGCCTTCAATTTGTTGGCAAGACCGATCCCCCTACCCTCCTGCTGCATATAGAGAATAATCCCGAGCCCTTCTTTTTGGACTATTTCCATGGCCTTTGCGAGTTGGGGTCCGCAATCGCAACGATAGGATCCAAAAGTATCTCCGGTCAGACATTGGGAATGGACCCGCACTAATATCTCCTTTTTCGGATCAATCTCCCCCTTGATCAAAGCCAGGTGTTCATAGTCATCAATGTCATTCACAAAAGCGACGGCTTTGAAATCCCCATAGTTCGTCGGCAAGACGGTCTCGGCTGCAGGGTGAACAAAGGATTCATTCCTCATCCGATATTCAATGATATCCGCAACCGTGGCAATTTTGATCCCATGTTCTTTGGAAAACTTCTCCAGATCGGGCATACGGGCCATGGTGCCGTCATCCTTCATGATCTCACAGATCACTCCCGCAGGTCTGAGACCGGCGAGCCTTGCAAGATCCACGGAGCCCTCGGTTTGGCCGGTCCTGAATAGCACGCCTCCGCGGCGCGCCCGAATCGGAAATACATGTCCGGGCTGAACCAGATCCTCGGGCCGCGCATCGGGCGCCATCGCCGTCCGAATGGTATGGGCTCTATCCGCGGCGGAGATGCCTGTAGTAACACCGGTACGGGCCTCCACAGAAACCGTAAAGGCGGTTCCGAAGCGAGTTTGGTTGTCATAGACCATTAATGGCAGCTTGATTTGTTCCACAATCTCCGGCGCCAGAGACAGACAGATAAGCCCGCGCCCGTACTTGGCCATAAAGTTGATGGCCTCGGGGGTGACTTTCTCTGCGGCCATGGTCAGATCGCCTTCATTCTCCCGGTCTTCATCATCCACAAGGATGATCATTTTGCCCTGTTTGAGATCTTCCACAATCTCTTTTATTCTTGAAATAGCCATTGAATTATTCACCAAATCCATGCTTTAGGAGCATTTCGCGATCAATCCTCGAAGACATCTTGCTCCCCGAGGTGGTTTGTTGCTCCTTTGAAAAAAATTTCTCCACATATTTTCCTATCATGTCGGTTTCAATGTTGACGGCCTCTCCCACATCTTTTCTTAAAATATTTGTCTCGCCGGCCGTCTCGGGGATAATATTAACCTCGAAATAGGCATCCTGGCAACTGTTAATGGTCAGGCTGATGCCGTCCACCGCTATTGATCCCTTTTCAATGGTGTACCTGGCAACCTCCGGTTCAATCCCGATCCTCATCATCCAGGATCTCTGTCGTCTCTCTTTTTTAATAATCCTACCGATCCCATCCACATGCCCGGAGACCAGATGCCCCCCGAGCCGATCGGAAAACCGTAGCGCCCTCTCAAGATTCACCTCGTCACCGGATTTCAGTTCACCCATGGTGCTGCTATTTAAGGTTTCGCCTGAAACATCCACACTAAAGGTGGGGCCTTCCAGTGCCGTAATCGTCAGACAGACCCCGTTTACTGAAATACTGTCACCTATACGATTATCGGACGTATCAAATTGGGGTGTAATGCCCAACCGCATATCCCCGTGAATCCGACTGATCTGTTTGATTCGCCCTTTGCCTTCTACTAGCCCGGTAAACATCTTGAGTCCGTCTTTGACAGGATAACAGGATTGACTTTCATAAGTATTTTCTTAAACAACTGCTTTGGTTCAGTAGAAGAGAATATCGAATGTCGAACAAGAAATTTCGAATGATGAAGTTAAAGATTCTTTTGGATCGAGCCTGTTAAGGTTCATCAACCTTAAATCCTGACCTTTGAACCTTTCAACCTAAGTTATGCTCAACAGGAATATTCAGGATACCCTATCAGCAGGTGATCCTCTCCGAGCCTCCTGATCTCTATATTCCGGAGGTTTAGACACCCGTCCATTCTCTTGGCGCCTATTCCGGCCGCCATGGGAATCCCGTCACCCCCTCCCAGAATTTTCGGCGCCTTGAACACATAGAATTTGTCGATGAGTCGTTCCCGGATCATGGATCCCATCAGGGTTGCGCCGCCCTCCAGGAGGACAGAAGTGATTTCTCTTTTCCCCAGAATCTCCAGCATCGCGGCCAGGTTAATTCGCCCCTTTCTGGTCGGGCATCTTACAATCTCAACCCCGTCCCTTTGAATCCTCTTTATCCGCTTTGCGGACACTCTCAGACCAACAACAATCAAGGTATCGGATGGAGATTCCCTATTCAATACCAAGGCATTGTCGGGGATATCCAGCCGGGCATCTACAATAATCCGAATCGGATCTTTCCCTTTGCGGCCCCTCAAGCGGGAGGTCAATTGGGGGTTGTCGGCGATCACGGTGCCTATTCCTACCATGATGGCATCAACTCTATTTCTCAGTCGATGAACAGATTCCCGGGATTTTTCACCGGTCACCCATCGCGAATGACCGACGGAAGTCGCAGTCCAACCATCGATAGTCAAGGCCGATTTTGCGATCACAAAAGGAGTGCCGGTGTTGACATATTTGATAAAAATCTCATTCAGTTTTTTGCACTCTTCTTCGAGCACCCAGATTTCGACATCAATGCCTTTCTTGGCCAGAAACTCACATCCCCCGCCCGCGACATTCGGATTGGGATCCTCCATGCCCACGACAATTTTGCGAATCCCGGCCTTAAGGACGGCTTCCGTACAGGGAGGGGTCCGGCCCTGGTGGTGACAGGGTTCAAGGGTGACATAAAGAACATCACCCCCTCTCGCATGTCCTCTCAGCTTTGCGAGCGCCTCCACTTCGGCATGGGCGGAATCCGCCCGTTTATGGTAGCCGGAGGCTATCACCCGGCCGTTGCGGACAATGACGGCCCCTACGGCGGGATTTGGAGATGTTCGGCCGAGACCCCTTTTTGCGAGTCTCAAAGCCGCTCTCATAAATTTTTCGTGGATCTCTCGCAAAACACTAGCGGCAAGACTCAGCGGCCTTCTTCTTCCCTTCTGGTTTTGAGAATTCCTTCAAGCTCGGCCATGAACTCGTTAATATCCTTGAACTGACGGTAGACAGAAGCAAATCTCACATAGGCGACCTCGTCCCATTCCTTGAGGGTGTTTATGACGCGTTCGCCTACTTCGGTGCTCTCAATCTCTTTTTTTCCCAGTTCTTGAAAGTAGAGTTCCAGGGAGTCTGCAAAATCCTCTATCTGAGTGATGCTAACGGGGAGTTTCTGGCACGCCTTCTTCATGCCCCCGGTTATCTTCTCTCGACTAAAGGGCTCACGCCTCCCATCTTTCTTGACCACCATAGGGAGGACCTCTTCCAATTTCTCATAGGTCGTAAAGCGCCTCCCACAGTCGATGCACTCCCTTCGTCTCCGGATGGTCCGTCCATCTTTACTCATCCTGGAATCAATGACCTTGTTTTTAATCCTTGCACAGTATGGACATTTCACGGGCTGTACCTCACGAGTTCTATTCCGGCTTCTTCAAACATCTCTTCCGAAAGGCGATCGTCATAACCTTCCGCATAAATGATTTTCTCAATCCCTGCGTTGATGATCATCTTGGAACATATCACGCAGGGTTTATTCGTACAATAGAGTGTAGCGCCATTTATTGGAATCCCATGGTAAGCCGCCTGAATGATCAGATTCTGCTCCGCATGCAGACCGCGGCAGAGTTCATGTCGCGTGCCGGAGGGGATTGATTCGTTTTCCCTCAGGCAGCCAACTTCGGCACAATGTCTGAGGCCCGCGGGAGCCCCGTTGTAGCCCGTGGCCAATATCCTTTTCTCTTTCACCAGGATGGCGCCCACCGAGCGTCGAAGACAGGTTGATCGTTTTGCCACCAAATCGGTGATCGACATAAAGTATTCGGGCCAGGTCGGTCTTGACAAGGGATTTTTACTCCTTTTTTTTGTATTTAATAACATTGCCTTCGGCAATAGTCACTGGTCAATGGTTATTAATCAAATGACGAAGGACTCATGACAAATCATAACTATCTAATGACCGGTGAGGAGAGACTCTTTCTCAATCTCTAGGCCGGTTTCCACCATGCCTATAGAGATAACTCAAGCTTTCAGATACTCATATATCGGAAACTTCCGACAAAGTTCCGAGACGATTGAGCGGGTATCTTTTAGGATTTTTTCGTCCCGGGGATTCTGCAGCACGTTTCTGATCAGTTCGGCTGTGATCTTCATTTCAGGTTCCTTCATCCCCCGTGTCGTGATAGCCGGCGTTCCAATCCTCAGGCCGCTGGTGATCTGTGGGGATCTTTTGTCAAATGGAACGGTATTTTTATTTACAATAATGCCACCTCCGCTCAATGCCCTTTCTGCCTCAGCTCCTGTTATGCCCCTTTCAGACAGATCGATAAGGATAAGATGATTATCCGTACCTCCGGAGACCAGATCGAAATCGTATTTTTCCAATTCCTCCGCCAAGGCCCTGGCATTTAGCAGGACCTGCCGCTGGTATCCCCTGAACTCAGCGCTTAGGGCTTCCCCAAAGGCGACCGCCTTTGCAGCAATAATATGCATCAAAGGCCCGCCCTGTATACCGGGGAAAAGGCCTCTGTTCAACGTTTGCGCAAATTTTTCTTGTGAAAGAATAAGGCCGCCCCTTGGCCCGCGGAGGGTCTTATGGGTCGTAGACGTAACAAAGTCCGCTTGCCCGACGGGTGAGGGGTGAAGGTCTGCAGCCACGAGCCCTGCGATATGGGCCATATCAGCCATGAGCGTTGCATTAATGCTCTTAGCAATCTCATTGAATCTTTTAAAATCCAGCAGCCGCGGGTAGGCGCTTGCGCCGGCCACGATCATTTTTGGTTTGTGTTTTTTTGCCAGATCATGGACCCGGTCATAATCCAAAACCAGAGTCTTGGCATCAAGTCCATAGGAAACCGTCTTGTAAAGCCGTCCCGAAAAATTCACCGGGCTCCCGTGGGTCAGATGTCCTCCGTGGGAAAGATCCATGCCCATAATCGTGTCCCCTGGCTCTAGAAAGGACAAATACACGGCCATATTGGCCTGGGACCCGGAATGGGGCTGTACATTGGCGTATTCGGCGCCAAACAAACGCCTGGCTCGGTCAATGGCGAGTCTTTCAACAATGTCTACGTATTCGCATCCGCCGTAGTACCTTCTATCAGGATACCCTTCAGCATATTTATTCGTCATGACATTGGCCTGGGCCTCAATAACCGCTCTTGAAGCGTAGTTCTCCGACGCGATAAGAACAAGGACGTTCTTTTCTCGCACTATCTCGGAGCGGACAGCTGAGGCTACTTCCGGGTCAACTTGTTGTAGGTCCCAATCTTCCACAGAAAGTCCTATCTAATGAAATTTCAGATTTATAACTGTAAAGACTCCTAAAGGCGCATGGGCAGGAAAATCGGGGGCGCAAAGATGGGAGGAATCGGGGTTCCCACGGAGAACGGCATCGCATAGGGCGCAGTTCGCGCTTACTCGCTATGGTTCAAAGGCCTTGAAAATCAGGCTTGCATTGGTCCCGCCGAACCCAAAGGAGTTCGACATTGCTGCCCTTACCTTGGCTTCTCTGGCTTCATTGGGCACATAATCAAGGTCACATTCAGGATCAGGGGTCTCATAGTTAATGGTTGGAGGAATGATGCCATGCTTGATCGCCAAGGTCATGAAGGCAGCCTCAACACCACCTGCACCGCCGAGCAGATGTCCGGTCATTGATTTGGTTGAGCTTACGGCAACCTTATGGGCATGCTCTCCGAAAATGGCCTTAATGGCCTTTGTTTCAGATAGATCATTCAACTTGGTTGATGTGCCATGGGCATTAATGTAATCAATGTCTTCAGCCTCGAAGCCGGCATCTCCCAGGGCCATGGACATGCAGGCCATGGCGCCCTCGCCTTCAGGGTCCGGGGCCGATACGTGATAGGCATCGCCCGACATGCCGTATCCTGCAACTTCGACATAGATATCCGCGCCCCTTTCCAGGGCCTGGTTCATTTCCTCTAGGATCAAAATCCCCGCCCCTTCCCCCATGATGAACCCATCCCTATCCATTTCAAAGGGTCGGGAAGCCTTCTCGGGGTCGTCATTTCTGGTGGAGAGGGCGCGCATGGAACAAAATCCCCCGAGTGCCAAGGGCGTCACAACGACTTCGGAACCGCCCGTAATCATGGCATCCGCAATACCGTCCTTGATTAGCCTAAAGGACTCGCCCACTGCGTGACTGCTCGCCGCGCATGCAGTCTCAATAGATAGATTCGGACCTTTTGCCCCGTACTCAATCGCGATCTGGCCCGGCGCCATATTGGCGATCATCCCTGGAATAAAGAAAGGGCTTATTTTCCGGGGTCCCTTCTCCAAAAGGATTTTGTGATAGTGTTCCAACATGGTCAGGCCGCCGAGGCCGGACCCCGTCAGACAGCCAACGCGATGGTCATTGCTGGAATCGATCTTGAGGCCGGAGTCCTCCATGGCCATCCTGGCCGAGGCTATTGCAAAATGGACGAAGATATCGAACCGTCGGATTTGCTGCTTATCCAGAAAATCCTCAGACCTGAAATCGGAGACCTCTCCGGCTATCTTGCAGGGAAAAGGCGAGACATCAAATTTGGTGATAGGCCCAATGCCCGATTTTCCCGAGATTGCAGATTCCCAGCTTTTGTCAACTCCGGTACCCAGAGGCGTCACCATCCCGAGGCCCGTAATGACGACCCTTCTTCTCATAACACCCCTCTCATTGTTTTTGGCCGGCTTGCTCCGGCCCTTCGCTAAAAAGGGATCTTCCTGAAAGGGATTACCCTAGTGCTTTTTCAATATACTCAACAGCGTCTTTGACGGATGCAATCTTCTCCGCATCCTCATCCGAGATGGACAGATCAAACTCCTCTTCCATTGCCATAATCAACTCAACCTGATCCAACGAATCCGCTCCTAGATCATCCACAAAAGACGCTTCAGGAACAACATCCTCTTCCGATACATTCAATTGCTCAACAATGATAGCTTTTACCTTATCAGCAATATCGGACATAGATTCTTTCCTCCTTCCAATTTTAAACCATCTTTTTCACACTCAAAACGATCGATTCAAGGTTCAGCGCCCAGAGGCATCATTCCTTTAAAGAAGCCCTATAGCCCTTCAGCCTTGAACCGTGAACGTTGAACCCCTCAACCTGGGTCACATAAACATGCCGCCATTCACTGGAATGGTTTGTCCGGTAATATAGCCTGCAGCTTCGGAACAGAGCCAGTAGACCGTTTCAGCAATATCTTCCGGTTCCCCCATTCTTCCCAAAGGGATCTGCGACCTATAGGATTCCTTTACCTTTTCGGGAAGAACTTGGGTCATCTCGGTGTTGATAAAACCAGGGGCCACCGCATTCACGGTGATGCCCCTTGGGGCGACTTCCCTTGCTACAGTTTTGGTCAACCCAATTATTCCCGCCTTAGATGCCGAATAGTTGGCCTGGCCTGCATTTCCAATCTGCCCTGCAACCGATGAAATGTTGACGATACTTCCCTGTCTCTGCTTCATCATGGCTCGGATCACGGCCTGGGTGCAATTGAATGCGCTTTTTAGATTCACCCCCATGACCAGATCCCAATCCTGCTCCGACATTCTCATTAGCAGGGTGTCTCTTGTAATCCCCGCGTTATTGATCAATACATCAATCTTGCCAAAACGATCCAGGACGTCTTTAAAAAGTACTTTCACATCTTCATAGGATGCCACATCTACCTTATGGCTTTCCGCCTCCACGCCTTTCTCCGATAGCAGGTCCAAGGCTTCCCTTGAAGCGGCTTCATCGGGGTCATAATGTATCAGAATGATTTTTGCATTTTCTTCAGCGAATCTCATGGCAGTGGCTCTTCCTATGCCCTTTGACCCCCCGGTTATGACAACCACTCGTTGTGACCCACTCACATTTGACTCCTTGCTGATATTGAGGTTCAAGCGAAGCTCCGCCTTCCTGTCCCGAACCCTGCCTGTCGGGGGACGGGGAAACCGACGAGTGGAGAGGTATTTAACTCAGTTGCTCAGGCGAAACGATGCTGGTTGCTAGATGCTCGATACTGGATAAAAAAAGATCCGTTACTTATTACATCTCCGCTAAAGGCGGAATCTTCGACCAGCATCCAGGAACCAGTATCTAGTATCTGTTCGCAAATTACACTACAACATTTAGAAACTTGACACAAATCCGCCAAAAGTAAGGCGGAAAAATTATAAGATCACGGCTTATATAGCCATCAAGCGTGTTTTGAGTTTGCGATTTAGCCCCTTGAAAACCCAACCTTCAAGCATGGCCCTCACATCTAAAAGAACCACATTGCCTATATCAGTTGAAAGGATACTTGTAAATGCCGGTCTTTCGATACTTTGAAAACGGCCAAGCGTCAACCCTATCTCTCATTATTTCATGATCACCGACCATGGTGACATCTACCCCGCACTCATGGGAGGCTTGCAGGGACCCTGAACCACCGCATGCGGAGCATAGTCTCTCCCCATGGCATCCACGGCAACCCCCATGATTGCTAGCTCTCTTCTGTCTTGATGATGGTCTTTCCTTTGTAGGTCCCACACTGGGGGCAAAGATGGTGGGGTAAAACAGGTTCATGGCACTGAGGGCAATTGGTAGTATTTGGCAGTTTGATGTGATCGTGTGATCGCCGCGTATTTCTTTTGGATTTCGATTTCTTTTTCTTAGGTACAGCCATCGTTTATACCTATTCTCCTTCGACTTTGAGTTTTTCGTAACAGTTTAGCCACCAAGACACTAAGGTACAAAGAAAGAATATGAAGCTTAAACCTTTATTAAAAAGAGAAGGATCTATTTCATCAAGAGAATCATCTTGTAATCTTGGTGACTTGGTGCCTT
>CAYWMP010000205.1:0-477 GCA_964459445.1 uncultured Desulfobacteraceae bacterium
CCTTGAAGGCTGAACCACGACCAGGTCACGACCAAACATGTCAAGCTCCTCTGCCAGTTTTATGGACAAGGGGTCAAGATAGAAAAAGCTCGCAGGATCAATCCCATCATGAATGACCTTCCATGAGACGTCTCCAAAAAGTTCATTGAACATCCGTCTTCTTGACTCCGAAATGGTCACGTAATGGATATTAGGATGTGAGCGTTTGAGCACGTTCCAGGGATGATCCTCGAGGTATTCTGGATAATTTGGTTGTAGATAAGGGGAGTCATGGGCCCAACTCACAATTACTGGACCGCTTCCTGATGCGGCCAGACGACGCAAAGCCAGGGTAAGAGGTAGATTGACGGCATGTGCAGCACATTATGGGCAAGTATGACATCAAGATCCCGTGACCAGTCTTGAAGGATTTGGTATATCCTGGCGGCCAGTCGCTTCAAGCCTTTATAATCTCCATTCCTGGATTGTTTTTGGGCC
>CAYWMP010000205.1:487-9797 GCA_964459445.1 uncultured Desulfobacteraceae bacterium
GTATAGACCTTACCCATACCTGCCAGGATGGAGACGGACTGGCCCAGCCTGTGAAGAATGGATGCATGTTGACGGACAACTTCTTCCACACCACCCACTACAGGAGGGCAGGAGTAATGAAGAATCCCACTGCGCAAAACCCTATCCATTACCTCATCTTAATAGTTCGAGTGGGTTCGTTGCCGGAATGATTCTATAATAGGCAGGAGTTTCTGTTCCAACACCTCATAGGAGAAGTATTTTTCTCCCAACTCATAATTTTTATCAACCGTTGTTCTCACATTCTCCGGCTCAAGGAATTGCATGATGCGATCACCAATCTTCTTAGTTACGAAGCCTTCAAAAGGGATCACATCAAAGCCACAGGGCTCAATGTCCTCGACAAAAATGGAATAGCGGTTTACTACGATCGGTCTCTTAAAGTAGATGGACTCCACAAAGGCATTACCGAATCCTTCGTAGCCGGAAGGATAAGTCACCAGATCGGCACTCTGATAGACATCATCAATGGTGTATTTTTTATCACAGTTGGCCTTAAAACATCGGGATGATCCAACTTTCTCGCCCATGTATATCACACGCACGCCAAGAAGATGGGCATATTCCAGGACCCTCTTTGCATACAGGTCCCCTTCATCTCCAGCTTCGTGGGAAACAACCAGTCGAGGACTAGATAGACCTAGAAGGCTTACCAGTTCAACAGCCCGTTCGATCCATTTGCGGGGGACTACCCTGGTAGGTTGAAGCACAAAGAGATCATCTTTCCCAAATCCCAGTTCATTCCGGAGTGAGGCGCTGTTGGGTGAGTCCGGAATCGGGTTGGCAAAATCAAAGACGTTAGGGATTAGGACATTACTAAGACCTCTCCGGTAGCTCAACTGCCTGGAGGCCTCAGAGTTAATCACCACGTGGCGGAGTGATTCGAGGGTTGGGGGAAAAGCGTACTGGAGGTAGTCCTGGACCGCGTTGATCAGAAAGCGCTTTCGCTCCCAGCTAAAATCGTGGTGGTGGGCAATAGCCGGTATACCCGTTTCACCCACGAATTCCGTTATAGCCATTCCCAAAGGGATGTTCATAGGAATAGCTAGGGCATTTTCTGGGATTATAAGGTCAATATCAAAATTGCCGCAAAACTCATATAGTCTTGACTTGAGAAAATCTTTTAGGTCATGAATCCGCTTGGACAAGGATCTCTCACGGGTGGTGGTTCCAAAACATGCATCATGGATTTCCAGGATCTCTGGTTCATTAAAATGGGCCTTCGGTTCCAATAAAGATCGATCCGGGGGGGTGTCCAGTTCCCCTGCAAAAAAATAGCATTCATACCCGTTCCGGTCCAGAACCTGATACCACTTATAAGTTTCAAGCGATACACCGTCTGTACCAGCTATTCGTGTTGATACGAATCCGATCCGTTTCATCCAAGAGATTCCTCCTTGGGGCGTAAAATATTTTCAGCCAAAACATGATAAAATATCGTGATTTTATAATTAAATCACAATCTTAGTCAATTGCAAATGATATGAAACGGCAACCCTGCCCTGTTTTCTAAAATCATACCTTGGATAACCGGTTACTGCCGCCCTGTGGTTGTCCGAATAAATTCAAGTGCTTATATTTCGATTTGTTTTCATCAAATAGGATTACACAGCAAATGGAAAAACCCCCGAGCTCGATGGCAATGGCCGACGGATGGAATCCTCATCATATTATTCAATAATTTCCAGAGTGGACCGCTTTTTTTTGTGGAGGCTGCACTGAGTATCGTTCTCATGGCCTGTACCATGCGTCCTCGTTTGCCAATTATTTTTCCAATATCCTCCCTGGCCACTTTCAGCTCGATCACAATGGTCTGCTGTCCCTCTATTTCTGTGATCAAGACCTCCTCTGGCTTGTCCACCAGCGCCTTCGCTATGTATGCAATCAGATCCTTAATCTCTATTCACCTCCACTTTTCATTTCACCACAACATCATTTTAATTTTCCATTGTCTGTGGATTTATACTGTACTCCTCAAAGTCGTATTCCTCTGACAGCCTTGAATGACATATTTTACAATACAACCTGTTTGCCCCTTTGTCTCTGCCACAAATTATGCATGGGTTGTTTGTGCTTTTCTTTTTTCCATCTCTTTTGACTAATTGTTTTGCTCGTTCCTTTCTTCTTTCGTGCTCTTTTTCCTGGCATTTGGGATTATCACAACAGACTCTCCTTTTATCACCTTCAAATGTTTTTTTACAAAAGATACAAGTGAAATATCCCGGTTGCACGCCGGGTTTGGCAATCATATCAACTTTTTCTTGCTCTGAACCCATAAAAATCTCTCTTTAAATATTCCACCCCAAAAAATTTGGCCGTAATCTTACAAAATTTATAGGATTTTTCCTTGCGCATGTTCTTCAATAGTTTTGCATTTTCGCCGTGAACGGCGAGACTTTTCAAATCACATTACCAAAGGCCGTGGTTTCCTTTGGGAATTACGTCCTAATCCTCGCGCCATCTTCCAAAGTTGTTCCGTCAATAGTGTAAAGGGCGTCCAACATGCCCATCTGAAAACTGCCCGGGGCTTTTGCCTTCGATGCCGAAATCTCGCCGGCTAAGCCAAAGTAGGCAAGGGCCGTGCTCGCAGCGTTCACAGCGTCTTCTTCTACGGCCATGAAAGCGCCTATGAGTACAGTGGCAGTGCAGCCCGTTCCCGTGACGTAACCCATTAGTTCATGACCGTTGAAGCAGAGGTTTATCCGCATGCCGTCCGTAACCAAATCTACCTCTCCGGTAATAACAAGCGTGGTATTGAGTTCTTTGGCCAGTTCAATGGCTGCATCCGATGCCTCATCAACGCTGTGTATTGAATCCACTCCTTTGGTTCGTGAACCCTCCTGGGCCAGGGAAAGCACTTCCGAGGCATTTCCTCTGACCACCTTGATATCCAATTCGTTGATGAGCCGCTTCGCGGATTCGGTGCGCAGCCTCGTTGCCCCAGAGCCCACTGGATCTAGTATAATGGGGACGTTGATTTCGTTCGCCCGTTTCCCGGCCTTAATCATTGAATCGATAAAATCCGGGGTCAGGGTTCCGATATTGAGAACCAAGGCGCCTGCAAAGGAAACCATCTCCTCCACTTCTTCCCGAGCATGGGCCATGACCGGAGAAGCCCCACAGGCCAAAAGGGCATTGGCAGTATAATTCATGACCACGAAATTGGTGATATTGTGGATCAAGGGTTTTTTATCACGCAAGTTTTTGAGGTTTACTACCGCCTTCTGTGCCATTTCTTGATCAAACATAGGATTTCCTCCTAAATATACGTCTCACAAATTATACAATTTATTGAAATTCCTTGATTTTTATTGGACATTGTTTTGTGCAAAGCCCATGGAATGATGGAAGAATGGAATTTTGGAATGGTTGGGAAAAAGCTGAAAAGATACATTTCAAATGCTGAAAACCCCTCTAGAACCATTATTCCAATACTCCGGTATTCCAGTATCCCCTTTGTGAGCGAAGCGAACTAAGTTCCTTCTGCTTGGTTAACTTATGCAAAATGATCCCAACCGGCCGGGGTAATACTCTTTTTGGAGCCGTCGGGAAAGACCATCGACATACCCTCCGAAGCATCCACGATCTCTCCTACCTCGTTCACGGGCGCTTCGCTCACGCCGGCAATCGCTGAACGAATCACTTCTGTATGTTCCGGAGCACAGGTAATGATCAATTCGTAGTCATCGCTGTCCCCTAGAAACAAATCATAGGGGTCCCGTCCCAATTCCTGTGCCGTCTTTTTTAAATTTTTACTCACGGGCAGCCTTGCATGATGAAGCATCGCCCCCACATCGCTCTCTTTGCAAATATGACCCAGATCTCCCAGGAAGCCGTCACTTATATCAATCATTGCCGTCGCTTTCCCTGATTGCGCCACTGCCCGCCCTTCCCGTGCCCGGTGTGAAGGGGTGTTATAGGCCCTTACCAGGGGGTGAGAGCTCATGTCTTCATGGTCTGGGGATGCCAACAACAAATAAAGCCCCCCGGCGGACTGACCGGGATATCCGGTAACAAGAATGGCATCACCTTTTTTTGCCGTGCAGCGGCGTATGATGATGTCCTTCTCAACCTCGCCGATCAAAGTGATGTCGATAAATAAGGCATCTGCGCATTTTGTGAGATTTCCACCGATGATCGATGCTCCAAAAGAATTAAGTTCATCCATGAATCCCCGGTACATGTCCTCCACATAGGCCACGGATGTCTCCCCTTTCAAGCCAAGGGATACGATGGCATAAAGTGGCTTACCGCCCATTGCACCGATGTCGCTGATATTCAATGTCATCGATCTTCGCCCGAGATCCCGGGGTGAGATACGTTCAGGTAGATAGTGGCGGTTCTCCACAACACAGTCACAAGTAACCAGCATTTCAAAGCCCGGGCTGGGAGTAAATGCCGCCGTATCATCCCCGATTCCCAAAGTTACACCTGGGCTTGAAACCCCTTCCTTTCGCACCAGATCGTGAATCCGGTCTATCAATCCAAACTCACCAACGGTTGATAAAGTCTCGCTCACTGATATTCACCTCAAATTGCAGCTTTCAGGGCGTCGTGAAGTGCTTTGGTGGCCTGCTTCGGGTCTTCCTGGCAACACACGGCGGATATGACGGCAATCCCATGAGCCCCCGCTTTGATTACATCCGGGGTGTTGTGCGCAAAAATGCCGCCAATGCCGATAATGGGCAGAGTTCTTTGGCCAGTTCAATGGCTGCATCCGATGCCTCATCAACGCTGTGTATTGAATCCACTCCTTTGGTTCGTGAACCCTCCTGGGCCAGGGAAAGCACTTCCGAGGCATTTCCTCTGACCACCTTGATATCCAATTCGTTGATGAGCCGCTTCGCGGATTCGGTGCGCAGCCTCGTTGCCCCAGAGCCCACTGGATCTAGTATAATGGGGACGTTGATTTCGTTCGCCCGTTTCCCGGCCTTAATCATTGAATCGATAAAATCCGGGGTCAGGGTTCCGATATTGAGAACCAAGGCGCCTGCAAAGGAAACCATCTCCTCCACTTCTTCCCGAGCATGGGCCATGACCGGAGAAGCCCCACAGGCCAAAAGGGCATTGGCAGTATAATTCATGACCACGAAATTGGTGATATTGTGGATCAAGGGTTTTTTATCACGCAAGTTTTTGAGGTTTACTACCGCCTTCTGTGCCATTTCTTGATCAAACATAGGATTTCCTCCTAAATATACGTCTCACAAATTATACAATTTATTGAAATTCCTTGATTTTTATTGGACATTGTTTTGTGCAAAGCCCATGGAATGATGGAAGAATGGAATTTTGGAATGGTTGGGAAAAAGCTGAAAAGATACATTTCAAATGCTGAAAACCCCTCTAGAACCATTATTCCAATACTCCGGTATTCCAGTATCCCCTTTGTGAGCGAAGCGAACTAAGTTCCTTCTGCTTGGTTAACTTATGCAAAATGATCCCAACCGGCCGGGGTAATACTCTTTTTGGAGCCGTCGGGAAAGACCATCGACATACCCTCCGAAGCATCCACGATCTCTCCTACCTCGTTCACGGGCGCTTCGCTCACGCCGGCAATCGCTGAACGAATCACTTCTGTATGTTCCGGAGCACAGGTAATGATCAATTCGTAGTCATCGCTGTCCCCTAGAAACAAATCATAGGGGTCCCGTCCCAATTCCTGTGCCGTCTTTTTTAAATTTTTACTCACGGGCAGCCTTGCATGATGAAGCATCGCCCCCACATCGCTCTCTTTGCAAATATGACCCAGATCTCCCAGGAAGCCGTCACTTATATCAATCATTGCCGTCGCTTTCCCTGATTGCGCCACTGCCCGCCCTTCCCGTGCCCGGTGTGAAGGGGTGTTATAGGCCCTTACCAGGGGGTGAGAGCTCATGTCTTCATGGTCTGGGGATGCCAACAACAAATAAAGCCCCCCGGCGGACTGACCGGGATATCCGGTAACAAGAATGGCATCACCTTTTTTTGCCGTGCAGCGGCGTATGATGATGTCCTTCTCAACCTCGCCGATCAAAGTGATGTCGATAAATAAGGCATCTGCGCATTTTGTGAGATTTCCACCGATGATCGATGCTCCAAAAGAATTAAGTTCATCCATGAATCCCCGGTACATGTCCTCCACATAGGCCACGGATGTCTCCCCTTTCAAGCCAAGGGATACGATGGCATAAAGTGGCTTACCGCCCATTGCACCGATGTCGCTGATATTCAATGTCATCGATCTTCGCCCGAGATCCCGGGGTGAGATACGTTCAGGTAGATAGTGGCGGTTCTCCACAACACAGTCACAAGTAACCAGCATTTCAAAGCCCGGGCTGGGAGTAAATGCCGCCGTATCATCCCCGATTCCCAAAGTTACACCTGGGCTTGAAACCCCTTCCTTTCGCACCAGATCGTGAATCCGGTCTATCAATCCAAACTCACCAACGGTTGATAAAGTCTCGCTCACTGATATTCACCTCAAATTGCAGCTTTCAGGGCGTCGTGAAGTGCTTTGGTGGCCTGCTTCGGGTCTTCCTGGCAACACACGGCGGATATGACGGCAATCCCATGAGCCCCCGCTTTGATTACATCCGGGGTGTTGTGCGCAAAAATGCCGCCAATGCCGATAATGGGCAAGGGGATTGCTTCCACGACCTGTCTCAGGATATCGATCCCGGATACAGGGCCTGCATCGTCCTTGGATGTAGTCGGAAATACGGGCCCGAACCCCACGTAATCCGCCCCATCCGACAAGCAGAGCTCGGCTTCTTCTATGGTTGCGGCAGAACCGCCTATGATTTTATCTTCACCCAAAAGCTTGCGGGCCAAAGGGATGGGGAAATCATCTTGACCGAGATGAACGCCGTGTGCCTCGGCTGCAATGGCCACATCGATTCTGTCATTCACTATAAATGAAATGCCCGCATCTTCGCAGATCTTTTTCATCTCCCTGGCATTCTCGATCATCTCTCGCGTTGATCCGCTCTTATGACGAAATTGAATCGTGTCCGCACCACCCTCAATAGCCAATCGGGTGAGTTCCGTGTGTGTAAACCGGGCCTGCAGTGTCACGTCCGTGAGGACGTGCAGTCTTCCTACTTGACTCATGCCTTCCTTCTATAAGGTTCAGTGTTCAAAGGTTTAAAGGTTCAGGGGGTTGGAGGCAAAAGTATGGCGTCTTTAGCTCTCTGCTCCTTGCTCTTCAACCGAGAAGGTTGAACCGCTCAACCAGTCCCCTGAAGTCGGGATTCCGCTATTCTGCGGGCCGTTGCTTCCGTAGTGATGCCTTCACTCGCGCTGACTTTGAATATATTAAGGAGCGTCTCTTTGATGGTTCTGACCTTTTCCTCTGCTTCAGCTTTGGACCACCCAAGCGTTTCCATACCCAAGATCGCCATGGCTCCGCCCATGCTTATGACATAATCCGGCGCATATAGGATATTTCTTTTCTGAAGCCTTTCCGAATCCCCAGGCTCTGCTAATTGGTTGTTGGCGCCGCCCGCCACGGCACGACATTTAAGGCGGGGAATGGTTTCTGAATTCAGTATACCTCCCAAAGCGCAGGGTGCAAAGACATCACAGGGGGTATCATATACTTCATTCTCCGGAATAAAATTCAGCCCTTCCTCGTCTCTATAGTGTTCGATGATGTTTTGATCCACATCGCTGAACCATACCTCTGCTCCCGCTTCCCTCAAAAGCCCTATTAGTCGGGCTCCTACGGATCCGACGCCCTGAACAAGAACGCGCCTTCCTTTGAGCTCACTCTCCTCAAAGATATGCCCACAGGCGGCCTGTATACCGCTGAAAACACCCAGCGCAGTCGCTTCCCCGGAACCTCCTGCACCGCCTTTATCAGGCGTGCGGCAAAAGACATGGGGCGCTCCGGTCTCCGCCACAATGTCCATGTCCTGGGCTGAAGTGCCGACATCGGGTCCGGTTTGATAAAGACCGCCCAATTGTTTGATTAGAGTCCCATAGCGCCTCAGTAGCTCAGGACGATGGGAGTGATCAAAGTTCTTTGGAATAGAAATCACGGCCTTCCCGCCTCCACAGGGGAATCCGGTCAAAGCCAATTTATAGGTCATGCTGGCGGCCAATCTCAAAGCATCGCTCACGGCAGCTTCGAGGTCGGGATAGGTCCTCATGCGCGTTCCACCGGTTGCCGGGCCGAATCGGGTCGAATGGATAGCAATAATCATCCAGGCGTCCGTGGGTCGATCATAATGTATAACGACATTTTCTCCGTTCCACTGTTTCAGTAAAGATTCCATATTAACTCCTTTTTGAGCCTGGTTCCGCTTCCATTCGAAATACCTTATGAGACCTTTGCAAAATGCTCAATTTTGGTCAACGTCTCTTTTTCTTTTTTCCGCCAATCCCATTTTCACAAAGACCCAGGGAGCTCCGAGACCGGCCCAAAAGCCTACCAAACCGTATCGAAGGAAGCGAAACAACGGGGCAGGCTCCAATCCGGCGAAAAGTAGCCGCAACCCGAACCAGACTGCAAATATCACGACGGCCCCCAGGAAATACCTCAGGATCCTCTGCCCCCAAGCCCCTTTTGAATCAAAGAGAACCCAATGGGGTTCCAGCACATACCCCAACCCGAGCCCAAGCAGGCTGCCTGTAACCGTAATGCCATATTTCCCTCCCGAAGGAGCCAAGGCGGTCAGGATAAAAGGCATAACGACCACCAGACCCAATTGCCATTTTAGCCCCACTCTCAGGAGCCATGTTTCTACTTGCGGCTCAAAGCGAAGATAGAGGAAAATCAGGATGCCCCCCACCACATATCCACCGACAAGATCCGATGGAAAATGGACGCCCAGATAAATCCGGGACAATGGGACCAAGAATAGCAACAACCCGGCCAGGACCCAGAGTAGAGTCCTTCGATAGTGATAGGCGAGAAAAACCCATGCGATGACGGTATTCTGGGTGTGACCACTGGGCAGGCCGCCGCCCCCCGCATGGATCAACGCCTTTACCCGAGGATCGTACTGAAATGGCCTTGGTTGGGACAACAGGTCCTTCGCGATGGTGTTTATGTATGCGGATAAAAGGAATAGGATGGTAAATCTAATTCCTAACCGGCGATCCACCGACCAGTATATAAAGGGCAAAAACAGGAGAAAAAAGACGTGTCCTCCCAAAAATGTGATTGCCTTAAAGGGTGTATCCAGCGTCGGGCTGAGCTCTTGAAACCAGAGGATGACGCCTAGGCCCCAATCTAGAATGATCTCCATGATTCCAACCATCCAATAATCTTTATCATAATCTTTTG
>CAYWMP010000206.1:0-9768 GCA_964459445.1 uncultured Desulfobacteraceae bacterium
TTTCATGTCAAGTTTATATATGTTGTAGTATGATTTTCTAACAGATACTAGATTCTGGTTCCTGGTCGAAGATTCCGCCTTTAGCGGAGATGTAATAAGGAGGGTTTTTTTAATTTATCCAGTATCGAGCATCTAGCATCCATCATCGCTTCGCCTGAGAAACTGAGTTTTATACTTCTCCACTCGCCCGTCCTCCGCAGCTTGCTACGGAGGGTGGGTCGGTTTGAGGCTGAGCTTAGTAAGATAATAGGCCTCGCATTATTCTTGTTTATGCCTTGACGTTCACTCAATTTGTTTATATTTTAGCAAAGTTAGATTAATTAATAAATAGGGGAATCATATGGCTTGGGATTGGGAAAAATTGCAGCAGCAAAAGAGGGGCGGGGGTGGCGGAACGCCCCCTCAGATGGACGACGTCATAAACAAATTCAAAGGCTTCAAGGGAAAAATCCCCGGGTTTTGGATAATTGTTATTGCCGTTCTCATCTTCTATTTAGGATCTTCCATCTTCTATACCGTCGCGGTTGATGAAGTGGGCATTGTTCAAAGGTTTGGCAAGTACCATAGGACCACGCCTTCAGGGCTCAACTTCAAACTACCGAGAGGTATTGAAAAGGTGACCAAGGTAAAGGTGCGGTTCGTTTATAAAGAAGAATTCGGCTTCCGAACCATCCAGGCGGGCGTCAAGACGCGTTATGCATCGGGTTCTGCCTATCTTAGCGAAGCACTGATGCTAACCGGAGACCTCAATGTGGCGGTCGTGCCATGGATCGTTCAATACCGCATCAAAGATCCCTACAAATACCTTTTCAAAGTACGCAATATCAGAGTGACTTTGAGGGATCTGTCCGAATCCACGATGCGGCTCGTGGTCGGTGATCGCAGTATTGATGAAGTGATCAATAAGCGCGAGGAAATTGCCCTTCAGGCAAGGGGCCTGTTGCAAAAGGAATTGGACGAGGCTGAGACCGGACTCAATGTAACAACCATTGAAATGAAAAGGACTACGGTGCCTGAGCCGGTGGCCCCATCCTGGAACGAAGTAAACCAGGCCACTCAGGAAAAGGAAAAGATGATCTATCAGGCCAGAGAAGAATACAACAAGATCATTCCCCAGGCCCGAGGAACCGCCGAAAAAACGATCAAGCAGGCAGAGGGATATTCTCTTGACCGAGTGAACCGTGCCAAGGGCGATGCGACACGTTTCCTGGCCCTCTACGAGGAATATGACAAAGCAAAAGACGTCACCCGGCGAAGACTCTATCTTGAAACCATGCGCGAAATATTCCCGAAGCTTGGAGATAAATTTATTGTCGATGCACGACAAAAGAATTTGCTGCCCCTGCTTAATCTGGGCAATACAAAAGGAGGTCAGAGGTGAATCTAAAAACGATCATAATACCGATCGCGATACTCGCCATAGTGGTTTTTAGTTCTCTGTATGTTGTCGATGAGACGGAACAGGTCGTGATTACCCAGTTCGGAAAGGCCATTGGAGAACCAAAGACGGAACCGGGGCTCTATTTCAAACTTCCCATAGTCCAGCAGGCCAACTATTTTCACAAAAATCTCCTTGAATGGGACGGCGATCCCGGCCAAATCCCCACACTGGACAAGACTTTTATCTATGTGGATACATTTGCGCGGTGGAAGATCGTTGATCCTTTGGCGTTCTTTCAAACCGTTAACAATGTGGTGGGCGCTCTTGGGCGCCTGGACGACATCATAGACTCTGCCGTTCGAAATTACATCACCTCCTATCCACTCATAGAGACCGTTAGAAGGACCAATCGAAAATTAGAATTTGAACTCGTGGGTGACCAGATTCAAGACAGGAGCCTTCTGGGAGAGGTCACTGTCGGCAGGGCCGCCATTGCGAAGGGCATTCTGGATCAAGCGCAGCCCAAATTGGAAAAATTCGGAATACAGCTCGTGGATGTGAAGATCAAACGGCTGAACTATGTGGAGCAGGTAAGGAAGTCGGTGTACGGCAGGATGATTGCGGAAAGAAATCAGATTGCTGAAAAATTCCGCTCAGAGGGGCAGGGAGAAGCCCGCAAAATCGAGGGAGACAAGGAGAGATTGTTGAAACAGATCACATCCGAGGCCTATCGGAAGGCCCAGGAGATCAAAGGCAAGGCGGATGCGGAGGCGACTCTAATCTACGCCCGGGCCTTTGGTAAAGATCCGGAGTTCTATTCCTTCCTCCAGACCTTGGACATCTACAAAGAGAGCATGAATAAGGAAAGTACCATCGTGTTGTCAACGGATTCCGAATTTCTGAAATTCCTCGAGGGGTATGACGGCCAAAGGTCGGAGAAGTCGAATCTGGCAGACTAGAAAAATGAGGAGCTGAATATGGTCAGGACAGAGATACAGTTGTTTTTAGAGAACGTTCCAGGTGAGCTGGGGAGACTGGCAACCTTGTTGTCCAAACAGGGCATCAACATCGATGCACTGACCATCCAGGACGCCTCGGCCTATGTACAACAGCTTTTCAAGGCCAGGGGAAAAACTCTGAAGAGGGTCGCACCGGCCGCCTCCTACGGGTCTATGAGCAAGGACTCCGCTGACTATGCCCTCATCCGCCTTTTAGTCAACGATACGGACAAAGCCATCGACAAATTATCCAAAGAAGGATTTGTTTTTGACATAGTGCCTGTGATTGCCCTTGAGATTGACAACAAGCCCGGAACCCTGGCAGGTATGTCGAAAAAATTCGGGGAAGAAGGGATTAACATCAACTATGTGTACGGATCAGCCTTGCCGGATGGGAAAAAATCGCTTTTTGTGTTTTCACCCGAAGACATAGATGCTGCGGCAAAGATTTTTAAGGATTAACCCATCGAATTCGGATATCCCGTCTACCAGAAGCATTTCAAGGAAATCTGAAAAAAAACATGCATGGACCATGTTTGGTTTTTTATTCTATGGGCATTGAGAACAGGTTCAAGCGAATAGAGTAACGTCCCTAGCCGTCGATGTTTTGAGCGTCTTTCAACTTCATAAGCCTTGTTTTCCCGCCGGCCTTCTCCAGGTCAACAACCCTGAGCTGAACCGTTTCATATCCCTGCCAGCGATTGATCCCAGGAGCGCAAACCACGTTGATATTTTCTCTGAGAGGAAAGGCCGATGCGAGTCCAAAGCCGATCGCATCGATGGCAACCTTTCCCTGCCTGACCTTCATTTTTAGATGTCTTTCTCCCACCACTCTAGAGTGGGTGACCTCCAAATCACGGACAAAGAACAAGGGCTCGGGATTTGCCGAACCAAAGGGGGCGAAGGATTCCAATCTTAGCAGGGCCTCCATGGTGAGGTCATCGAGCCTTACTTCGCCATCAAGTTCGATTGAAGGTATGAGTTGCTCCTCGGACAACTTCTCCTGGGCGAGCGCTTCAAATGCCTCTGCGAACGCATCAATGTTCGACTCCTGAAGTGTAAGGCCCGCAGCATGGTAATGGCCGCCGAATCTCTCCAGATAGCCTCCCAACTTGGACAGGGCGCGGTAGATGTCAAAACCATTAATACTCCGGCCTGAACCCACGGCTAGGCCACTTTGGATACCCAGGATCAAAGCCGGTCTGTGATACCTATCCACCAGTTTTGAAGCGACAATGCCGAGGACGCCTTTGTGCCATTCATTTCCGTAAAAAACGAGCGTTCGCCGGTTATAAGGATCAGCCATTGATTCGAGCTTCTCTTCAATTTCCTCGAGTATTTCCCTTTCGATGGCCTGTCGTTGTATGTTGAGGTGATTCAGTTTGTTGGCCAATTCCCGTGCGATGGCCGGCGATTCAGTCGTGAGTATTGCAAGGCCCGTTTTTTCATCGCCGAGCCTTCCGGAGGCATTGAGCCTGGGAGCAAACCTAAAGGCAAGATCTCCGGATGTGACGACCCTGGCTTTTAAATCGGAAACCTCTTGAATGGCCCGGATGCCCGGCCATATGGAGTTCTCGATTCTTTCCAAACCCGTTCTCACAAGGATCCGGTTTTGATCGAGAAGAGGCGCCATATCCGCCACCGAACCCAAGGCAACCAGATCAAGATAGTCTTTGAGGTCGGGTTTCGGCCTTTGAATGAACCAATCCAATTCCCTCAAGCGAGTCCGCAGGGCAATAGACAAATAAAAGGCCAATCCCACACCGGCCAGATTCTTAAAAGGAAAGGCTGAGCCCGGTCGGTGGGGGTTTATAACTGGGCACAGGGGTTGAAAATCGTCGGGAATCTGATGATGATCCGTTACCACCACCTTCATACCCAATCCATGGGCCAGGGCTATCTCCTTTTTGGCCGAAGTGCCGCAATCCACAGTAATGATCAGCTTGATACCCTTTTCAGACAGTCCTTTGATGGCTGTCTCGTTGAGACCGTATCCCTCACTCAGCCGGTTCGGGATGTAGCAGGAGATGGCAATGCCGATGTTTAAAAAGAAGTTATGGAGCAGGGCGGCGGCAGTGAGCCCGTCCGCATCGAAATCGCCATACACGGCGATCTTCTCCCGGGCATTAATAGCGGCCAGAATGAGCTCAATGCCCTCGGCCATATCCACCAGGAGCATGGGATCTATGAGGTCCGCGAGTCTGGGGGTGAGAAAAGAAGAGGCAGATTGGCTCTCCGATAGGCCCCGGTTTATCAGGAGTTGAGCTTCAAGGACAGAGACCCCGGTTTCACGGGCAAGCTGGGGGGCAAGGGGGGAGGGCGGTTTTAGTTTCCATACCTTTTCCATAGGAGGGTGAGGGACGTCAAAATTTCTTTATTAGCGGCATCATCACAAAACTCTGTCCTAAGGGCTGCCTCGAAGATCCCTGTCTTTTGGCGGGAGAATGAACAGGCGTTAAATCAACGCCCCATAGGGGCGCCTATGTTGAAAACAACCCTTAGCAATTGCGGAGGCAGGGTTCTCTTTTTTAAGCCCTATCTCAAAAAAATTCCACCGAACTTTGCCGTTCCCGTAGATGGGAGGGTTCACGCCACTGAACCCCTAGCTGAATTTATCTTTCCGATGAAATACCATATTCTGTTGAACCCTTCCCTCTGCGGGAACCGCTACTGGAGTCTATAGATAGGGCCTTAAAAAAAAGAATTCTGCCGAAGAAAAGATTCTTTTAGGGCTTACCTGGAGTTTGTGACTCCCCGCCGTGATATAGAATCTTCGATGGTTCACGGTTCTCTAAGTTTTCGCTGCCAGCAGGGCTTCCACCTTCTTGATATCGCCCGGCGCATCTACTTCAACGGAATCATAGGGCGTTTCCGCCACCTTAATTTTAAAACCGTTCTCAAGGGCCCTGAGCTGCTCAAGCTTTTCTGCGGCTTCGAGGCGTCCCACAGGCAGGCTGGCAAACTTGCTCAAGAATTCGGGTTGATAGGCATAAAAGCCAAGGTGTTTATAATAAATCCGGGATGAAGTCGAATCACGGAAGAAGGGGACAGGCGAGCGAGAGAAGTAAATAGCAAATCCCTCTTTGTCGGTGACGACTTTAACATTATTGGGATTCCCCACCTCTTTTTCTTTATTCAATATGCATTGAAGGGTACCCATTGGAATGTCCCTGTCCACCTTGAGCGGGTTTACGAGATGGGTAATCACGGCAGGTTCAAAAATGGGCTGGTCTCCCTGAATATTGACGATCAGATCGTTTTTGTCCACGCCGATGATATCAACGGCTTCCGCAATCCGATCCGTACCGGACGGGTGCTTCTCCTTCGTCATTATCGCCTTGCCGCCGAATGCCTCCACGCTTTGAAGGATCCTCTCGTCATCGGTTGCAACGAAGACTTCCGACACATCTTCACAGGCTTTGGCGCACTCATGGACGCGCTGGATCATGGGCTTGCCGGCAATCGGGGTTAAGGGTTTGCCCGGAAAGCGTGATGAACCGTATCTTGCTGGTATGAAAGCAATTATTCTCATAGGGGTGGCTGATGGGACAAAGACCTCAAGGTCCCATATAGGTGGCGCAGGCGGAATCCGATTCCCAGGCTGAGACCTTGCTTATCCTGACCGTGTCGCTGTTCAGGTGTTTGCCGAGGTAATCGTAGATATAACGGGCCATGTTTTCAGAGGAAGGGTTTATATCCTTGAAATACTCCACTTCATTTAGAAACCGATGGTCCAGTTCATCGAGGATTTTTTTTGTGGCATCCTTGATCACCCTGAAATCAATGAGCAAACCGTCGTCACCCAATTGTTTGCCCGTTACATAGACTTCTATTTTCCAATTGTGACCATGCAATCTCTCACATTTGCCGCCGTACTCTCTGAGTTGATGGGCGGCAGCCAACTGTGAGACAATTTTCAATTCATACAAAGGACTGTCTCCTTCTTTCTCTAGGAATCAGAGGTGTTTTTTTCGGACAATCCCTTTCCGCATTCCGAGCATTTACCGTTTACGATAATGCCGGTGCAGGTTCCATCGGAGCAAAGGACCCTGTTTTCCATCTCAAAGGCATCTTCCGAAGCATCATCAGATTCACCAGGGATCTGAGACCCCTCTTCAATCCGCTCTCCGCAATCAAGGCAAAAGCGACTTTCCTCGGGAATCATTTTCCCGCAAAAGGGACAGGTCTTTCCCGGCAGTTCTTTTTGGCAATGGGGACATTCCATGATAGCGCCTAACTCTTCCTCGAAGTAACAGCTTGGAAGGATGTGATCTGTTGTTTGACTCTCGTGCTCTTACACTTGGGACATCGAAATTTGGTTTTTTCGTATTCGTGGATGGAGATCAAGAGCGTAAATTTCTTTTTGCATTTTTCGCATCTGAAATCATAGGTCGGCATGACTGATCCTCCTTTCACACCCGGTAAATTCGGGGTAGATAATATATGTTTTATTTAGTTTGTCAATAAAGGCAACACGAAAACCTAGGATTTCGGGAGACCGGCGGCAAGGGGCTGCTTCAGAGAACCAATTCGAACATCTGCTCCCTTATATTATCTCCCCATTGATAAATATCGTGCTCTTTGACAAGTCGAAAACCCGCTTTTTCATAGACGCCTCGGGCGGCATCCAGGCCTTGAAAGGTCCAGAGGTGAATCCTTTGATGACCAACCTTTCTGCAAAACTCCACGGCATAGGACATTAAGGTTTTCCCCGCTCCTCGGCCTTGAAGCTCCGGAGCAACAATAAACCAACGGAGGCGAACGCCTTTTTCATCGACGGGTTGCCCGTCGATGCCAATGGATCCGGCAAATTCCCCATGAATGAGGGCTGCCCAAAACCCATCTCGCCCCTTCTGAAAATCCCTGATAAACTCTGACAACTCTCTCCCAACCTGTGTTTCAAAGGTGCAATCGAAATCCCAGTGCTCGTGGCAGTAAACAGCGTGCAGCTCGGTGATTTTCCCAACGACACCGGGATAATAGCCGCTCACCTCAATATTTTGCGGTTGATGATCCTGCATTCATTTCCTCTAAAATTATTTATATGAAGGAGCAGAAAGGTCTCATTTTATAACATATCTCGTCAAGCAGTGTCTAATTGGAATGTTTTATATTTTGAAATAGGGTCTCAGATTCAGGCATCTTGACCGTTATCGCGCATTTTACTATTATGGCCTCCATGAAAGGGGAATCCGCAACAGATATTCTTGAACGTTTGGAATCCGGATATTCACTGCCCACGCTGTCCGTGGTAGCCCTCAAACTGGTGGAACTGGCTTCCGATGACACATGCTCAGCAGCGGATCTCTCAGCCCTCGTCGAGAAGGATCCTTCCCTGGCCGTGCGGCTGCTGAAACTGGCCAATAGCGCCCTTTTTCAGTCCACTAAACCCATCACCACATTGGAGCAGGCAGTCGTAAAAGTGGGATTCCATCGCCTGCGAATCATGGCCCTGTCCCTTTCCCTCAGGGATACATTCCCGATGGGGGCAGTTGGACCCCTTGACTATGAGGAATTCTGGCAGGCTTCTCTCTATCGGGCCCTGCTGGCCAAATCATTGGCAGAGCATTTGGGGGGCTGTCATCCGGAGGAAGCCTTTGTCGCCGGCCTGATCCTGGAAATCGGTTTATTGATACTCTTCGATCTGGTGATCAAGGACAAGGATGAGGGCGTCAAGTTGGATCAGGATTCCCTGACGGCATTTCTCGAATGGGAGAGGTCGAGATACGGAATAGACCATCGGCAGGTTGGGGAAGCAGCGCTCAAGTATTGGAGGTTCCCGGAGAGCATTATTAGTTCTCAAGGGCTCTATGGCCAACCGGCAGTGAGCAAGAGCGCCCCGCCGCTCTCAAAAATCTGCGAATTGGCAAGGCAGTTTTCAAGGACCATGTTCCATAAAACAAAGGATTTCAACAGCCTGTTCTCCCTGGCCGACAGGGTGTATGGATTGGTACCGGAAATCATCAATGATATCCTTCTGATCACCTTCGAGCGGGTCCAGGACATCGCCGATAACCTTCGACTGGAGCTGAACAGGGAAAAGGACCTCATGGTGATTATGGAGAAGGCCAATCTTGCGCTGAGCGAGATTTCAGGAAAGATGAACACCTTTCAGGAAAGCGCGGAGAAAAAGCCCCTGCCGTCCTTCGAGAGTATCGAGGAAGACGGTGAAGTCGCATCACATACCCTCCAGGCGGTGGCACACGAAATTCGAAATCCCCTTCTGGCAGTAGGCGGTTTTGCAAAAAAGCTTGCCCATGCATTGGATCCGGAATCCGACGGTGGTAAATACGTACAGGTCATACTCGATGAAGCCAGCAGGCTGGAAAACGCCCTTTCAAAAATGACCCAAAAGAAATAGCGGCACCCGCCCTCACACCAACATCACAACTGTTCCAAACCTTCCGGTTATCCCTTCCCCTCTGTAAGAAAAGAAAAGATCCGTTCTGCATTTGGTGCAAAGGCCGGCAATTTCGATGTTTTCGCATAAAAGGCCTGCTTCAAGGAGTTGAAATCGTGAAATCGCGGTCAGATCGAAATAATTTTCTCGGACCATGAACCCAGTGAAATGTTCGGGGAATAGTTCCTGATAGGTGACAAACTCTGCGCAACAGGGACCGAGAGAAGGGCCGACGGCGGCCAGGAGGTTTGAAGATCTGCATCCAAATTCGGCGGTCATGAGGTCAACCACTTTACCCACGATATTTGACCGATTGCCCCTCCAGCCACAGTGCACATTGGAAACAACCTCTTTCCCAGGGTCGAAGAGGATAACGCTCTGGCAATCCGCCTGCTTGACCAGGAGGCCGACCTTTTTGAGGTCAGTTACAAGGGCGTCTGCATGAATGGTGTGATCAGGAGGCTTGAGATGCTCATCACGGAGGACAAAAATATCATCCCCGTGGCATTGGTTCATAAAAACCAAATGGTCGGCGGCGAGTACTTCCTTCATGATTCGAAGATTCGCTCTGACCCGATCAGATTGGTCGCCCGTACCATAGCTTATGTTGAGTGAATCATAACAGGTTTCGCTCACGCCACCCCTTCGCGTGAAAACGGCATGCTCAATGCCGGAGGACTTTGAAAGCCCTGGGAATTGAAGAAAGGGCAATTCCCTGGTCAGGGGATTTTCTGGCTTTCCGGCGGGACCTTGGAATGCAGCGGTGTGGTGGGCAGTTTTATTCAACATGTATGATGCCGGAGGAGATAAATAGCAGAGGGATGGTCAACCGGGGACATTTCGGAAATGGGAAATGTGGAGCCTTGGTCGTGCATCCCTAATTCGAACCGTCAACAGCGTGTTTCAATCACAAGGGGAAAAAGGTAGATATCATCACGACACAGACTGCCTTACTTACCGCTGCTTCCTCCCGGACCTGACGGGGTTCA
>CAYWMP010000207.1:0-4130 GCA_964459445.1 uncultured Desulfobacteraceae bacterium
GATCTGACCAGCTCAAGGTTGACATTCTTGTCTTCCAAGAAGACCTCGCCGAGGACCACATCATATCCCATATACCCGGATCCCCGGATCTTAACGTCTTTATTCAACACAAATCCCTCAAGGAATGCCTTGGCATCATCGCTATAAGGCTGTCTCGGAATTCTCAAGTCCGGAGAGAGTTCGGGTGCGTCAATACCCACCAGCCTTACGTTGATCTCGTTATCCTCATACTGGGCTTTTATGGTGTCTCCATCATAGACTTTGATCACCTTAAACTCTTCAGCCAATACAAGACAGGGGGCAATTAAACCCCAGATTATTAGAAAAGAGGCGACGAATATGGCTTGTCTAAATGGCGCAGTGCGGATCATCCGGTTTCTCCCAAAATCTTTGTTGTTTGCATCCCAATCTCATCCATTCGGCTTCACCCTTTCGAGATCGTATAATCCACTCTATAATCCCCATCGCTCTTCTTGAAGCTTGGGAAAATGCCCGTTGAGTGATTTGTAGAGGTGCGCCATCAACACGGCCTGTCTGATAATGCGGCCGCTTTTTTGCTTTTGTGCCCTTTCCTTTTCTTGCCGGTCGATCTTTTTTTTGAGCATATCCAAGAGATCTGCAGGGGGTTTTTTGATCAGGATACTGCTGAACTGCGTACGGTAGTTCTTCACCAGGCTGACCCCTTCGATCTTTACATCATAGACCCGCCATGCCTCCTTTCGCCTCATCATACTATAATGGACGGGGATCTCAATGTTCTCCCTCATGATCTTGGTCTTTACCAGTGCCCTTGGCTTTTCCTGGGAGATTTTCTGGGAAAGGTAAACGACTTTTTCGTCTTTGTACCCTCTTTGAATTTTATCTAGGTAGCTGTTCCCGAGTAATTTGGAAAAGAGTCCAGCGAATTCCTCCAGCTGCTGGTCGCTAAATTTCTTCCAATAACGACCCAATGTGCGCTTGCCCATCTCCCTGAAGTCAAAAACCTCCTCAATGATATTCCACATTCTCTCTCTCTGGGGGCCGCTTGCCGTTTCTTCCGTATATTGTGGATCCTTTAGGATACTGATGACCTCGTCGATCCGTGTTTGGATAACGTCGAGTGGCTGGGGCACCTGGGCCAGACACGGCCAACCAAATGCCAGCAGTATAATTATGACCATTACCCTTTTCATAGCTTTCTCCCTACACATAAATCATTCTGGTGCTTTTTTATACCCCGCCGAAAACATACTTGCTGATCAACTCCTCAAGTTCTACGGCGGATTCTGTTTCCGTAATGGTGTCTCCCGGTCTGAGTATCTCCTCCGAGGCCCCAGGCGACACTTTGATGTATTTATCCCCAATGAGACCTGCCGTAGATACCGATGCGATCACGTCATCGGACAGGGACACACCCTTTTTTATTCTCAACTTCACCAGTGCGACCTGGTCTTCACGATCCAGAGAAATGGAATCGACCTGGCCTATCTGAACTCCTGCCATCTCCACATAGGCCCCATTTTTCAGTCCCGATACGGACTGAAACCGGGCAAACACTGGGTATGTATCATCCCCTATCCATTGCATCTTCCCCAGCTTTATTGCCAAATATCCCACACACACAAGCCCAATGAGGACGAATATACCCACCGCGATTTCAATGGATTTTTTTTCCATAATTCCCCCCTATATCCTGCAGACATCGAAACCTTGAAGCGCATTCTGGCTCGATTCCGCTTCAGCCAGTACCTGATCGAGTGCAAATTCCTTTTCCGCTTCGGCAATACCCACATTCACGGCTAAACAGAATCCACGCTCGGGCTGTGTATCCAGTATTTCCTTTATCTTTGATTCCGTGGCCACCTTTGCACAAGTCAGTCTGGCCTGTTCAAGATTGGTGTTCGGCAGGATGGCCATGATTTTGTTCAGCCCGTGGCGAGAGCAAGTGTCCGAGATTCTGAGGCTGCGCTGAAGCTCGGCAGCGAAGTTCTGTAATATGGTTTGACCAGCTATATGACCTGCCTGCTCATTGATTTCATCCATGTTCTCCACAATAAAAACGATGACGGAAAATGTGATCTCATGCCTTTGCAGTCGGGCCATTTCCTCATGGAATCTTCTCTCGCCCTGGGTTTGAGGCGTTATGCCCGCCAAGGTATCGTGACGGCTCTCCAAGCCCTGGACGAACTCCTGGACTACGGCCTCGGGACTCTTCTGTATCTCTTCAGGAGTCCCCTCAAAAAATATTTTCCCATTTTGAAGCATGGCAATTCGTTGGGAGATGTAAAAGATATCCGGGATTTCATGGCTCACCAGGATGCCGGTGAATCCGAATCTTTTTTGATAATCGGATATCATGCTGTGAACGGCGTTCTTCCGAATAGGATCCAATCCCGTGGTGGGTTCGTCAAAAAGCACGATCTCCGGATCGGTAATGAGCGCCCGTGCCAATGCAACCCGCTTTCTCATGCCGCCTGAAAGCTGGGACGGATATTTCTCCTCTATACCTTTAATATCGAGCTGATGCATTTTAGCCTGGACCTGCCTAAGGACATCCTCTTCCGGTAATTTAGGTCCCTCCTTTAAAGGGAGGGCGATATTTTGGTAAACCGTCATGGAGTCAAAGAGGGCATTACTCTGAAACATGTAGCTGAATCTTTTTTTAAGGGCCTTCTTCTCCTTCTTTGACAGGCCTTTAATGGGTTTACCGTCAAAAAGCACAAGCCCTGAATCCGGATCCAAAAGCCCGATAATATGCTTCAGAAGGACGCTCTTTCCTTCACCGCTTTTGCCAATGATGGTCGTGACTTCGCCCTGAAAAATGTTCAGGTTGGCCTCTCTCAGGACATGGAGAGTGCCGAATCGCTTTGACACGTTTATAAATTGGATAAGGGGTTGGGTGCTCATTTTTAGCTACAATAAAAAGGATGTGAGTACGTAGTCCGCCACAAGAACCATCACGCAGGAGAAGACCACCGCATTCGTGGTCGAATAGCTCACACCCTCCGCGCCATAGCCTTTTGCTCGAGTATGGGTGTAAAAACCCTGAAAGCAACAGATCGTGATCACCACGATCGCGAAAACAATGGATTTAATAAAACCGCCCGTAATATCGCCCATAACGACACTTGATTCCACACGGGCGAGATAGATACCCGGACTAATCCCCAGAAGGAGAGACCCGGTGACGTATCCACCGAAAATTCCCACGACATCGAAGATGGCCGTTAGAAAAGGAAAGCTTATCAGGCCAGCCGCAATCCTTGGGCTGATCATAAATCGGATCGGGTTGATATCCATGGTCTCCAGGGCATCGATCTGCTCTGAGATCCTCATGATGCCTATTTCGGCCGCCATGGCAGAACCCGCCCGTGCAACAATCATAATGGCTGTCAGTACGGGCCCAAGCTCCCTAATGAGTGTTAGTGCAACCGCCGCTCCCAGAAGGCCCTCGGACCCGAATTTCACAAGGGTATAGTACCCCTGAAGCCCCAATACCATGCCTGCAAAGGCCCCTGTCAGACAAATCACGAACACCGACTTCATGCCGATGAAATAGACCTGATGAATGATTTTAGATATTTGGAAAGGCAGAGAAAAGATGTGAAGGAAACCCCTGAGGAGGAAAATCACCATACGGCCCATTTCCAGGTTCACCGAAATGGCTCGTCGCCCGATCGCGGATAATGGATTGCTGATGATGTTAGAAGGAGGCATGGCTATGAAATAAGGATAAATTTACGATTTGAGAATAGTCCCAAAATGATCGGAATATACTATCCCCTTCGTGGTTATGTCAACTTGAGCAGCGCCAGCCAGAATCCACTCCGAAAAAAAGCCGGACGCTCTCACTGGGGCATTGAGGGAATATCAGAATCGGAATTTTCAAAACCCTGTGAAATGTATTAGCTTTGATATGACGTTTGGTACACCCACAATGAGCCGCAACCGCCAGCCTAATACACTTCCATATACCGCACAAATATGCAAGGATGTTGCCAGTGGACAATACCATGGAGCAATGAATGATCAAAGGGATTCTTTGTGACCTTGATGGTACAATTTACCGGGGAAATGACCCGATTCCGGGTGCATCCGCCTTTATCAGTCGCCTGTCATCCAAAATCATACCCTATTTATTCGTGACCAAC
>CAYWMP010000207.1:4230-9707 GCA_964459445.1 uncultured Desulfobacteraceae bacterium
GTTGGAGACAATTTAGAAGTTGATATTAAGGGTGGCCTGAATGTGGGCCTGCGAACGGCGTTGATACTCACCGGTGTCTCAACACGTGAGCATTTGAAGGAATCATCAATCAAACCCACATGGGTTGTGGAAGGTTTTGAAGCCCTCGAACAAATCGTCTTTGACAAACGAACTAAATAAAGCGATTCACGGCCTTGGAATTGAATATGACATCTTCTGACGGAAACGACGTCTTGGGTCCTTTTCAGGATGCCCCTTTTACCAAAATGATTATGTTCAAATAGTAATGGGAAATGTTAATTTGGATAATTGGGTGGAATTTGTTAAAGGAAGAAACCTGATTCTGAATAACATTGATTCTGAAATATTCGGAGGAACAAGGCATGGCAAAGAAACCTACTGAAGTTCCCATCGATGAATTAAGGGCCCATATCGATCCCAAATTGCTGCCCTTTGAAAACACTTCTGCCCTTGAGGCGCCCACCGAGCCTGTCCTGGGTCAGGAAAGGGCCAGCGATGCCTTGAATTTCGGCATCGGAATGAAGGAAAACGGGTACCATATCTATATTGCGGGTCCCCCCAAAACGGGGCTGACCTATATGGCAAAGACCTACCTGGAAGAGCAGGCAAAAAAAGACCTCACCCCGCCGGATTGGTGTTATGTGTATAATTTCAAAGAGCCGGACAAGCCCAAATGCCTCCAGGTATCAGCCGGATTGGGAAATGAGCTCAAAAAGGATCTTCAGGAATTCATCTCCACGCTCAAAACAAAAATACCCGAGGTCTTTGATAGCGAAGATTTCCGATCCAAAGACAGCGAGCTTCATCAGGGCTTTGAAAAGAAACGGAGAAAGCTCCTTGACGAACTATCCGCTCTCGCCAAGAATGAGGGCTTTATTCTCCAAATCTCTCAAGTGGGCATGGTGATCCTGCCTGCATCAAAAGAGGGTCAGCCCATGGGTCAGGAAGAACTGGCCCAGCTCGCCGAAGAAGAGAAGAAGGCCCTGAAGGAAAAGAGCGATGAACTCGAAGGCAAGATGCAGGCTGCCATCCGAAAAATCCGGGATGAAGAAGCCGGAATCAAAGAAAAGCACGATAAGCTCGTTCAGGAAATCGCACTTTTTGTCGTCAGTCAGCAGATGGAGTGTTATCTCGGCAAATACGCTGAAGAATCCGATGTTGTGGACTATCTCAAATCAGTCCAGGATGATGTGCTCGAGAACATTGACGATTTCAGGAAAAAGGAAGAGCCCCAACTCCAACCCGGCATGCAATTCCCTGTTCAACCAAAGGAAGCTGCCTTTAAAAAATATGACATTAATATCTTGATAGACAATTCAGAAACCAAAGGGGCCCCTGTCATCGTTGAATCAAACCCCATCTACCCTAATCTGTTCGGGACCATAGAGCGTCAGGCCTGGTTCGGCGCCCTCTTCACAGACTTCACCATGATCAAACCCGGCGTTTTACACAGGGCCAACGGGGGATATCTGGTGATGAAGGTCCTGGATCTGCTCAAATTGTATCTTTCCTGGGAGGCCCTCAAAAGGGCCTTGAGGGACCAGGAAATCAAGATTGAAGACGTCGGGGAACTCTATGGACTTTTCAGCACAAGAACTATCCGCCCGGAGCCTATCCCCCTCAACATAAAAATTGTCCTGACAGGTGATCCCTATCTCTTTGAGTTGCTCCATTTTTATGATGACCGTTTCAGCAAGCTATTTAAAATCAAGGCCCATATGAACGACCGGATGGATCGCAAAGAGGAAACGATCATGCAGTGTGCAAAGATGATTGGCGCCTTCTGTCGTGAAAAGGAAATCCGGCATCTTGACAAGACAGGGGTGGCAAGGGTCCTTGAATACAGCATGAAACAGACCGAAAACCGAGACAAGCTGACCCTTGAATTGGGAGACATCGGCGACCTCTTGAGGGAGGCCAATTATCTTTCATCATTGGATGGCGCGGATTTAATCAATAGGGACCATGTAGAAGAAGCCCTCCAAAAGCGGATCTATCGATCAAACCTGATCGAGGAACGGATCAAGGAGCTCGTCGAGAAAGACATATTTTGGATTGAAACCGATGGGGCCGTGGTTGGCCAGATTAACGGTATCTCCATTCTGATGACCAGTGATCATGAATTCGGGAAGCCTAACCGGATTACTGCGACGGTCTCGGTGGGGCGAGAGGGTGTCGTGGCCATTGAAAAAGAATCCAAGATGAGCGGCAATATACACACAAAAGGCGTCATGATCCTCACGAGTTTCCTTAAGGAGCGGTTTGGTCACAACAAACCTGTTTCCCTCACTGCGACCCTATGCTTTGAGCAAAGCTACGGCCTGGTCGAGGGAGACAGTGCATCCAGCACCGAACTCTACGCCCTTTTGAGCGCCCTCTCAGGTCACCCGATTTATCAGGGGATTGCCGTGACCGGCTCTATCAGCCAAAAGGGGGAAATCCAGCCCGTCGGCGGCGTCACCAGAAAAGTGGAGGCTTTTTTTGATATCTGTAAACACAAAGGGCTCAACGGCCGCCAGGGCGTCATCGTCCCCCAAAAAAACGTTCAGAACCTGATGCTCAAAGAGGAAGTGGTTGAGGCGGTCAAGGAAGGACAATTCCACATCTGGCCCGTTTCGACCATAGAAGAAGGCATTGAAATCCTAACGGGCAAAAAGGCAGGAAAGCTCAAGGCGGACGGGGCCTATCCCAAAGGAACCCTCTTTCGCAAAGTAGATGACCGCCTCCTGGAGATCGCGGATATCGTTAAGAAGTTCGGAAAAGAGGAAGAAGCGAAAAAGGCAGAGAAGGAGTAAACCCATGGTAGAAAACCAGATGGTCGAAATAAAGGAAGTCTACCTGAAGTCAGAACCGGCCGGCGGCAAGATGGTCATTCTCAAGGAAGAGGCCGAAGCCCAGCGCTATTTCATGATGTTTGTCGGGGACTCGGAATTTGCAGCCATCGCCAAGGAAAAGGGCCTTTTGGAATCACCGCGGCCATTAACCCATGAAGTCTATCTGAGCGTCTTTGATAGGCTGCCCATGGAATTCCTATGCGTCGAGATCACCCACATAAAAGAAGAGACCTTCTATGCCCGGATCGTCTTTAAATCCGATGGTGCGGAGCAAGATGTGGATAGCCGTCCAAGCGATGCGGTCGCCCTCGCCCTGAATAGGAAGATACCTATCATGGTCACGGAAAGTCTCCTCCGCCGCGAAATGAGTCAGGAAGAGATCAAAGAATATGAGGGAATAATCAAAAGTGTGAAGTTCTAACCAGCCGCTCTATCACCGGATATCATGTATCAAGAAACCGGGCCAGGTCCTGATGGATCTGGCCCGCTATTCTTTGAACACCGCAGTGACGATTTTTCATTAGACCGCCGGACCATTTCCGACCTTCACGCCTTGGAGGTAATCTCTCTCAAAAAGGGCATTGTCTCCTTTTTGCAAACCAAATCCATAACATATTTCTGCATTACACTCCGGAACATCCTGTGGGTGGTGGACCTTGCCAGAAACTCCATGATTCGTCCGGCAATAAAAAGGGGAGGATCATCCAAATGAAAAAAGCAGACATCTTCTCCCAACTCCTGGAAAGAGGGGATTTCTGAGCAAGCAATGGGCAATTTGATCATCCCTGCTTCGAGTAGGGGAAGCCCGAATCCTTCTTCTTTGCTCGTCATAAGCAACAAATCAGCCATGAGATAGAGGTCCCGGATAAAGTTGCGTTCCGGAACGAGCTTTGTCTGGTCACGGAACCTGTATTCTGCCGAGATAACGATATTTTCCTGCATTCCGAGCTCTTCGATCCAGTATCTCAGTCTGCGATAATATGAAACAGCCTTTCCCTCATGGGGATCGTAGGCTCCCGTCATAATAAAGAGGACATTGTAACCTAGTCTCTTGATACCTCGCACGATGTGGATGGAAAGCTCCAGATTCTTGCGAGGAGTGATTCTTGAGGGTTGGACGATGACCAGATCACGCCCAAAAAGATCCAATTCTTCGGCCAACCTTATTGACTTCGGGTCAAGGTAAAAAAATCCGGCAGGATCAATCCCATTTTGAATGACCTTCCAGGGAACCCCCCCGCTGATTTCTATAAAGTGTCGTTTTCGGGATTTAGAAATGGTCACATAATGGATCTTGGGATGGGGACGGCGCAGCACATCCCAGGGATGTGTGTTGAGGTAGGGTTGCCATTCCGTGCGTAGGTAGGGAGAATCGTGCGCCCAACCAACAATGACCGGGCCTGTTTCCGACGCAGCCATGCGGCGTAGGGCCAGGGTGAAGGGAAGGTTGAAGGGCATTTGAAGGACATTATGGGCCAAGATGACATCAAGCCCTTCGGACCAATCCCTGAGTATGTCTAATACAGTGTCCGTGAGTTGTCTGAGCAGTTTAGAATCACCGGTCTGCATTTGCTCATGCGCTTCGGATACACTCGGGTGCTTTGATCCCAGAAGGGGCTCAATGCGCACCGGGAACTCGTCGGTGTACGCCTCTCCCATGCCTGCCATCACAGAGACCGATTGGCCCTGCCGGCGAAGGATGAAGGCCTGCTGACTCAGAACCTCTTCTACCCCCCCTACCACAGGTGGACAGGAGTAGTGGAGGATCCCGATATGGAAGGGTTTCTCCATGCTCCTAATCTGCTTTTTCAGGATGTTTTTATTGGAACGATTCTATTACAGGTAGGAGTTTTTGTTCAAGTACTTCATAGGAGAAGTACTTCCTTCCCAAATCGTAATTGGTGTAGACCGCCTCTCTTAGGTGTTCCGGCTCGAGAAATGCCTTGATGCAATCTACGGTCTCCTTGGTCACAAACCCTTCAAAAGGAATGATCTCAAACCCGCATGGCTCGATATCTTCAATAAAGATTGTGTAACGGTTTACGACAATCGGCTTTTTGAAATAAATGGCTTCCACAAAGGCGTTTCCAAATCCTTCGTGACCGGAAGGATACGATACAAGATCGGCGGCTTGATAGATATCATCAATCGCATATTTCTTCCCACCGTTTGCTGCAAAACATCTCGATGAACCTATTTTGTCACCCATGTATATAAGCTCCACCCCAAGACGATCCGCATATTCCCGCACCCGCTTCGAATAACCATCGCCCTCATCACCCGATTCGTGTGAAACGACCAATCGGCTTTTCTTGAGTTTCATAAGGCTAACCATTTCCGCAGCTCGCTCGATCCACTTGCGGGGTACTACTCTAGTGGGTTGAAGCACAAAGAGATCCTCTTCCTCGAATCCCAGCTCCTCACGAAGCAGCCATGCCTTTGAGGAATTCGGAGCCGGATTCTCAAAGTCAAAGACGTTGGGGATGATGACATTGCTGATGCCCCTCCGGTAGCTCAGCTGCCTGGATGCTTCCGAGTTTATAACCACATGGCGAAGAGAGCTAAGGAGGGGTGGAAAGGCATAATGGAGTAGGTCCTCAACCCCGTTGATGAGAAAGCGGC
>CAYWMP010000208.1:0-9665 GCA_964459445.1 uncultured Desulfobacteraceae bacterium
GATCCGCCGTCGCTAAAGCTATGGCGGGACAGGTACCGATTGGACAAAATCCGTGCATCCCTTCGGGAGATTACTAACCAGAAATAGAGCCTTGTTGAACCTGAGACACCAATAGACTTCCATCCAGCCGAAGGCTGCGGAGTAGTTTTTATCTGTCGAGATCTCCCGACAGATAAAAAAAATCATAAACTCTCAGTGATCGCCGTGTCTCTGTGGTGAAAGAGGAATCTTAGAATAGAAGGGGAGGGTAGACTTTAGGCTCTCAGAAAAATCCCATTGCCAAATCCTGGCATATTCATTTGGTGGTAGGCATGCCAGCCTTGGCTTGTGGTGGCTTTGCACTGAGGGCCAGCAAAATGCTGATAAGCACCAGACCCGCCATGGTGAACCAGGCCATTCGGTAGCTCCCATAAATATCGTAGACATATCCTGTTAATACAGGGCTGGCCATAGCACCCAAAACGATAATGGAAAAAGTGGCCCCCTGGATGGCACCAAAGGCCTTTCGACCGAAATACTCTGCCTGTAGAGCAAGCCTGAGTGTGATGACACCCCCATATCCCGGACCAAAGAATATGAGAAAGAGAATGGCCTCATTGAATGAATGGGTCGATGCTAAGAAGAAAAGTCCAATAGCCTGAAGAAGAAATCCGAAGGCTATGAGGTGTCGAGTGCTTACTCGATTACTTAGCCAGCTCAGGCCTAATCTCCCGACAATGCTTACCAAGACGAGAATTGAGGCAATGATGCTCGCCCTCCCTCTCGTAAAACCAACGCTAATAAAATAGGGCATGATATGGACGACGACGGCGTGAAGGGTGCTGCCGGATATGGCCACTGCGATGGCTATGAACCAGAAAGCCCTGGTTCTCAAGGCCTGTGATAAGCTTAATCCTTCCCAGGGGGAAGTCTTATCGATATCGCCGGTTGCAGTCTTGTTCGATTGTTCTTCGTCCGGGGTATCCCCATCAGGAAGTAGCCCGTATTGTTCAGGATTGTTGCGAATGAACATCGAACAGGGGATTCCGATAACCCATATCCCGATGCCTATAATAATCAAAAGATGACGCCATCCAAAAATTTCCATAGACCAGTTTATCAGGTATATCAATACCCCGCTTAATCCAACCGCTGATGACAGAAGCCCCATGGCCAGACCCCGTTTTCGGGAGAACCAATGGGTGACTGTGGTCCATCCGGGTAACGGCATGAGGAAACTGAAACCAAAAGATATGAAGAGGAAGACGAGGTAGAAACTCCACAAAGAGTTGATCTGACTAAATAGAATGAGGCCGAGACCGCTTAAAACAACGCCGGTTGTGACTAAAAGCCTGCCTCCATATCGGTCCACTACAAAACCGATCAAGGGGGCCGCTATCCCGCCCTCGATGCTCCTGAGGGAGGAGGCAAAAGATGTGGCTGCATAGGACCAGCCGAATTCGTTTACAATAGGATTAAAAAAGGCGGTGAAACCATAATAAAAGGTTCCTGCGCCGCAGAAATGAATAAGGCTGGTTGCGAGAAGGACCCACCAGCCGTAGAAGATTTTTTTCATTGGTGGCTAATATCAAATCAATTCTTCATGAACCCTTTTAGCAGGTCTCCTGACTAAGGCGCAAGCTGGAAAGAGTGCGTAATCAATAATTGCTATTAATTTGCCCTGTTCGAAACCAGGCGATCGGAACTGGAGCCCAAAAAATAAGAGGTCTTGAATTATACAGCATATAAATACTATCCTTAGATGAATTGTGTCACCGCCCACTGAAGTTTGTGAAATGAAGGTGATGAGAAAAAAATACTGCAAAATTCTATTCGCTGCTCTGTTTTTGGCCTGGATTTCCTTTAATCTTGTATCCTGTGGAGTTGTCAAAAAAACCTACAAAGTGAGCAAAGGGGTCGTTAAGACCACCTATGGCGTAACGAAGGGGACTGTGAAGGCCTTGGTCGGGGCCGGGGAGATCGTTTACAAGATCGGCGAATTTACTTTCAAGGTCGTGAAAGCACCCTTTGATTGGCCTCTTACCAATGAAAACCTTGAGACAATGGACGGCCTGCCTCCCAAAGAGGCTATTCGTAAGGGTCGTGTAAAGATGTCGCCCTATGTGGTTAAAGGCAAAAGATATGTGCCGATGTCTTTGGAAAAGGCCCGAAAATACAAGCAGGAGGGTGTTGCCTCCTGGTACGGACAAGAGACCCGTCGCCAGAAGGGCGGACATATGACGGCAAATGGTGAAGCCTTTGACCCGGAAGGCCTGAATGCTGCCCACAAATACTTGCCCTTGCCCTACCATGTGCGAGTGACCAATCTCCGGAATGGACGCTCTCTCGTACTTCGTGTAAATGATCGAGGGCCATTTGTGAAAGGGCGAATCATCGATGTGAGTGCAGGAGCGGCAAAGAAACTAGGGTTTTTTAGGCAGGGTACAACGCGGGTTAGGGTAGTGGCAATAGAGGTTCCTGGGTGAACCATTTGAGGAGGATCATGAAGAAACTAAATCCTGAATACTTGAATACGGTCATTAATAGAGTCAACACATGTCCCTATTTCGACTTGCTTTCGATCAATGTTAAAACGCTTGATTGGGGACGCAGTCACATGGAAGTTGAAGTTAGGGAAAAGCACCTTCAGCCCTTCGGCATGGTGCATGGCGGCGTTTTTTCTTCCATAATTGATGCGGCGTCATTCTGGGCAGTCTGGCCGCAGGTTGAAGAGGGTATAGGAATGACCACGGTGGAGATGAAGCTCAATTACCTGGCACCGGCATCCGATGGTATGTTGATCGCCAAGGGCAAGTCTATAAAGGTGGGAAAAACGCTATGCTTGGCAGAGGCGTCAGTTAAAAATGAGGAAGGGAAGCTGTTGGCCCACGGCACATCAACCATGATGGTCCTTAAGGACTGGGAGATCCAAGGACAGGGCGCATTGCCGGCCAAATTTCTTGAAAAGTAAAAGATCGTTCACCGCCCGCTCTCCCATAGTCCCCGGGAATCGCTAGAGGCACAGAGAACTCAGAGATAGAATATGGATGGAGGTCAGCTTGAATTGCTTGAGGTCTTGGGAAAGGTCCATCATGGAAATAAAAAAACACATTTCTTTTTTCCATGATGGATCTTACCCAATCTCCAATCCTTTCTGAGGATTGGAGCCCACCTTCTGGGCCGTACAAGCAATTCAACTACTCGATTCATCATGAACACATATTTTTATGTACTTTAGTCCAATTGGGTCTGTGTGTGTCTGTGGCTGATTCTTTTCACAACTGTTTCACCATGCAGGCTGCGCTCACCGGACAAAGGCTCTTGAACTCCGACATCCCCTGTAATTCCGTGGGTGCTGAGGCTCGGTCTACTTTTTTATAGCCCTTCTTTGAAAAGAATCCCTCCGCAGTCATCGTCAGAAGATATAGGGTCTCAAGCCCTTTTGAGCGAGCATACTCTTCGATTTTATCCGTCAACTGTATTCCATATCCCTCGCTACGATGGGGTGTTGCCACGGACAGGGAACGAAGCAGGGCATACTTGCCTTCTATCTCGAGTCCAACAGCGCCTATAATCTTCCCGCCGTCCCTCATGACAAAGTAGTGTTTCAAATGGGAAGAGGTAATATCCTCATAAACCAGCTCGCACTCTGCCAGTAGCTTTTTTATTTCAGATTCATCCTTAGCGGTCGCTAACTCAAATTCCATTTTGCACCTTATTAAATCAAGATATTTCGATTGGGGCTAGACTCAAGATATAGGTGTAAATTATTCGGATTTTTTTGACGGTTCCTCCTTTTTCTCTTCCGGATATTCGATACCCTCCTCCTCTATTCTTTTCTCAAACCGCGATGCTATGATGGGCACAAGGCTTTGTCCCCATTTCATTCCTGCATTTACACTCTCTTTCCCTATTTTGGGGAGTACGGAGATCGTTTTCCGGCCGATATCACTTTCAAAGAATTCCAACACCTTCGTTATTTCCTCATGGGCCAGATATTTCCCATATATCGGAATAATTTCCTGTTCAAGATCATCAATCCTTTCTTCCGTGATCGTCATTATGACCTCTTTTAAAACTTCATAAGCTCGATCGGGGATTTGCTTTCCCTTTTGGACTTCCTTTAATTCCCGGATCATGAACCTATTCAGTCCCTCAGCAATTCGAAGCCTTGTACTCCTGCCTTCAATGATTTCGAGAAGTTTTGTAATGTCTTTCTTCTTCGCTTCTGTCATCTCCTCGGCAAGGACGCCTGGAACCTGTGAGAAAATCAGAAGAATCGAAAGAATAATGAGAGATATCTTAGCCATTGGTAAGGACCTCCACGAAAGATACGGATCTCAAGAAATAAAGGGAATCTTTACTCTATTCCTTCTATTTCTTTTCAGAGAGCAACGATTAAGTCAAATAGAATGGAAGTAAATGCTTTTCAAGCGCTTTAAAAGGAGGCTCACCTCAAACCATTTTGTTTTGAGACAAGCTCCCCAATCAAGGAAATAAGCTCCAGGCCGGCATTTAAACCTCTATGCTCATGGTCGGCGTCCGGGTCGAATGCGGCAATTGTCACAGCATAGATCAGGAACCGCTCTGCAACAGCGCTAATAGTATCCCGGACTTCTTCAGGACTCAGTCCCCCTTCCGGTCTAAACAAATTCGATGGAGCCAACTCGGGGTTGTGCACATCCATATCAACGTGAATACAAACACCTTTCGTTTTTCCGGACAATGCATCAAGGCCCAGGGTCATGGCTTCTTTTGCACCGGATTTTTGGATTGATTCACAAGGTACGAGTGCGATGTTCGAAGACCTTAAAAGAGATATTTCAACCTCATCAAAGTCCCGAGCACCGATTAAAATGATCTGATCGTCAGGCACGCGCTTGAAATCCGGAATGGAATCCGTCATTGGACGCCAGCAGTCGCCTCTCAACATGGAGAGAGCCATGCCGTCAAGAAACCCGGTGCTCGACGTCTCGGGCGTGTTGATATCACCATGGGCGTCAAACCAGATCAGTCCCGGATTCTTTGATGATGCACCGCTCATAGCACCGACGGTGCTGTTACAATTTCCGGCAAGTATAAGGGGGAATGCGTTACCCAAAATTGCATTCCGGACTTCCTCTGAAATCAATCCCATGAGCTCAAAAGCGGTTCCGATTTCTCGGGTGAGTGGATCCTGGGATTCGATGACCACTTCGTCTATCTCAGAAAAACGATCCCTCAGTCTCGCGACAGCGCCATGCTCCACCAAGTGGAACGGTCCTTGGCCCATCCTTTTGTTTCTGGAACCGGAATCATAGGGTACTTGGATCAATCGAAGTCGCATGCTTTATACATTCTCCTATTTGAGCTTCTGGCTAAGCAAAAATGTAGACTATTTCGCGAAGCGATTGACAAATTTTGCCTCCGCAAGTCGCGGAGGCAAAAGGTCTGTTTTCGTCTGTGTCTGTCGAGCGATCCTGAGCGAAGTTGAAGGGGAGCGGGCGGCTAATAAAAGGCATATGATGAAAAACTATTGTTCTATAGTCCCTTCTCACTTGCTCTTATAGCCATACGGTCAACGAGACAGGGCGCAACCAGTTTCAGCCACACCCCAACCTTGCCCCGCAGACCCATAATCAATTCGCGTTTTCTAAGGGTAGCAGCCTGAAGGATCAAGCGTGCGCACGCATCCACTGTCATGGCCTCTGATTCGCGCACGGGACTGGTTTCCACCGGATTACCGTCCGGGCCAACCGCTTCCTTTCGCAGTTCTGTTGCCACAAACCCTGGGTAGACCAATGTGACGCTCACGCCGTCCTCAGCCAGTTCCATGCGAAGTGTGTCAAAAAACCCGACCATGGCGTGTTTGCTCGCAGCATATCCACTCCGCTTGGGCAATCCGGTTTTGCCGGCCAGGCTGGAAATGGCCACGATCCTTCCTTTGCTTTTTTTCAGAAAGGGAAGGGCATAATGGGTGCAGTAGACGCTGCCGAAGAAGTTCACCTGCATGACTTTTTCGATGGGTTCGAGGTCCCGCGTCTCGTCGAATCTGGCCAGCATGGTGATGCCGGCGTTGTTAATGAGCGTATCTATACGACTGTATTCCGAAATGGTTTGTTCAATCAAGTGCGCGCATTGGGCCTTCTCGGTAACATCCGCAAGGACAGTGAGGACCTTGCCGCCCAGTTCACGGCAGAGGGCACCGGTTTCGTCCAAGTTTCCTGCATCGCGATCCCCTAAGGCAATCCAAGCGCCCTGCTCAGCCAATTGTAGCGCTAACTCGCGCCCAATGCCTGAAGATGCTCCGGTGATAACAACAACGCGTTCCTTAAAGGATGGATTTTTCATTTAGGCCCTTCTATTTCGACTTCATCAGATTGGGGACGACTGTTATCAAAAGATTTAAGTCCCCAAGATTTTGGATGGTAGCTCCCTAATTTTGCCGCTCTCCGGTGTCCGGGTCAAAGAAATGGGCTTTTGACATTTCGATCACCAGATTCATGATTTCTCCGGGGCGGCCGGCTTTATCGGGATGTGCGCGGCATGTGACTTTTATCCCGTTGATGTTCACAAACACCAACGTGTCAGGTCCTGTCGGTTCAACGACCTGGACCTCGCATTCGAGCCCAAATAGATGAGTATTATCGTCCTGATTGGTGAAACCGTCGGAAATGTGTTCGGGGCGAATCCCCAAGATGATTTCCCGGCCCACCCATGCATCAAATTGAATCTCCGCATATTCAAGGGGAATGAAAAACGGTCTGCCTTTCACCGTTTCTAAGTGAAGGCCGGTCTTTCCATCTTCCTTAATGACACGGCACGGAATGAAATTCATGGAGGGGGAGCCGATAAAGCCAGCAACAAATAGGTTTGCGGGATTCTCGTAGACTTTTTGTGGGGTGTCCAGTTGTTGAATGAGCCCATCTTTCATAATAGCTATACGGTCCGCCAGGGTCATGGCTTCGATCTGGTCGTGGGTTACGTAGACGATGGTCGTCTTTATCCGCTGGTGGAGTAATTTTATTTCGGTGCGCATCTCAACGCGCAGTTTTGCGTCAAGGTTGCTGAGGGGTTCGTCGAATAAAAAGATGACTGGATCTCTGGCTAAGGCGCGACCCATGGCTACACGCTGCCGTTGACCACCCGACAGTTGCGAAGGCTTGCGATCCAGCAATTCGGAAATCTGCAACGTATTGGCAACCCTCTGGATCGTTTCTTGGATCTCTGTCTTTGGAACCCTTCGGGTTTCAAGGCCGAAGGACAGGTTTTTTCTGACATTCATGTTCGGATATAGCGCATAGGATTGAAATACCATGGCAATGTCGCGGTCTTTAGGCCTGACGTTGTTCACCACGCGATCGTTGATTCTGATTTCGCCGTCGGTAACGCTCTCCAAACCGGCGATCAAGTTCAACAAGGTGGATTTTCCGCATCCTGATGGACCCACCAGCACAAGGCATTCACCCGATTCAATGCCCAGGGAGACGCCTTTTAGGACATCTACCGAGCCGAATTTCTTTGTCGCATTTTTTATTGTAAGAGATGCCATAATGATTTTCTTTCACATATTTTTTAAGGTTTTCGCCTTTCTCATCTTACCCCTTGACTGCTCCGGCCGTAAGCCCGCGCAGGAAATACTTCCCTGCAACGATATAGACAAAAAGCGTGGGTAAGCCGGCGATAATGGCTGCGGCCATATCTACATTGTATTTTTTGATACCCGTGCTCGTATTGACCAGGTTGTTCAGGGCTACGGTTACGGGTTGGCTATCCCCTCCGGAGAAGGCGACGCCGAATAGAAAATCGTTCCAGATTTGAGTTATCTGCCAGATGATTGATACAACAAAGATCGGGATCGAGACCGGAAGGATAATCTTCCAGAAGATCCTAAAAAACCCTGCCCCGTCTATTTTTGCAGCCTTGACCAGGTCGGCCGGAATCGTCACATAGAAATTCCGGAAAAAGAGGGTCGTAAAGGCCAGGCCGTAGACAGTGTGCACCACAATGAGGCCGGTCACACTCTGGGCAATGCCAAGCCGACCGAGGGTACTTGCCATAGGCAGAAGGATGACCTGAAAGGGGATGAAACAACCGAGCAACAAACAGGAAAAAAAGGTTTCACTCCCCCTGAAACGCCACATTGAAAAGATATACCCGTTGGCCGCCCCAATTATCGTGGAGATTAGCACGGCCGGCACAACCATTCTCACTGAATTCCAAAAATAGCCTTTGATCCCTTCACACTTTACCCCGATGCAGGCAGTCGACCAGGCCTCTTTCCAGGCATCCAGCGTCAGCTCCCGGGGCCAGGAGATCAAGTAGCCGGTGCGTATGTCGGCCATGGTCTTCAGGGATGTGATGAGCATCACGAACAGAGGTATCAAGAAATAGATCGCTGCAATGATCAAAAACCCATAGATCATGGCCCTGCCGAAGATCGCTCCCGGGGTTCGATACATGGCTGTTGCAGGATTCTCCTTAGGCATAACGCGTCTTTCTCAATTCGGAATACAGGTATGGAATGATGATGGCCATCACAGCAAAGAACATCATCATGGCACTGGAAGCACCAAATCCGAGGCGGCCCCGATTAAAGGCGAATGCATACATAAAGGTCGCGGGTAAATCAGAAGAAAATCCAGGCCCCCCGCGGGTCAGGACCATCACAAGGTCGAAACTCTTGATCGCGATATGAGACAGAATGATCATGGCGCTCAGGAAGACCGGACGCAGACTTGGAATAATGATGCGCCGGTAGATTCGGGGCAGAGAGGCCCCATCAACCTGGGCGGCTTTGATAATGGCATCATCAATGCCGCGAAGTCCGGCCAGAAAAAGGGCCATAACAAAACCGGTTGATTGCCATACGGCGGCTATAACGACCGTGTAGATGGCCATCTTGGAATTGACCAACCAATCAAAGGTAAATTCGGCGAAGCCCATGTTTCTGACAAGCCGTTCCACACCCAAATCGGGATTGAGAATCCACTTCCAGGCGGCGCCGGTAACAATGAAGGACAGTGCCATGGGGTACAAATAGAGCGTTCTCAAGACGCCTTCGGCGCGAATCCGCTGGTCGAGAAAAATCGCCAGGATCATCCCAAGGAAAATACAAAGTCCAATAAAAAGGGTTCCAAAGATGACTAGATTCTTGAGGGCCACCATCCACCGGTCGCTCTTGAAGAGTTTTTTAAACTGAAAAAGGGGAGCACGGGTGTAGGCGTGTTTTAAGATGAGTTCTCTATACTTGCGGGTCTGTTCCGAACCCAATTGCTTTTTTACATTTCTCAGAAACTTACTCTTCCTATTCGTCAAATCCCGCCTTTTAAGGACTTGCAGGTTGTTCAAAAGGGTCTCAGGAACGCCATCATTTCTCATGCCCTCTAACGCACCATCGGAGATCTTGTACCCTGCGGCAATCTCGTATTTGGGTAGAAGCGCGGATTGCGTGAGGGATATCCAAGCAGTCCACAAAATGAAACCGTAGATGAAGACGAGGGCAGCTAGAAACGTTGGAGCCAAAACGAGTTTCGGGATACCATCTTCCAGGTAGTCCAAAAACCCTTTGCGGTCGGTGCTTTTCATATTAGCCATCTTGCTCGATCAATGGAGCCCCACGGGTAAACCCATGGTACTCTTAAAATACCCGTCTTTCCATCCTCCGTAGCCCGTCCTCCGCAGTAGCACTGCTACGGAGGATGGAC
>CAYWMP010000209.1:0-9656 GCA_964459445.1 uncultured Desulfobacteraceae bacterium
ACAATAAGCAACGTGATTCAAAGTTGAAGCGAATTTCAAATATGTTTGGCTAGAATTCACACGTCCAGGTTTATCCCCGGTGCCCCCTAAACTATTGGGAGTGCGGCGCTTGACTGGGCGGAGGAAAAAACCGAGGGACAGGGACCGTAAAAGGCATCCCTGGAATCAGGAGGAACAAATGGCTATATCGCTCAACATGAAGGAACTTTTGGAAGCGGGTGTGCATTTTGGACATCAGACACGACGCTGGAACCCAAAGATGAAACCCTACATTTTTGGCTCCCGGAACGGCATTCACATTATAGATCTCCAGAAGACTGTAAAGCTCTTCGCTGTGGCCTATAATTTCATCGCCAAGACCGTAGCTGACGGCTACTCCGTGCTTTTCGTCGGAACAAAAAAACAGGCCCATGACTCTATCGTTGAAGAAAGTGAACGTTGCGGCATGTTCTATGTGGTCAATCGTTGGCTGGGAGGCACTTTGACCAACTACCAGACCATTCGAAAAAGCATAAGCCGCCTCAAGGAGCTGGAAAACATGAAGGAGGATGGAACCATCCATCGCTACACCAAAAAAGAGGCCCTTAAGATGGACAAAGAGCTGGTCAAGCTCGAAAAGAATCTGGGCGGTATCAAGAATATGGATGATCTTCCCGGAGCGCTCTTTGTTGTCGATCCCAAAAAAGAACATATTGCCGTTAAAGAGGCCAAGAAAATAGGCATTCCCATCGTCGGTATTGCCGATACAAATTGCGACCCGGACGACATCGATTATCTCATTCCGGGTAATGACGATGCCATCCGGGCGATTCGATTGATTTGCTCCAAGGTCGCAGATGCCAGCATTGAAGGGCATGACATTGCTGAGGAAAAACTCAAAGCCGAGGCAGAACGAGCGAAGGAAGAAGTGACTGAGCACGTAGAAACGGCAACCTCCGCAGAAGGCGAAGAGGGAGGGCCGGAGGTCATTTTTGTGTCCAGAAAAGAGCAAGAAGATACGCCAGAGAATATCGTGGAGGAATAGGACATTGGAGATAAGTGCATCGCTAGTAAAAGAATTGAGAGAAAAAACCGGTGTGGGCATCATGGACTGCAAAGAGGCCCTAAAAGAAAACGACGGAGACTTAGACAAGTCGGTTGACTACTTGAGGAAAAAGGGTATCGCTACGGCGAAAAAGCGAGGCGCCCGAACTGCTTCTGAAGGTCAGGTTCAATCCTATATCCATGCAGGCAGCAAAATCGGCGTCCTCGTGGAGGTCAATTGCGAAACGGATTTCTCCGGGAAAACGGATGATTTTGCGGCATTTACAAAGGACATTGCCATGCAGGTCGCTGCAACCAATCCCCTAGCCGTCGATCGAGACGGCATCCTTCCTGAGGTATTGGACAAAGAGAAGGATATTTACGCCACCCAGGCGAAGGAATCCGGAAAACCGGAGAAGGTGATCGACAAGATTGTCGAAGGCAAGATGAAAAAATTCTTTTCCGAGGCCTGTCTTCTTGAGCAGGCCTTTGTAAAGAATCCCGATATGACGGTGCAGGATTTGCTGAATGAGTTGATTGCCAAAACAGGAGAGAACATCATCATAAGGCGGTTCTGCCGTTACCAACTCGGAGAAGGTGAATAGCCGGAGCCCTTGAATGAAGAAGAAACGGCCTCGATACGATCGCGTCCTGTTAAAATTGAGCGGTGAGGCCCTTATGGGCGAAGAATCCTTTGGAATTGACCCTGTCGTCCTGAAGACCGTCGCCGAGGAAGTTCGTGCGGTTCATGAAGCAGGGGTGCAGGTGGGCATTGTCATCGGCGGCGGAAACATATTCAGAGGATTGAACTCTGCCGAATACGGTATGGCGCGAGTGCCCGCGGATCACATGGGCATGCTGGCCACGATGATAAACGCCATTGCCCTGTGCGAAGCCCTCAACAATATCGGTACGGAAGCGCGGGTTATGTCTGCCACCGATATGAATCAGATTGCCGAGCCCTATATCAGGGGAAAGGCCATTACCCATCTCAATAGGGATCGCATCGTGCTCATTGGCGCCGGGACCGGGAATCCCTATTTCAGCACGGATACCGCCGCGGCCCTCAGGGCTATGGAGATCCAGGCTGAGGTCCTTTTAAAGGCCACAAAGGTCGATGGGGTGTTCGACGCCGATCCCATGGAAAACCCTGCTTTAAAACCCTACAAGCGTTTGACTTTTAGTGAGGTCCTCAAGAAGAACCTCCGCGTCATGGACTTGACGGCCGTGTCTCTTTCCATGGGGCAGAATCTGCCGATCATAGTTTTCAACTTGAGAAAAAAAGGCAATATCCGCCGGGTTGTATTCGGAGAAACCATAGGAACGCTAATTTCAGGGGAAAAGCCATGAAAGAAGAAATCCTCGCCGACTGTCGTGAGAATATGAATAAATCCATAGAGGCCCTTAGGAAAGAATTCGGGAGAATCAGGACAGGTCGAGCCTCCACCGCCCTATTGGACGGGATCAAGGTCAATGCCTATGAAACCCAGATGCCGCTTGATCAAGTCGCCACCCTATCCACACCCGAAAGCCGCTTGATCACGATCAAACCCTGGGATCAGTCCGTTATCGGAGAAATCGAAAAAAGCATTCTGAAGTCGGAACTGGGTCTTACGCCCATGAATGATGGGAAAATCATCCGAATCCCCATCCCTCCCCTCTCGGAAGAACGCCGGAAGGAACTGGCGAAATTGGCGAAAAAGATGGCCGAGGACGGGAAGATATCCATACGCAATCATCGGCGCGAAGCCAATGATATGCTGAAGGAACTGAAGAATGAAAAAGAAATCTCGGAAGACGATATGTACAAAGGGCAGGACGACGTCCAAAAGGTAACGGACGATTTCATCAAAAAAGTTGATGAATTGACTGCCGAGAAGGAAAAGGAAATCCTGGAATTCTGATTGAAAAGGCCCCTACTGATCCCTTGCCATGGCTCCGCCAAAGAGATACGCTGGTTTTCTCTCCGTCTCTCATTCCCATATAAAAAGTCCGTAGCATGTAAGCCTATTTTTCATAAGATGATTTATTACAAACTGCGTTAATTCGGAAACAGACAACTATGCCTCCTATTGATCCTCAAAAACTACCCAAGCATGTCGCTATTATCATGGATGGAAATGGCCGGTGGGCCAGGAAAAGGGCCTTGAATCGAATACGAGGCCATGAGGAGGGCGCCGAATCCGTCAGGGAAATCACTCGCACCAGCAGAGAAATCGGCATTCAATGGCTGACGCTCTATGCCTTTTCCGAGGAGAATTGGATCAGGCCGAAATATGAAGTGGAAGCCCTCATGAGATTGCTGAAGCGGTTTCTTAAGAGCGAACTGGGCGAAATGATGGATAATGGGATTCGCTTTGAGGCCATCGGAAGGATTCACAAACTTCCAAAGGATGTCCTAAAGATCCTCAAACACACGATCGAGAAGACGTCTTCAAATAAGGATATGACGCTCACCTTGGCTCTCAGCTACGGCTCCAGGCAGGAAATATCCGATGCCGTTCAGAAACTGGCTAGGGGGATTGAGTCCGGCAAAATCAATGCGGACGATATTAGCGATAAAACCATTTCTGATGCCCTCTATACGGTCGGAATGCCGGATCCGGACCTGCTCATTAGAACCAGCGGGGAGTACCGTATCAGTAATTTCCTGTTGTGGCAGATCGCCTATTCAGAAATCTATATCACGCCCCTTCTGTGGCCGGAATTTCGTAAAGAGGCATATCTCGAGGCCCTGGAAGACTATCAAAAAAGAGAGAGGCGATTCGGCGCCACGGGCGAACAGCTTCGTAAAAAATAACCATTTCTGGATGAACACTGTACAGATGAAACATCTGTGGTTTTGAATAGTTAAAGCTAATTTCGGGGACAGGACGTCAGAGAGGGAACGGAATAAATCCATGCACCTCAACAGATGGTTGACAGCCATTGTCGCGATCCCGCTGCTGTTTTACATCATCGGGATGGGACCCAAATGGCTCTTTTTCGCTCTCCTATACATCGCCGCGATCGTTGCTCTTATAGAATTCCTTGATATCACCACGCCAAAGCTCCCTTTGCCTGTCAAAATCCTGTGCATGGTCCTTGCCCTCCTTCCCTTTTGGTTCATATCCGGCGGCCCCTTTTTTATGGCCATGCCCAGCCTATACCTATGGGTTGTCTTGCCCTTCGTCGTACTGCTCTTCTTCTACCCTTCCCTGAGAGATCGTGCCCTTGAAACAGCCGCAAAGGTCGTCCTTGGCCTCCTATATGTCTGTCTTCCCCTAGCCCTGCTTCTTTTCATTCACAGCCATCCAAGGGGCAGGATCTGGATATTCTTCCTGCTTGCAGTCATTTTCCTGAGCGATACCGGGGGATTTTATTTTGGAAAGTTTTTCGGAAAGCATAAGCTTTATCCCGCCATCAGCCCGGGCAAGACATGGGAAGGGGCGGTAGGCAGTGTTTTGAGCAGCCTTTTGGCGCCTGTGCTGTTCTCCAGATTTTTTGCCCTGTACAAGCTTGACTGGTCCATCTTCGCCTTTACGGCATTGCTTTCCCTTTCCGGACAGATTGGCGATCTCGTCGAATCTATGATCAAAAGGAATTATGGGGTGAAAGATTCGGGGAAAATCCTGCCGGGCCATGGCGGCGTGTTGGATAGAATAGACGGACTCCTATTCGCTATCCCCTTTATGTATGTTTTTATCAGCTGGTCGATTCTATAATTAGAAGTGCCTAGCCAAAAATATTTGAAATTTGTTTCAACTTTGAATCAACGTTGATCATTATTTCGAAGCCTCAGGTAATGCGAGTGTTCAGGGGTTCAGTGTTCAGGAAAGAGAAACTGGTTCCTTGCCTCTATCCCTCCTAAACTCTGAACTACTGAACACTGAACACTCAGAACACCTTTGGTTTGTCAACGCCTGTCAGATTTGTTTGACTCGTTTAGTCAAAGAATCGCGGTGTAAGGAGCTAAAGTGCCTAAAATGAGCTAAAATGCCAAGCTCACTTACCGATGAGGTTAGCCATGGCCTATTTTGAATATGATAGGGAGAGGATCCTTGTCACCGGCGGGGCCGGTTTCATTGGATCTCACTTGTGTGAAAGATTATTAAATGACGGCCATTATGTCATTTGTCTCGATAATTATTTTACGGGGCAGAAGCGAAATATCTTCCACCTGATGGATAATAGACGCTTTGAGACAATCAGACATGATCTCGTCAATCCCCTATTCCTGGAAGTCGATCAGATCTACAATCTCGCATGCCCGGCATCCCCGATCCACTACCAGTACAACCCGGTCAAAACGGTGAAAACAAGCGTCATGGGCGCCATTCATATGCTGGGGCTTGCCAAAAGAGTCAAGGCCAAGATCCTTCAGGCGTCCACAAGTGAAATATACGGGGATCCGAAAGTTCACCCGCAATCGGAATCCTATTGGGGCAATGTAAACACCATCGGCCCGAGGGCCTGTTATGATGAAGGGAAGCGCTGTGCCGAGACCCTTTTCTTTGACTACCACAGACAAAACAGTGTGAATATACGGGTCGTGCGCATCTTTAACACCTACGGCCCTCATATGCATCCCAATGATGGTCGTGTCATCAGCAATTTCATCATGCAGGCCCTTAGGAACGATCCAATCACGATATTCGGAGACGGCAGCCAAACTCGATCCTTTTGCTACGTGGATGACATGATTGAGGGATTTATCAGGGTGATGGACGGCCCAGACGATTTCATTGGACCTGTCAATTTGGGCAACCCAACTGAATATGGTATCGCAGATCTGGGAAAAGAGATAATCCGATTGACCAAGTCAAAATCATCTCTCGAATTCCACCCCCAGCCCTTGGATGATCCCAAAAGACGACGACCCGATATCAGTCTTGCCGAAGAACAGCTCGGTTGGAAGCCAAAGGTTGGATTAGAGGAAGGGTTGAAAAAAACCATTCAGTATTTCAAGGATCTTTTATCAAACAAATGAAAAACATCTCTATCCTCGGCTCTACGGGGTCTATCGGCACAAGCACCCTCAAGGTTATCGATTCGAATCCTGACAAATACAGGGTTGTCGCCCTGGCAGCTGGGAGGAACAGGAACCTTCTTTTAGAACAAATCGAACGATTTCATCCTCTCGCCGCATCAATCATCGATGAAAAAAATGCCGAAATCCTGAGGGGTCAACTGGGTAATCACTCGGAAACAGAGGTCCTCTCGGGATCCGAAGGATTCGAATGTGTCGCCACCCTTAATGAGGCCGACACGGTCGTTTCAGCGATGACCGGCGCTGCGGGGTTGATGCCGACCTATGCCGCGATCAAAGCGGGCAAAAACATTGCGCTCGCCAACAAAGAAACCATGGTGATGGCGGGCGCCCTTGTCATGGAGGAGGCCGAGAAGCAGAACATAGCCATCTTGCCTGTGGATAGCGAACACAGTGCCGTCCTGCAATCCCTCCAAGGCCACCAGAGAGATGATTTGAAACGTGTGATTCTAACCGCCTCGGGTGGTCCCTTTAGGGAGTATTCACGGGACAGGATGAAGACAGTAACCGCTGAACAAGCCCTCCGCCATCCCACCTGGAACATGGGGAATAAGATCACCATTGATTCTGCAACCCTGATGAACAAGGGGCTAGAAGTCATCGAGGCCAAATGGCTTTTTGATCTTGCGATTGAAGAAATCGGCATTCTTATCCACCCCCAAAGCATTATTCATTCCATGGTTGAATACAGGGATGGGTCCATTATTGCCCAGTTGGGTGTTCCGGATATGATAACCCCTATTTCCTATGCCCTTTCTTTTCCCCATCATATTGAAACCACCCTTCCACCCCTCAAACTCCATGAAGTGGGGATTTTGAGTTTCATGGAACCTGATTTGGAAAAATTCAAATGTCTCGATCTAGCGCTCCGAGCAACGGAGATCGGAGGCAGCATGCCGGCTGTATTAAATGGCGCCAATGAAATCGCCGTCGATCTCTTTCTCAAAGGTGAAATCGCCTATCTTCAAATCTCACAACTGATCGAGAAAACCATGGAGGCGCACGCCTCCGTCTCATTCAACGCCATTGAAGAAGTGGCGGAGGCGGACCTTTGGGCGAGAAAAACCGCGAAAAGGATCTCAAAGGACTTAAAGAATTGACTTTCTCCATAATGATGCCATCTTAATTAGATATGAACAACGCGATTAGCCTGGTCCAATTAAGGCAGCGGGATAAAATGGGTGCCGATATCCGATAATTCCGGCATGTAGAATGCACGCAATACCAAAGACTTCATTACCAGCCAGGCGCGTCGGAAACCATAGTTCAAGGAAAATCCTATGACTTTCTTTATCTACTATTTTCTCCCCTTTGTCGTGGTGTTGGGAGCCTTGATTTTCTTTCACGAGTTGGGACACTTTCTCGTGGCCAAACACTTCAATGTGAAGGTGCTCAAATTCTCTCTTGGATTTGGTTACAAGCTTTTCGGGAAGAGGGTCGGTGAGACCGAATACCTGATCTCAACCATACCCCTCGGGGGATATGTCAAAATGCTGGGCGAAAACGATGACGATGATGATGACGAGACCGCCCAACCCGACGAAGTCCACAGGGCCTTTAACAATCAATCCGTCTTCGTGCGTATTGCCATTGTCGCTGCTGGGCCCATTTTCAATCTATTGCTCGCCCTGGTCCTTTTTTGCGGACTCTATATCGTATCAGGCACTCACGTCATGACCACGGAAGTGGGCCAGGTACGCAAAGGGTCTCCTGCCGATAAAGCGGGATTTCAAAAAGGGGATATTATCCTGGCAGTCCGGGGGCAAGGGGTCGAGAGCTGGGAAGAAATCAAGGAACAGGTTAAGGATATGGCAGGAAGACCCCTGGATATGGCGATCCAGAGGGACGAAGGGATTATCACTATGACGGTGATTCCCGAAGAGGCCGTAACAAAAAACATATTCGGCGAAGATGTCAAATCCGCCCTGATCGGCATCGTGGCCGCCGGGAAATTCAAAAGATTGGATCTGGGGCCCCTAAGGGCGATCCAGGAAGGATTCTTAAAGACCTGGGAAGTCATAAAATTAACCGGTTTGACCATCGTAAAACTCTTTCAGCGGGTGGTCCCTATTAAGATGCTGGGCGGGCCCATCCTCATCGGCCAGATGACGGGACAACTGGCGCAGGAAAGCTTCGCCTACCTCATCCCCTTTATGGCCGTGATCAGTATAAACCTGGGGATCCTTAACCTTCTCCCTGTCCCCATCCTGGACGGCGGGGTCATCATCTTCCTCCTCATTGAAATAATCCTGGGCAAACCGATCAGCATAAAAAAGCGAGACATCGCCCAGAAGGTCGGTATGTTCCTTCTTATATTCCTTATGGTCGTGGTCTTTTATAACGACATCACCAGGCTTCTGGAATAGACGGCATGATCCTGGCCCTCAATACCTCCACTCCCCAGTTCGGCATGGCCCTTATGCACCAAAGCGGGGCGGTTATTGCCGAACATTTTATGACGCCGGGATCCAAATATTTCGGTAGCTTTATGCCCACCCTGGACGATTTAATCAGGACCACAAAATCGGATCTCAAGGAAATCCAAGCCCTGGCCGTTACAACGGGGCCCGGCAGTTTTACCGGACTCAGGGTGGGACTCTCAGCTGCCAAGGGGATCAGTCAGGGACTTAATATACCCATCCTGGGCGTTTCGAGTTTGGAAGCCCTAGCAAACCAGGCGCCCTATTCGAATTGCCCCGTCTGCCCGATCATTGATTCAAGGCGCGGGGAGTTTTTTGTGGCGTTATTTGATGGAGGCGATATCCGAAACAAATCACGGTTGAAGGAGGATGCCTGCCTTCGGTTTGAAGACTTACCCTCCCTTTTTCGTGGCCAAATGCTGTTTATCGGAAATGACTATGTCAAACAATCTCCGGAGATCGAAAAAATCTTCGGCCAAGACACCCTTTTGGCGCCGGCCCATCTATGGAATATCAAGGCCTCTGAGGTGGGTGTGCTCGGGCTTAGGAGATTTCAAAAAAAAGACTTCGACGACCTTCGTGATCTCATGCCCGCCTACATGAGGCCCCCGGATATAAGACCCAACCCCTACCCGCTCCGATCACAGATGCCAATCTCCAGTACCTAGCTTGTTCTCTAGTAAGTTCTGTCATTTATTCCCGTCCTCTTCCAACGTCAAAGGAGCAGGTTTAAACAACACCCCAATAGGGCTCTATCTGGTAGCAACCCTGATAATTAGCGAAGGTCGCGTTCTTTTTTTCAAGCCCTATCTCAAAAAGAATTCCACCGGATTATGCAGTTCCCGTTGATGGGAGGGTTCACGGCACAAAACCCCTTGATGAATGGCCTATTCCTATGAAATGACATATTCTGTTGAACCCTTCCAGCTGCGGGAACCGCCACCGGAGATTATAGATAGGGCTTGAAAAAAAGAATACGACCGTAGCCCTTCCTCCGCAGCTGCAATGCAATAGAAGATGGACAATGTTTATGCTGCGTCGTAGCCTCGGTCGCTTGGCGCTTCCTTAGGATCGGAATTCCAACAATGAAATAAATGATTGAATTTTCGGACACCGGGAACTATCTCTATGGCAGGGTGTTTTTGTTCTGTCCTATCTAAGAAATAATATCAAGTAGTTGAAGA
>CAYWMP010000210.1:0-9549 GCA_964459445.1 uncultured Desulfobacteraceae bacterium
AAAGGTTATTCCCATATTTATTCCCACATTAATGTGGTATTCCCACTTTCACCCTTTTCGCCTCCATTTGGCGTCCCTTCCTTTCCCCAATATTTCCAGTCGCCCTTGCTCCCGCCAGCGGTTCATAACCCGCCGGATGGTATCGCGGCTCACATTGGGACAAAGTCGCTCGGCATCGGCAATACCGAATGGGCTTATCATGTTGCCAAGGGCATATTCTACCATTTCGCTCTTAGAGCCGCGTTGCGGACGTTGCCTTTCAGCGCGAATCTCGAATTCACGATAGGCCCTCCGCCAAACCGAAAGAAGGTAGGTGAACCACGGCATGAAATCATGCTTCCCCTCATGCCAGCCGGAGGAACAAATTTTCAAGGCTTCATAGTAGTCCTCCTTGGTCTGCTCCACGATCCGTTCTAAACTGATGTATCGTCCGACCTCGTGACCGTGGTGGTAAAACAAGAGCAGTGTCAGCAACCTGGAAATGCGGCCATTGCCGTCCCTAAAAGGGTGGATGCAAAGAAAATCCAGCATGAAGCACGCCGTCGCCATAAGCGGCGTAACTTTCAACTGTTCGACGGCATGACGATATGCCAGGCAAAGCTCCTCCATTGCATCTGGAACGAGGTCTGGGGCGAGCGGTCGGAAGCGAACCTCTTTTCGCCCGTCAGGAAGGATCTCGATGATGTCGTTGGGTGTTTGTTTCCACTGCCCGGCATCGCCACTTGTGCCGCCTTGGGCCAAGGCATGGAGGCGCAGACAGGTTTCCGGCGTGATGGGTATGTTGCGATAATCCGTGTGTAACCAGTTTATCGCCATGCGATAGCCAACGATTTCTTCCTCTGAGCGGTCGCGGGGAGGAGTATTGCCGATAACAAGGGGTCGTAATCGATTTCTCTCAACCGTCACTCCCTCAATTCGATTGGATGATTCGGTGCTCTCGATCAATGCCATCTCTCTGAGGCTTTTGAGAATCTGGGGCGACTGCTTCTCATAAAGCTGCTGGCGTCCCTTGGATTCGGCCAGAGTTTCCAACAGCCACACGATGGAAAGGGTAAGTTTGGTGTTCTGAAGCCGCGTACCCCTAAAGCTCATCATTTTTTGCGTCCTCCACGTGTTCCTTAAAAGAAAGGTTCCGTTTCCTGGAATGGAAGGCAAAGAACTCGGAAGCAGCTCGGAAGTCAATATTTTCCAAGTTCCATTGAGCCGACCACGCTCGAAGCTCGCTTAAGGCTTTATAGATCCATTCAATTCAAATTTGCATCTCGTACCTTTGGACAAATCCATTCTATTATTTATTCACCTTCTTATTCAACTGCTGTATTCCGGACACAAATACTTTGTGCAATCCCTATATTCCCTGCATATTTGAAGTCTACATTCAAAATTGCAAGGAAAATAAGGAAAAAGTCCAATGATGATGTGTAGGGTAATGTTTTTCAACGTGGTGAGTGTCGGTTCTTTCGTCATATGGCATGTCAAATGACGACAGAGTCGTCATTTGAGCTGAGAGATCCTAGTGCAAAGCGTGAATTTCATAAGGTGAAAATTTCGCCTTGCCTGCTTTTGATTCGAATTGACCCTATCGGGTATAATATACAATTATTTCTCTTGATATTATACCCGATAGGTGCTATTAGTTATCCATTTGCATATTATCATACCCGATCAGGTATATTTATCTCATATTGTTCAAACAAAAGCCACCAGAAGGCAGGATGTCTGGAATTTTTCCACATAAATCATCCCGATAGGGTATAATTGTATTATGGAACTTAAAGAATTCGTAAAAAAACAACGGAAGATTCACGGATTGACCCAGATAGACCTGGCTCATAAGGCCGGGGTTGGATTGAGGTTCGCGAGAGATCTGGAACAGGGGAAGGCAACCTTGAGAATGGACAAGGTGAACCAGGTCCTTCAGTTATTCGGCAAAAACCTCGGCCCGGTTGATTGGCATCCTGAAATCGACGAGGATTAGATAATGGATAGAAAGAATAAGGCCTTTGTCTATTTGCGGGAAAGTAAGGCCGGCCTTCTTGAAAAAACAGAAAGAGGGTTTCGCTTTCACTATTTCAAAGAGTATCTTTCATTACGGGAGGCTCAGCCGATAAGTCTTACTCTACCTTTAACCGATCTGCCTTATGAAAGTGAAAAGTTGTTTCCTTTTTTTATTGGGCTGATCCCTGAGGGATGGCTGTTAGATCTGACAAGCCGTACTTTGAAGATAGACCCGGAAAACCTTTTTGATATCCTGCTTGCCACTGGTGGTGATTGTATAGGGGCGGCCAAAATCTTTCCCCTTGATGAGGAAAACAGCTAATGTTCAAAAAATGTCTTTCATGCCACCTATCGGAACCCGGCCAAGATCTGTTCCAAGGATACCACAAGAAATGCTCTAAAAAACTATTTGGAACGGCTCAACCTCCGAATGTGCCCTTTAAAAGCTCCGATGTGGCTGCTGAAGCTCAAAAAATGGTTGGCCGGATGTCTATCTCGGGTGTGCAACCCAAACTGTCAACCATCCATGATCGTAAACGCAGTGAATTAACCGTCGTCGACAGAGGAGGGCTTTTTATCCTGAAACCTCCAACAGATCCTTTTGAACAGCTACCTGAAAATGAGAACCTGTGTATGAATATGGCATCCGCCTATGGTATTGAGGTACCGCCTCACGGCCTCTTGCCCCTGAAAGATGGTAGATTGTCCTATGTCGTTAAAAGATTCGATAGACTTGATGACGGCTTTAAACTTCAACAAGAGGATTTCCAGCAACTTCTTCAAACAGAAGACAAATACAGAGGTTCCTACGAAAGAATGGGCAATTTCATAAAAAAACATTCAAATGTTCCCGGCCTCGATCTGGTGAACCTTTTTGAAAGGGCCTTGCTATTTTTTGTGCTTGGCAACGGCGACGCCCATCTAAAAAATTTCTCGCTCCTCTTGAGGGAAGAAGTGGGATATTCACTATCGCCGGCCTATGATGTCGTCAGCTCCAGGCTGGTGCTCCCTGAAGAGAAAGAAGAAATGTGTCTCAGCCTTCAAGGAAAGCGGAATAATATTTCAAAAAGGGATTTTCAAGGACTCGCTGAACAATTGGGCCTGAACACTAAACAGGTCCTTAACGCCTTGGAACGTTTGAGTAGGCTTAGATCAACCTTTGAGACGATGATTGCAGATAGCTTTTTGGAAGAACGATTGAGGAATAGATTTCTTGAGATATTTACGGAAAGAATGCAAAGGATTTTTGAGTCAGACTAGACGCTACATCCAACGTAATTTTTCGCTTCTCAAGTACGTTCTCTGCCTCCCTTCCCTCCAATATTCCTTAAATCCTCTAATCCCTATTCTCGTTCTATATAAGCGAAAGCAGGAAGGTCTTCGTTTTCCAAGCGCTTGTCAGACTTATCAACTGCGCGGGCTATTTCTGTAAGGGCAGCGAACTAAGAGAACAGGACGGCCCAGCTGAATCGAATTTTGGGATAGGCATGGGGTTGCCAGCCGGCGGATTCAGCTTTTTCGATCATTTCCTGGAATTTTTTCTTTGTTACATGAAATTTGGGTTCCACGTGGAGGAGCCGACCGCCGGGATTGGTTATCTCCCGGGTCTCCCTGAAAAAGCTGTCCGGGTCCGGTACTTCGTGAACCATGTAAAAGGCCAGGATAAAGTCAGTCTTATCCTGGATTCCTAGGCAGTCCGACTCGCATACATGATACTTGATCGTATTCTGGATATTTTGTTTGGCAGCTCTTTTCCTTACCTTATCCAGCATTTCCTGCTGCAAATCAGCGGCGATCACCTTCCCGTTCTCGCCCACCATCTGCGCCAGGGGTAGGGTGAAAAACCCAGGTCCGCAGCCGATATCTGCTGCGGTTTGCCCCGGTGCCACCATGCCATCCAGGATTTTATTGGGGTCCTGAATCCAGGTCCTAAGGGATGAGGATAGGAATCCTGAAACGGATGTTGGGCATACGTGTGTGTTCATGATGTTCTCCTTTCAAAAAAGGTTAAAGGCGCAAGGCGTAGGGCACAAGGAAAATACTAAATCCTCTGCGCTCTTTGCGAGCTCTGAGGTGAATGAAAGTTTTTCATATTGTTTAGTAGCTATACTTTTGGTGCAAAAATTTTTTGTCCTTGGACACTATTTGCGATTAATAATCGACTGTTTTACTCCCTCATTATTACGACTAAACAATTTACCGACTAAACCATTTAATCTTGCTTGCTCAGACTCTCCTCCCACTTGTCAAGGAATCCATCTAGCTGATCCAAAAAATCTTCGAGAAAGGCGATGTTTTCCGGACCGAGCCCGATAAAAAAGTCTTTGAAACCGTCATCTATTTTCTCATGCCAATGTTTATGGGCATAATAGGCACTCTTGCCTTTATTAGTCATGTATAAACAGGCTCTTAAACTGTTATCCGGATCGGTCTGTTTTTCCACCAATCCTTTGGCATCGAGTTTTTTTAGTGTCTGTGAAACCGCTCCCTTGGTGATGCCCAATTGATCGGCCGCCTCGGTGACGCTGAGACCCTCCCGCTCGCCGATGAGTTCCAGTAAAAACATTTCCGAGCGATACAGAGTTTCCGATGTGCCAAAATGCCAGGGCCGATTCTCCAAATCCGCAGTTCGCCGCACAATCCCCATAAATTTTTCAATTATGTGCCGTGGGAGATTGGTTAAGTGCTCTTGAGACATGCCTATAAATGTATAGTACCTAAACAAATTTGTCAATAGGGTGGGAAAAATTTAGGAATTTAATATGAAATGTTTTAACCGCAGACTAGCCCGCCAGAAGTAAGGCGGGCAAACGCAGACTTTTAGTTCGGCCGACTTGGGCGAAGTGAATTAGCATAAGAGGTTCTCTCACAGAGTTCCCAAAGTCGCGGAGATATATCAGATTGCTTAGTCTGCCTGCAACGCAGGCCTCAATCCCAAACATGGGATTGAGAGCGGGAAGAGGTTCTCAGGAAAAAAGAAATCATTCATTTTTCCTGAGAACCCCTTCCCCAACAATACTAAGCAATCAAATCCTCACTTTGAATCTGCGTGCTTGTCAGTCTCTGGCGGATAAGTCTGTGTGGATCGAGCGATCCTGAGCGAAGTCGAAGGAGAGCCCCGCAGAGCGGGGTGCAAGCACGCGCGGCAAATATAACACTCGGACTATATAGTTTATGCATGGTAGCTTCGATTCCATTTTTACCCACTAAATTGGAGTAGAATCATAAATATGAGAAAGGGGAAATACGGTAGGGTAAATTAACCTGTCGGACGCACTGTCAACCCGAAAGCTGGAAATTGAGAGACAGGGGTATTAGCAAGGGATAACTTGTCAAGTTTATTTAAGACAAGTTATAACTTGACAAGATATATTCCGGTATGTATGCTTTCAAAAAAAGGAGCTAATGAATCCATGTTCATAGGAAGGGAAAAAGAACTCTCATTTCTGGAAGACGTTTACTCATCTAAGGAGTCAGCCCTCATCCCAGTTTATGGAAGGCGGCGTGTAGGTAAAAGTGAGCTTATCCTGAAATTTCTCGGTCCCAAGCCAGGTATCTACTATCTGGGCAAAATGGCTCCAGCCGCACTCCAGATTCGTGAATTCCTCCGGGAGGCTGCCAGAGTTCTTGATGAGCCTCTATTATCTTCTCTTGCGGTGAAAAACTGGTCTGAAGTATTCGCTGTGGTTTCGGATAAATGCAAATCAAAGGGGAAATTTGTCATCGTGCTCGATGAGTTTCAATGGATGGTAGCTGCCAGTCGTGAATTGCCCTCAGTCATCCAAGAATATTGGGATCGTTTCTGGAAGAACTCAGGAGATATGTTGGTTATTTTGTGCGGTTCATACATCGGTTTTATGGAGCGAGAGGTGCTCGGACGGAAAAGCCCGTTATTCGGGAGACGCACATCACAGATTCTCTTGCGGCCGTTTTCCTATATTGAAGCAGCAGAATTCTATCCCCGCTGGTCACTTTTAAATCGTGCTTTAACTTTTTTCATCTGTGGCGGGATTCCACTTTACTTGCGTTTTTTCAATCAAACGAAGTCCGTGGAAAAAAACATCGAAGAGAAATTACTTGATGAATTCGGACCTCTGTTTCGTGAACCGGAGTTTTTGCTTCGGGAAGAACTCAGGGGCGTTGAAAATTTTCATGCCGTGCTGACAGCTGTAGCTGCGGGATATACCAGCAATCAAGCCATTGCTGCTCAAACAGGCATTCCTGAGAGGAGCCTTCACTATTATATCCAGCAGTTGAGTAATCTTGGGTATATTAGCAAAAGATTACCCCTCACCGGAAAGAAGCCAAACCAGCGGAAAGTCCGATACGTACTCCAGGATCCTTTGTTGCGTTTCTGGTTCAGATTTGTGTTTCCCAACCTTAGTTTTATACAGCAAATGGGTGCCCGGCGCGCTTTGCGTGAACGCATTCGCCCTGAACTTGATGCTTATTTTGGTTTGTGTTTCGAAGAGTTGTGTCGGCAGGCCCTACCGGCAATTTATCAAAGGGAAAGTGTAAGTGCTGGTTTTGAGGTAGGGGAGTATTGGGATAAAAAAGTGCAGATAGATGTAGTCGGTCTGAGAGACGATCATTGGACGGATCTTGGTGAATGTAAATGGGGATCTGTCAGATCCTATAAAATGCTTATTGAAGATCTGGAAAGAAAGTTAAAAGCATATCCAAACCCGCGCGGAGCAACCATAGGGAAACGATTTTTTTTAAGAAATAAACCGGGCTCCAAGGTGAGAGGCGATTATGACGCGAAATGGTATGATCTGGAAGATTTGTATGGGATGCTTGGTTAGCAGTTCTTTGTACGAAACCGGATATAGCATAGCATAACGGGTTATTGCACAAGCGGACCGGCAACGGCGTTGACCAGGGCCATATCCGATTATTGATTCACACTATTTCCTCTGAAGCAAGCCTTCTAAAATCTCCGCCGCATCACGGGCGAAATTGGGGCATATTTTCCGGGCAAGGCCCTCCTCTTTCATCCTTCTCTCGCCCTCCTCTGTACTCCTCACAACGCCCAGGAGTTCATTGCACGTCAAGGCCCCGTGTTTTTCTTTAAAGGCATTTAAGAATTCGACCACTTTGGGGTGCGTATCTTTTCTGGCCTGACCTTCATCCGGGTGGTTAAAGGCATGGGCAAGGACCTGGACTGCGCCGGAGAGAAATCCACAGATCCCCCCAGACACCCCGACACCACCCCCGAGGGGCCGTCCGAAGACCCTGGCCGTGTCCGCATCCATGCCCACGTCTTCTCCGTAAACCGTAAGGATTGCCTGGGCACAATTCAATCCACCATTCAAAAACAAATCATTTGTCTTATCAATCCTGTTCATTTTCGACCTCCTTCTTTATTTTCTGCGCGTTAGAGATACTGCACTTTAAATTAGCCACCCGCTCCCCATCGAATTCACTCAGGGTCGCTCGACACACACCGACGAACCGGTCAGACTCGCCCGCCACAAGTATGGCGGGCTGACACAGAAATTTTGCCTCCGCGACCTGCGGAGGCAAAAGATGCCGATCGCTTCGCGATAACACCTACCCTTTTACCTGTAAAGCATATGGCCCTTTTGCCTGGGCAGGTCGCCCAGGCAAAAAGTCTTTAATGTCTGCGTTCGTCTGCGGTTAAACAATTTACGAGTGTAACTTGATTAATAAGGCATTTATGCTCACACTTTAATATCGTTATGAAGGGTATTGAAATTTTTGATATCGAGTCAAACGATTTGTTTCGATAAGTCAGATCGAAAAAAGTGATTGGAGGGCGGGGGAGGGATTTTGGTTCGATAACAACTTGTTAGGTCGTTTTTGGAGCCAACCTTGCATATTGAAAAGGCAATAGGATCGGACCATCGATGAGATGTTCTGAAAGGCATTACCAGGCGAATAAATGCAAGAGCTCTCCATAACCGTAAAAACCAAAACCAAGAAGGACGCCCTGACGGAAGGCGCCCGTGAACTCGGTGTAGAGGCGAAAGAGCTCCAGGTGACGAAGGTCGACGGTGACACCTATACCGTTTCCCTAAAGAACGCACCGGGTCAACTGGATATCCTGGTTCGGGAAGACAATATGGCGGCCGTTCTGAAGATCATCACACCGCCCCTAGGCGATGGGGAACCATTGACCACGGAGGATGTGGAACAGGCTTTGGCCGATCTTGGTATTGAGTTCGGGATTGACGGGGAAAAGATCTCGGAGGCTGTGGCCAAGGTAGCGGAGACCGGAACTCCCCAGGAAAACATACCGATTGCCGAGGGTAAGCCTCCAATTGCGGGGGAAGCAGGAAAAATAGAAATGAAAATCGGCCGGGATGCGCCCAACAGCGATCCCTGGGCCCGCAATATGGTAAAGCCGGGACAGATCATCGCCGTCATGGTCCCTGCTACCGAAGGGAGCGTTGGGCGGAATATCCATGGTCAGGAGGTCCCTGCCGAAAGAGGCGCGGATGCCGAGTTTTCGGCCGGCGAAAATGTGACCATTGCCAAAGACGGCCTATCCTTCATTTCCACGGTTTACGGTGCGGCGCGGGAAACCTTTAAGGACGTATCGGTCACCGATTTGGTGAAAGTCGATCCCGACGGTATGTGGGCGGAGATGCCAATAACCCCGGTACTTGCAGACAACAGCCGCCTGACCGTCGAGGACATGACCGGTATACTGAAGCAAGCGGGTGTAAAACAGGGGATCAAAGAGGATACCATCAAAGAGGCCCTGGAAGGAGAAGAGGCGGTTGAAAATTGCCGAGTTGCCGAGGGCACCCCGGCCAAAGACGGGGTGGACGCAAAAATTGAGTTCCAATTTCAATTGAACGGCGATGATCCGGAAACCGTTGATGGGGAAAGAAACAGCGGTGATTTGGAGGCCGCTAACATAATCAAAGATACGGTGAACGGCGGTGACGTGCTGGCAAAAAAAATTCCCGTTGTCGATCCAGTGAACGGGCGTACTGTCACCGGGACGGTCCTAAAGGGGGCCAAGCCGAAAGATATCAAAGTGGCGGCCGGAGAGAACGTGAACGTCAAGGATGACGACCTGACCTTTGCTGTGGCCGAGGGCATGGTTGTGGGTTACGCCGACTACCTCAACGGCCAATTGTGTGTCGAGGACCCGCTGCGCATATCCGAAGATGGATTATGCGTCAATTTGACCGTGCATCCTCCAGGTTCAACAGGCAAGGCCTTGACCTCGGCACAGGTTGAAAAGCGCTTGGCCGATAGAGAGGTTGTCCATGGTATCCTCCCGGATGTTGCCAAAAAAGCCATCACCGATGCCGCTTACAAGAAGATGCCCTGTCACGACTGGGTAATCGCCAAAGGGAAGGCCCCAAAAAATGGCCAAGACGCCCGAATTAAACTGAAATTTCCAGCCGAAAAAATTCCCGGCACCGTAATAAGAGGCACCGACCGGATGGATTATAAGGAACAGCAATCCATCGTGAATGTCAAAAAAGGGGACGTGCTGGCCATCAGAGTCCCCCCTAAAGCAGGGATTTTATTGAGTCAAATAAATTAACATTTTTTGTGTTGGTTATCAAA
>CAYWMP010000211.1:0-9508 GCA_964459445.1 uncultured Desulfobacteraceae bacterium
TTCACGACCTATTCCACTGCTTGCCCCGGTGACCAATGCTTTGCCTTTTGTTTCCGCCATCTTTACCTCCTTCTAAGCTATTTAGTGACAAAATTTACTTAACCGTAAACAACCAACCGCCTCAAATATTTCTCTCGCCGAGTAGAGAGGAGGCGCGCCATTGTTTAGGCCAATGACTTCCAAAGTATCCACCTTTTCAGGTTGTGTGGCAAATGGCCATCAGGCCTTGCAATACGTCTCCTCCTCCCCCTCTAAAATTCCGGACGTTGGGTTTTCCCCAGTACGGCTTCAAACTGGAATTCGACCGCAACCTTCATCGGCAAGATACGGCTTAAGTGCAAGGCCCACATACGCACGTACTTTACAGACTTATATGCGGTCAAAGCTCTCTAACATCGATGGAAGAAATCATTACCGTAGTCGAGCTTTCGCTCAAGCGGATCTTCCTTCTATGCGAAAGAGCAATCCAGTCCAGAGGCCCTTGGCTCGCCAGTGGGTTATGTTGTCCCCCCGGGTCATAGCTTACTATGGCCTCATCCGAAACTCTCGACCCCCCTCCCTTCGATTTATGAATTATACGACGGGTCTTTGCCCTACGGCCTTGTATGGGCTGGTATCGAGAGGCTCCCCAATTTGCTCCGCGTGTCTGTTTCCACCGTGCCGCCTTCCGTACCCCGGCGGGCCGAACGGCTGCCTACGACTGTTCCTTCGCCGTCCGTAGTAGCCTTCGCCATCTCTGCACAAGCTCGGCACCCACAACCCCACGCACGCCGGTTCTCACGTGGGAAGCGTAACGAGGCTGCAAAGTTCACTTTATGCTACGGCCCGGTGCAATTGCTAGCCCTTCACCGGCAAGGACGTTTACTTTCGAGCTTTCGCCTGATTGGGTCACCCCAATCAGACGTCGAGTATAACTATGCGGGTAAACAGCCAATTCCCGCAGCCGGACTTCCACCAGCTAGACACGCGGCCCTATGGGCTGCAAACAGAGTTCACTGAGACTCTGAGATTTTGAGATTTTGAGAATCAGTATGTCCATCCTGGGTCGGGTAATTCCCGATAACGAAATTAAGCTTTAATGCCGCCCAAAAGGGCTGATGGTTGGCCAGATTCTTCCACTCAAAGAATCTGGCTAAATTCACCCTCAGTGGCCTTTGAGAACTCTAGCTTCCGGAGGGCAAAACGACGGAAGCGGGCGAGAAATTTTCAATGCCCTGAAAACTTGGCGATTTTCTATGTTAGCAGAGCAATGCTTTACTCTTGCCAGAGTGCCACAAAACTCCCCATGGGTCCATTCACATAATCCTGGATCGGGCGGCATTTAACCCTAAAAATATAGAAGGTCGGTGGCTTTGGCGATCTGGGATAGAGGGTTTCGAAATTGGCCATACCTTTAGACAAGACCAAATCAGCCCCATCCAGAAGATTACGAAAATCGTCGGAAACTTCATCCCAATCGATTCCAACGCCTTCTGTTCCCGTATCGACTATTTCGTCAAATCGATGTTCCAACCCGGCCACCTTCAACTCCTGTCTGGTCAGGTCATTAATGGATGGACCGCCTTTAACGATCAACACGGTTCGTTCGGATCGTTCACACACGTAATCATAGAGAGGCAAATCAAAAAAAACCTCACCCGCATTATCCGTCAAATAGAGGACCAGCTTCGGGTCGTTGTTTAAAAAGGTTTCCAGATGCTCTATATCATCATAGGAAAAAGAAATGCCCCTTTTCATTTGATCGGGTATTTCGGAAAAGGCGTCTTCAGGATCCCGGAAGAAGTCTATGCTGTTGCCAAGGACAGCGAGAGTAATGTGAGAGCGCAGATCATCTTCCTTTTCCACTTGAATTCCTTCAAATACCCTCTTCGCTATTTCAATCTCCCGGATCTTGAAAAAGGAATAGGGATCCACATTCCCTGACCGTCTCGTGATCTCCCGGAGAATGCGATTCGCGACCTGAGGAGATGTTAGAGGTACGTCACGGCTTTGCTCCAATATCCTACGTGCCTCGATTTCAACCTTCTCCTTCAAGCTTGAATCATCACTTGTCGACATATCGGCTGCACTTTGGGCTAATCCAACAAGACAGTCAACGCATTGTGGGTAGGGCTGGAGTGGCTTCACTGATGAATCCCTTTGCTCATTTTCAATAAGCTCGCAAGAAGTCATTGAATAGACGGCACAGAAAAAAGTCCCAGATGCAAGGCGTGCGAATCTTTTGGAATGAGGCGTACTTAAAGTACGTCGCAATGACGATCCGCTTTCGCCTACGCTTCGGCGCGACAAGAAGATGAAGTGCAACGCCGCAGGTGGACTTTTTACGAAGCCGTCTGGAACCATATCGAAATCCCCCTAAATTGTCTTCACTTTTTTCCTCAACCCTCGGGCCAAAACTGAACCGCGTTCAGAACTCCGACCCCAAAACACAGGCAAACAGGTTGACAATAACACGGACTCTAAAATACCCTTCCTATGGGTTCAGGGTTCATGGGTTCAAAGGTTCGGAGGTTCGGTGGGGTAACGATGCAGGTCATGGAAAGGAAGCACTCCCAAAGGACGAGGTTTTTAGGTTCCACAAGAAAAATGAAGCAGAAAAGACCGGGGAAATGACATGGATCCAGCAATCGTTGATCAGGTTCGTCTGAACTTCAATCCTCAAAGCCTATTTGCACTGAATGTGGTCATCGGACTGATGATGTTGGGAGTCGCCCTTGATCTAAAGCTCGAAGATTTTAGAAGGGTTTTTGTTGTGCCTAAGGCGCCGATAATCGGCCTGGCCGCTCAGTTTATTCTGCTTCCCGCATTCACTTTCCTTTTGACTTTGATCCTAAAGCCCCATCCTTCGATGGCCCTGGGGATGATGCTCGTTGCCGCCTGCCCAGGGGGGAATCTCTCCAACATCATGACCTATCTGGCCCGGGGCAATGCAGCCGTCTCCGTGAGCATGACAGCTGTATCCACTGCAGCAGCCATCCTGTTAACGCCCCTCAACCTCACTCTATGGGGCAGTCTCAATCCTGCAACTGAACCTATTTTAAGGCGTGTGAGCCTGAATCCCCTAGACGTCTTCACCACCATCTTCATGATCCTCGGCATTCCTATGGCCATTGGCGTGCTTCTTTCCCGCCTCTTCCCGAAACTGGCCGACAGAATTCGAAAGCCTTTTAAGGCCTTCTCTTTTATTGTATTCCTTGGCGTCGTCGGCATGGCTCTTTCGGCCAATTGGCAGCACTTTCTCGATTTTGTGGGTCTGGTTGTCTTCGGCGTCCTCATCCATAATGCCCTCGCACTGAACTTGGGATACTGGTCAGGCCGATGTCTAGGATTGGAAATGCGGGATGTAAGGGCTGTCTCCATAGAGGTCGGCATACAGAATTCTGCCCTGGGATTGATCCTTATTTTCAACTTTTTCGATGGTCTGGGTGGCATGGCCATCGTCGCTGCATGGTGGGGCATCTGGCATATCATATCGGGGTTGAGCCTGGCACTCTTTTGGTCTCGTCGACCCCTTCCAATCACGTAACAGTTCATCGGAAGAAAAGCTTTGACGGGATAACAGGATAAACATGATATTTACCCGCCATAAGTCTGGCGGGAAAATCCGCCATACCTTTGGGGGATTCATCCACCCAGATCCAAGCGGTTGAATCCAGTTAATCAAAAACTATCACAACCTGAAGGAAGTCCTACGGAGAATGAAAAGATTGCCGAAACAATTTTCGGTTGTGCTTGTCGCTTTGACCATAGAATGAGCTTCGGTATTCGTGAAAACAAGTATGTTAGTTGTCAGTGCATAGAGTTATTCAAAACGGACCTGGATAGAAAGGAAAAGGTTGAAATTAGACATAAGATCGAGACCTACCCTTGAACGCCGTTAATAAGCCTATTTTTGTTTGGCCATTGTGCTGTGAATATTGCTCATTTGCAACGTTACGATTGCAACCAGGTTTGGGCCAGGGATCTCCACTAAGGGATCAACCGAGATGAACAAACATTCAAGTCAATCCTGTCATCCTGTCTAAAAAAATGAATCAAGTCACTTTTAAAAAACCGTCCGTCTTTATCACCGGGGCTTCCGGTTATATAGGAAAGCAACTTGTCGAGACCCTGCATCGCGATAAAGAAGATTATGGAAACATCGTAGCTTCGGATATTCGCGAAATCCCTTCGGAGCAGAGGCTATCGGGGATTGATTACGTGGCCCAGGACGTGCGTTCGCCCGAGATTGCCGAGACCTTCAAACAAGCACGGATTGACACCGTGGTTCATCTCGCAACCATTGTTACCCCCGGGAAAAATCCGGATAGGGAATTCGAATATTCTGTGGATGTCCAGGGAACCGAAAACGTCCTTGAGGCTTGTCTCAAAGCCGGCGTCCGTAAACTGATCATTACCAGCAGCGGCGCTGCCTATGGTTATCATCACGATAATCCCCATTGTCTCGATGAAAGGGACACCCTTCGCGGCAACCCTGAATTTAGCTACTCACACCACAAAAGGCTTGTCGAAGAGTTGCTCTCCAGGTATCGGGAGAAACATCCGGAGCTTAAACAGCTTGTTTTCAGGCCCGGAACCATACTCGGAGGAACAGCCGACAACCAGGTCACCGCGCTATTTGATAAAAAGATTATGCTCGGAATCAGCGGTTCGGCTTCGCCCTTTGTCTTTATTTGGGATCAGGATGTGGTGGCGTGCATTGTGAAGGGTATTCGAGAGGATGTCACCGGAATCTATAATCTGGCCGGGGATGGTGCGCTGAGCATGAAGGATATCGCCACCATCATTAATAGGCCTTACTTACCGTTGCCTGCGTCTTTGGTCCGAAGGGCTCTGCGCTTGCTTAAATTCTTCCATCTTACCCAATACGGCCCTGAGCAGGTCATGTTCCTGCAATACCGCCCTGTGCTTAGCAACAGACGACTAAAAGAGGAGTTTGGCTATACCCCCCAAAAAACAACCCGCGAGGTTTTTGACTATTACCTTGCAAAAAGGTCTAACGAAAGGATTTGAATGTAGGTCTTAACAGAAAAATCCACGAATTGATTCCAACAATGAGTATTGAATTTTCTATCCTGTACGAGTTTCCAGTTTCTAGTTTCTAATTTCGTAGCATCCATTAGCCTTCATTACACCGGATTCCTCTATTCAGACCGGACTTTGAAGTAACAGGTTATCCAGATCTTCTCATTCCTTTTGGATAACTTTCAACTTCGTGCCGGCAGGGATGACGTCGTTCAGTCGTCTTCCGTTCAATAGGGCCGTTTCTTTCAGTTTATCGCCGGAAACGCCGAGCGATTTCAGGTTGCGCTCAACACTGCCGTCCTTTTTGGCCCTTCGGATCCGGATACTGTCCGGTTGCACATCGATTCGCTTTGGGTCATCAAGCCTTCGAAATCCTCCCATGGTGTATTCAAATGTGCCCTGATATCTCTGAAACAGTTGGCGAGGTGCAAATCCATGAAAGACAAAGATATGGCGATCCTTTTCAATGAAGTAGGATACCGCGCGAATAACACCACCTTTGGAGCGTAAATCGAAAATAAGCTGGTGGGCATAGAGTCCATTGACCCGAAGCTCTCGCGAGGAAAGCACGTTCAGTCTGTTTTTGTATGCAAATCCCTGAGCCGCATCCCTGGGTGATCTACCCGTTGTGATTGAAAAGAGAATGCCCGCCTCTCCATTTGGATCGGCGATCTGCACCTGCGATGGGGTGTTGTTCAGTTTCCAACCTCGGGGTTTGGGAAATTGAAAGCGAAGACCCGGATGGTAGAAAATGCCCTTTGCCACATACCCCTGCTGCGGATCATCCCCATAGGTGAGGCCGTTTATCCTGTCCAAATAGGACTCTTTGTTGACTGCAAGTTCTTGCACACCCAGCCGTTGTCTCCATTCCTGGGCGCGCAACTGAATTGCGCCTATACGATCAACAGGATCGGGATGGGTTGAAAACCAGCTGGGCAGACCGCTGCGATCGGAGCTTGACTGCATGCGTTTCAGGGTCTCAAAAAAACTGGCCGTCTCTTTCGCATCATACCCTGCTCGGGTCGCGTACTCCACGCCCAGGTCGTCCGCCTGTCTTTCATTGTCCCGGCTGAACTTCAAGAACAACATGGCCACGCCCTGTTGAGCCAGTTCAGAAAAACCACGAAGGGTCTCTGAAACCGCCATGCCCAGACCCAAACCGATTTGGGCGACCTGGGCACGGCTATACTGCTGGGCGGAGTGGCGGGCCGTGATATGCCCGATCTCATGCCCCATGACACCCGCGAATTCGGCTTCACTATTGAGATACGCAAGGATGCCTCTCGTAAAATACACGTAGCCTCCCGGCACCGCAAAGGCATTAACCACGGATGCATCCAAAACCTTGGCCTGATAGTTCAGATTGGAGCGATGGGAGAACATGCCCATTCTGCGACAGGATCTTTTGATGAATCCACCCAAGGCTTCATCTTCATAGATTCCGTACTCTTCCATAATCTGGGCATCTGTCTGACGGCCAAGCCTGACCTCATCCGCTTCACTCAGGAGCATTAACTCCTGCTGCCCGGTCACGGGATTTACAGCGCATCCAACCAGCAACCCGGCAGAAGCCAGTGCACTGAGCCGCAGAAAATCCCGACGCGTCACTCCTGTACGCGCAATGTGGTCTACTGTATCCTTTTGCATTATTGCCTACTCACCCCGTCTTTCTCAAAAATACTACATTCGAGATGTATGAATATGCCAATGAGTCAATCAAATGGAATCATATGGTGTAAGCCTATCAAATTCGGAAGGCTGAGGTCAAATGGGTCCCTTTGTTCAATCATCATTGACACTCGATAGAGAAAAGCCCTAAACTCATGGGTATGAATGAAGATTCTGTTTCAACTGAAATGATAGTGCTGATCATCGATGACGAAGAGGGCATTCGCAAGGTCATGTCCATTAGCGTGGCAGATGCCGGTTATGAGGTCATCACTGCGGAAAACGGGGAAATCGGCCTTGAAAAGTGTCGGACCGAATCTCCGCAGATTGCTATTGTGGATATTCGCCTCCCGGGGATCGACGGCATCGAAGTCCTCAACCGAATCAAAAAGGATCATCCTAATATAGAGGTCATTGTAATGACGGCCTTTGGAGAAATTGATTTGGCTATCCAAGCCCTTCAACTGGATGCATCGGATTTCATCACCAAGCCCGTCAATGATCAGGCCCTATTTGTTGCCCTGGGCCGGGCCAAGGAACGATATACCACACGAAAGGAGTTAAACGACTATACCGCCCTCATCGAGGAACGGTGGATGGATACGGCGGAGGAACTTGCTAGGACCTTCAACTTCCAGAATAATCTTATAGAGAGCTCTATAGACGGTATCCTGGGTTGTGACAGCATGGGAAAGATCGTTACGTTCAATAAAAGCCTGGAAGGCATGCTGGGCTATTCGCAAGATGAAGTCCGGGGAAAGATGGGATTTACAGAGTTCTTCCCTGCCGGTGAGGCTGGAAAGTTCGATGAGGCCTTGCACTCAGATAATTATGGCGGAAAGAGCCGGCTTTTTCTTTTCGAGAACCATCTCTTGAGCAAATTCGGCGCCAAAATTCCCGTCCAACTCTCTGCCACGGTTCTCTTTGAAGAAGACAAAGAAATCGGCATCGTGGCCTTTATCAGGGACCTGAGGGAAATGAGGCGCTTGGAGCAACAGTTTGATGACCAGGCGCGTCTCCTTCACCAGGACAAAATGATTTCTCTGGGGAGGCTGGCTGCCAGTGTCGTACACGAAATAAACAACCCCCTTGCGGGTGTCCTTAACTATGTTCGGCTTATGATCAAAATTATGAACCGAGGGGCCCTTAACCAGGAACATACCGAGAAATTTCAGAGGTACCTATCTCTGGTCGAATCCGAAACCGGCCGCTGCTCTCAAATCGTTTCAAATCTCCTCGCCTTCTCAAGAAAATCCGAATTGGAGTTTAAAAAGATCGATATCAATGAACTGATTCAGAGATGCATTATGTTGAGCGAGCATAAGCTTACCCTTCAAGACATAGAAATCAAACGGGATCTGGATCCAACCATTCCCAAAATATGGGGGGACTTTAATCAGATCCAACAGTGCCTGATCAACCTCATCTTCAATGCCATTGATGCCATGCCCCAGGGCGGGGCCATCACTTTGAGAAGTTCGTCTATAAGGGGAGAAGGGTCTGTTGAGGTCCGGGTGCTTGATACGGGATGCGGCATTGCCAAAGAAAATATCCCCTTGATCTTTGATCCATTCTTCACCACAAAAAAAGAGGGCCAGGGTCTCGGTCTGGGCCTTTCAACTGTCAATGGTATTGTTGACAGACACAAAGGGGATATCCATGTGGAGAGTGAAATTGGAAAGGGCGCCCTTTTCACACTAAGGTTTCCAGTAGAAGAAAAGGGTAGATGATCTGAACGAGTAGCCAGAGAATTCTTATCGAAGACTATCAGCCCTGAAACTTCCCGCAGCAGCTTCCGGGACCTGCGCAGGTCGCCTCGGCGGGGCTTGTGCCACAGCAGGCCGTATCACCGGCGCCGGGGAACTTCGAGCCTGAAACTCCCGAAAGTGAGGAATGGGCCGACATCATCTTTTTGAGCTCCTGGCCGCCGCAAGCGGTACACTCCGGGGATGCATCGGAAGATGTTACCAGCATCTCACAAACCTCGCCGCAATCCATACAAAGATAGTCATAAATGGGCATGACAATTCTCCATGCAATTTATTTCAAGGCTCTTTCTCATGTTCATGAATCGCTTTCTAAAGTGTCTTGATTGTCAGTTAGGCTTTTCTCTAATGGGCGCAGTGGCCCCCGGCTGAATGTCCCGCGCAAGTGTGGTTCATGGTGAATACCGGCAGCATACCCTTCTTCAGTAATGCCACGTTGTCTGAAACCTTTCCTTCCACGGCCCTATAAACCGTGATACCGGCGGCGTTGATTTTTTGAAGGGCGCCTGCGCCGATGCCGCCCACAACAACGGCCTCCACGGGTTTTCCTGCCAGGGCTGCCAGGGGTTGGCATTGCCCGCGCTGGTGAATCATATCGGGATTGCCCGCTGATTCAAAGGTCTCTTTTTCACTATCCACAATGATGAACTGGGGAGCCGAGCCGAAATGACCGTATACCGGGCTCTCCATGCCTTTATTGTCCTGTGTCGGAAATGCAATGAGCATCTTATCACCACTCCTTTTATTTAAAGAATTATTTCACAAGAAATTATAATAATCCTAATCCCATTGTCAATAAATCAATAGAAACAAATACCTAAATAACTCCTTGACGTGCTAATCTCTGGGCTCTAGGCTCTCTAGGATTCAAGGTTGAAAGTATTCGTTGAGTTGCCAGAGTTTGTTGAGTTTCTGGAGTTCACAACACAACAAACCCAATAAACTCAAAGGGGAGCATTACCGGTTTGTTAATACATTGACGTCAAGTATGAGGTAGTTTGGCGTTTTTGTACCTTTGAAAAACTCGATCATAAGTACCATTGTATATA
>CAYWMP010000212.1:0-9487 GCA_964459445.1 uncultured Desulfobacteraceae bacterium
GCGTTGCGCTCATCCCTCGTCATTGCGACGTACTCATTTTGTACGACTCATTCCTGGGATTTCGCGCGCCTAGCATCCGAACATTTTTAGACAGCCTATACAAAGCCAATATTTATATTTTTTTTTGAATCCTAAGATTCGCTCAGACGAAACGGCTGGTCTACATGACCAGCCGTTTTCCTATTATTCTGATTCTGTATTCCTAGTAACTATAGCAGGAAAATGCGACGTTGCCAGATTGAAAAATAGCCATTTCTGGACGGACACTAACTAATTATGTGAGCCAACGCTTTCTTCTTTTATAAAACTTCACATCCCGATAGCTTCTTTTGGTACCCATCTCGGTCAATCCCAGATAGAACATTTTGATATCTTCATTCTCCCTGAGTTTTTCCACCGTATCATCTAGGACTATCTTGCCGTTCTCCATGACAAACCCGTGTTCCGCAATGGACAAAGCCAGGTTGGCGTTTTGCTCCACAAGCAATATGGTCATTTTTTGCTCTTCGTTGAGCCGCTTTATGATATTGAAGATCTCCGCAACGAGAATAGGGCTGAGTCCGAGCGAAGGCTCATCCAGCATCATCAACCGCGTGTGAGCCATCAATGCCCGGCCAATAACGAGCATCTGTTGCTCTCCACCGGAGAGATAACCCGCCAAATTATGGGTCCTCGCCTTGAGATAGGGAAAATAGTGAAAGACCGTGTCATATCGGTCGCGGATTTCTTGCCTGCTCTTTCTGGTCCTGGTGGCCGCGATCAGGTTTTCGTGGACAGTCAGGTTCTCAAAAACGCAACGGCCTTCCATGACCTGGAAAATGCCCAATTTGACAATGTCCTCGGGTTCCATTCCGTCGATCCGTTGCCCCATAAACTCAATGGCGCCGTCGGTCACCTCGCCCTCTTCCACCTTTAAAAGGCCGGAGATGGCCTTTAGGGTTGTTGTTTTCCCTGCCCCGTTGGCACCTAAAAGAGCAACGATCTGACCCTCATTGACCTCCAGTGACAGGCCCTTTAGGACCAGGATTACGTCATCATAGATGACCTCAATATTGTTCACATTGAGCATAGCTACCCTTTTTGCCCAATTCTTTCCTGCAAGACGAACCTCTGTATCTTTCCGCCGGCGGTTTTGGGTATTTCGTCGGTGAATTCGATCCATCTGGGATATTTATAGGGGGCAATCTTTTCCTTCACAAATGCCTTGATCTCATCTTCCAGTTCCTCGGAGGGTGCCTCTCTGCCCTTCAGCACCACAAAGGCATAGGGTTTGATGAGGTCATCCTTATCCTGATAACCCACTACGGCACTCTCCATAACTGCGGGGTGTTGGTCAATCGTATTCTCCACCTCCTGAGGCGCCAGCCATTTGCCGCCGACCCTCAACATATCGTCGCTTCTTCCTCGGAAATTGAAAAAGCCCTCTTCGTCCATCACATAACGATCACCGGTCACGAACCATTCTCCAAGCATATTCCTTTTGGTTTCGTCTCTCTGGTTCCAATAGCATGATGCAATGGACCCACCTTTGATAAGGAGGTTTCCGATTTCGCCCGGCCCGACCGGGCTTCCGTCGTCGTCCAGCAGGCGAGCCTCATATCCCGGGACCACCTTTCCCGTGCTGCCCGGTTTGACCGCCCCAAAGGCATTCGAAAGAAAGATATGGCAAATCTCTGTGGAACCGGTACCCTCCAGGATCTCAACGCCAAAGGCCTCCCTGAAGCGATGATAGACCTCCGGTGACAGGATTTCAGCGGATGAAATACAGGCCCTGAGGCTATCCACAGGCATTAGATCCTGTCCTTCCTTTTGGCAGGCATTCTTATAATCGGCCAATGCCCCCAGGAGTGTGGGGACTGTAAAGAAAAGTGTCGGACGGAATTTGACCAGATCTTCATAAACCAGTTCAGGAAGGGGCCTATGGGTCGTCAGGATGGTGGACGCCCCGACTGCAAAGGGAAAGTAGGCACTGTTGCCAAGACCATAGGCGAAAAAGAGAAACGACCCCAGGACCCTATCCTCCTCGGTCATATCCAATATGCCCTTTGCGTAGGCCTCGGAACAAAAGACCAAATGACTGTGATGATGAACGGCTCCCATCAGCCTCTCGGGATTTCTGCCGCTGTACAGCCAGAAGGCTGCATCATCCGGTTTTGTCTCTGCGGCTTGGAAGTCCGCAGATACTTTATTCATTGCCTCATTGAAGCTCCGATGACTCGTTTCCGGATCTCCAACAACGACCACAGCCTTAAGAAACGACGCCTGGTCGATTATCTTTTCAACCTCGGACATGAACATGGCATCTACGACAAGCACTTTGGCGCGGCTGTCATTGAGTACATAGAGGAAATCCTGGGATTTCATAAGGATGTTGGTGGGGATGGGAACCGCACCCATTTTCATGGCGCCGTAAAAGCAAAAAAGCATTTCCGGCGAGTCTTGAACCAGGAGCATGACCCTGTTTTCCATTTCAACGCCAAGCGTGGCAAGCATATTTGCGGCCCTGTTGACGTTTTCAAAGAATTGCTGATAGGTGTAGGTGCGACCTTCAGCAATGATGGCCGTCTTGTCGCCACGACCCTCTTCAATATGGCGATCAACAAAATACTCGGCTGCATTAAATCGCCCGGCCAATTTCAAATCCAACATACCTTTTCCCATTCTTTTAGAAAAATCTGCTCTTATCTGATCCCCTATGCGGTGTTCTCTTCGATGCCCGCCTCCGAAGTCAATAGCTCCGGCCTCGCATGAGTTCCCAGAGTTCTTTTGGACAAGGGTCGATCTGAATTCCTTTTTCAGGAATTCAGATCAATGCCCTGTGAGCTCTGTGGGAGAACTTCTATTTACCGAAGTACTCCATGTCTCTGGCCAATTCAACCCAGCCGCTGACATCGACCATCTTTCCGCCTTTGATCTCATAAATCTTGGCGGCCATGGCGGCCCGGTGATCCGTGGAAGTGAACGTAAGCGGAGGCGCCAGGCCTCCGGTATCAAAGCCCTTGAACTGCTCGAAGGCGTTCCTGATACCGGACGGGGTCAGATCCCCCGCCTTGTCCGCCCCCTTTAGGGCCTCTGAGACGCTGAGGATGTTCACCCAGCCTTCCACATAAACATTGGTTCCGGTCTCGCCCGGATGCCATTTATCATGGGTTTCAATGATCTTTTTCATGCCCGGAACCGGGGCGCCATAGGGAGCGATGGGGTGCACGCCGTAAGTGCCTTCAGCCGCGCCACCGCTCAATTTAATCAAAGACTCCTCGAAGTTGCGGATATTGGAGATAAATTTTGTCCTGAGCCCCAATGCCTTTGCATTTTTCAGAATGACGGCGCCGTTCATAGCCGTGGATGTAATAAAGGCATAGTCAGGATCATATCGGCTCATATTGGTCAACTGAACCGTCGCATCCTTGGTAGGCCAATTGATGACCTGGTCCGGTCCCACATCCACGCCGATCTTTTTAGCATAGTCTTTGCAAACCGCTAAAATGTCCCTGCCATACTTGTTATCCGGGTAGAGATAGCAGATCTTCGGGTTACGGGTGTTGTCCTTCCAAGTATCCCTGATCCATTTAAGGGCTATCCGCCCCATGGTTCCATAGGAAGGTGAGACAAAGAAACTGAAAGGGGTTTTCTTGGGATTCTGAAACTTTGAAGTGAAAGATGCGGCAATGGTGGCCACGCCATCCGAAACGATCTTCTTGGCCAAGGTCATTGTGGTTCCAGTAGACTGAACGTAGAGGCCAATCACCTTTTCCGAATCCACGAGCCGATTGTATCCGGCAACACCTCGCGGAACCTTGTAACCGTCATCAATGACAATGAGTTTCAGTTTCTTTCCATTGATGCCGCCGTGTTCGTTAACCCAGCGCATGGCATCAAGCTGGCCCTTCACCTGGTTTTTCCCCCAGTCCGAAGTTGGACCGGAAAGGTCGATGAGAACGCCCCATTTGATCTCATCAGCAGCTATTGCCATACTTGGCATGGCCCATAATGAGAGGGCTAAGACCATAACTGCTATAGCAAATCCTGTTTTTCCTTTTTTCATTGTTCCTCCTCCTTTCTTGTTTGGCGTTTAATGGATTTCAAGGCTTTACCTTCATTCATCGCATGTCGAACAGCAAATGGACTTTTTGCGAAGCCGTCAATAGGAAAACGGCCACAGCTTCCAATAAGCCCTAATCGTGCGCCAGCGCGCGGCCAGGCCGTCGGGTTCGAAGATAAGAAACAGGACGATGACAAAGCCGAAAACGATCTCCCTGAGAGAAACAAACCAGGTTATATGATCCGGATAGGCCGTGTTCAGGGTTGTGTTCGTTACTTCAAGGACCCTTTCCAGTATAAACCAAAATCCAACACCAAAGATACCCCCTAGGACATTTCCCAGACCTCCGATGATACACATGGCGAGATAGTCGATGGATTGATGGATCGTGAAAGATTCATGGGTGATGACTTCCAGATACTGGGCCATCAGCGCGCCGGCTATGCCGGCAAAAAATGAGGATACGGCAAAAGACATCAGACGATATTTGAATAGGTTCACACCGATGACCTCTGCCGCCAAGTAGCGATCACGAATCGCGACAAAGGCCCTGCCCGATCGGGCTCGAACGATGTTTTTAGTCACCAGTGTGGCAGCCGCAGCCAGAACGAAAGTGAGATAGTAGAGATGAATGTGGTTGTTGAACTGGAGAGGGCCGATTGTACCCGGATCCACATACATGCCTTCGACGCCTCCGGTTAGACTGTCCCAGCGGCGGATCACAAATTCAATAATGAACTGTGCCGCGATGGTGGCCATGGCCAGATAGAGTCCCCTCAAGCGAAGCGAAGGAATGCCGAAAACCATGCCGACCAGGGCCGCGACCGCGCCGGCGGCGGGCAAAGCCATTAAAAAGGGTAAGCCGGCCTGGCCGATGAGAATGGAACAGGTGTAGGCGCCCACGCCCAAAAATGCGGCGTGGCCCAGTGAAATTTGTCCGGTAAACCCTGTAATGATATTCAACCCATGGCAGGCGATAATTGCGATTCCTGCCTCCGTCATAATGGAGATCATGTATTTGGTGGCGAAAACAGGAAATACCGTCCAAAAAAGCAGGAAGGCGATCAAAAAAGATCTTACAAACCAGGTCTGAAAGATTCTCTCATCGTTTCGGTAATATTCGTGAAACAGTCCAGCAGGCATTTTTTTAACTTCGCTTCGCTCCGTTACTGTTCATTTGTCATTGGTCATTGGTCATTGGTCAAAGGTCATTCGTCATTTCGCTTGCCGCGCCGTAGCTCCTTAGCGCCCGTCCTACGCAGAAGCTTGCTACGGAGGATGGAAAAGCGGGTCATTTGAATATTGAGTTCTTGGGCCGAATCAATGAGTATGAGAGCAACATCACCAATTGCCTTCTATCACCCGCCTACTGTCAATTGCCGATTGCCTACTCTACTTTCTTCCCATTCTTCAATTTTCAATATTCACTTTTCAATATTCAATTGCCAACGCCCTGCTAAACTCTCTCAATTTCTTCTATCCCAAACAACCCATAGGGTCTGATCATCAGCACCAATACCAACACCATGAACGGAAAAACCTCATTAAGGGCGGGAATATAGGGATCGAGATATCCGGCGGAAAGGAATTCCAAAATACCGACCACAAGACCCCCGATAATGGCCCCTAATATACTGTCCAAACCTCCAAAGATCACGGCGGGCAGCACTTTGAGCCCGATATAGCTCAGTTCCACACCCACGCCGCCAATGTTTCCTATGAGAATGCCGCCAATGGATGAGACCACCGCCGCAATACACCAGCTTATGGCGAAAACCCGCTTGACCGAAATTCCCATACTCTGTGATGCTGTCTGGTGATCGGCTACCGCCCTCATGAATATGCCGGTGCGGGCGTATTTAAAAAACATGGCGAAAAAGGTAAGGAGGACCAAAGAGATCCCCATGCTCCAGAGGTAAAGGTGGGTGATTTTGACGCCCCAGAGATCAATGGGTTGTTCGGGAAAGATATTGAACTGGCGAATGTCATTGCCCCACAACATGATGACTACGCCTCTCAGAATATAGGTCAGCCCCAACGTCACCATAATGACCGAAATGATGGGTTCGCCTATGAGGGGCCTGAGCACAAGGCGTTCGACTGCGAGACCCAGAATGACGGAGAAAATAAGGGTTATGACGAATGAGGCAATGAAATTCAATCCAAAATCCAGTGTCATGGACAAACAAATGTAGGCGCCCACCATAAGGAACTCACCCTGGGCCAGGTTGAGGATAGAGGTGGATTTATAGATTAGAACGAATCCAAGGGCTACCAGTGCATAAATGGACCCCATGGAGAGACCGGAAACTAAAAACTGCATGAAAAACAGAAATTCGCTTTTCACTCTACATGCCTCCAATCAAACGCTTCCAAAACCCCTTCTCTTTGAGAAGATCCCGGTAAGCTTCTTCAGGCTTCATCGTCCGAATGATCAGGTTTGTGCGAAGCGTGGCTGTCTTGCCGTCCTGGTAGCGAATGACCGTCTCAATGGGCAGTTCCTCCGCTTCGCCATATAGACCAGCAATCTCCTTGTCATATTTTTCGTTGATAAAACTCCGGCGTATTTTCTTGGTCCGGGTCAGTTCTTCGTCATCAGCATCCAGCTCCTTGTAAAGGAGGAGAAACTTATTGATCTTGGCCTTTTTCGGCAGTGTAGCGTTGACGCGAACCACTTCCTGCTCAATCAAATCATAGACTTCCGGTTTTGAAGCCAGGTCCGAGTAGGTTGTATAACTGATTCGGCGATCTTCCGCCCATTTGCCCGTGTGTTTGAAATCTATGCATATCATAGACGTGACATAGTCTCTTTCGTGTCCCAGGACCACCGCTTCAACGATATAGGGACAGAATTTCAGTTTGTTTTCGATGAACATGGGCGAGAATCTGGCGCCGCTTGTAAGGTGCATGAGATCTTTGACCCGGTCAATAATCACCAGATGGCCGTTTTCCGTAAAGTAGCCCGCATCGCCGGAATGGAGCCAACCATCAATGATGCTTTCCTGTGTAGCCTCTTCATTTTTCAAGTATCCTTGGAACAATCCTTTTCCGCTGGAAATAATCTCTCCGACGCCTTCCTTATCCGGTTCGAAAATAGTGATATCGGCAGCAGGAACGGGAATGCCGACGGAGTCGAAGTTGATATCGCCATCCCCGTGAATGGTTGAGTATCCTGCCACTTCCGTCTGCCCGTAGATCTGCTTGAGATTAATGCCAAGGGCATGAAAGAAACGAAAAACATCGGGGCCGAGCGCCGCACCCCCGGTCATGGCCGAGCGTACTTTAGTGAAACCCATGCGATCCCTGAGGGCCCTGAAAATCGCCCCATAGGCAAGCCAGTAGATGCACTTCCAAAGGAATGGAGGTTTATCTTTCGCGAATTTGAAATCGGCCCAGCGGTATCCAATGGGAAGGCAAAGGTCATAAACGAGACGCTTGAGAAAGGAGGCATCCAGGTGTTTTACCATGACCTGCCGGGAGATTCCCTCCCACATTCGAGGGGATGCAACGATTAGGCTTGGCGCGATCTCGTAAAGATCGGCCATCGCTGTGTCGGGTCCTTCCGGAAAATTCACAGTAAAGCCCGAATAAAGGGCCGAAAAAACACTGATGGTCTGTTCCACGATCCAGGGAAGTGGAATGAAGGAAAGGAATTGATCGTCCGGTGTCTTCGGATCCACATCGTTTAGGGCAACCACCATGCTCAGGATATTTGAATGGGTGAGCATGGCGCCTTTGGGATTCCCGGTTGTTCCCGAAGTATAACAGACCATGGCCAGGTCGTCTTCTTTTATGGCTTCGATGTTCTGCCCAAAGAGATCGGGATTGTCCCTGTGCTTTTCCCGACCCTTTTCTTCCACCTCGTAATAATCGACCAGCATATCCTCTTCATAATCCCACAGCCCCTTGGGATCCGTATAAATGATCTTCCTGAGGCGGGGCAACTGGTCTTTGAGGTCGAGGATCTTGTCCACCTGTTCCTGGTCTTCCGCCACAATCATGGAGGCCTCTGAGTGGTCGATGATGTAGGCAACCTCGGTTAGAATGGAGTCTTGAAATATTCCGAAGGAGATGCCCCTTGCAGCCTGAGCAGCCAACTCGGCGTATACCCATTCTGGGCGGTTATTTCCAATGATCCCAAGGGTTTCCCCTGGTTCAAATCCGAGTGATATGAGTCCGAGCGAAAAATCACGCACATGCTCCAGATATTGTTGCCAGGTGACAGGCTGCCAAATGCCGTATTCCTTTTCGCGGATTGCCACCCGCTCACGGCCAAACCGCACGGCATTTCTGACCAGCAGGGAAGGCAGCGTCATGCGATCTGTTATGTTTGGTTTATTTTCCGTGTGCATAGGTGAATTTATTGGTAACGGTTCAAAGATTCAGGATTGTCAAAATGCGAACCTATGAAGCCTTTATCTATCGGCGGCTGTTTTTCATAGACGAGAATGGGTTTTTTCATCCTCACCCAAGTAGGCCCTTATCACATTAGGATCTTTCTGGATGGTTTCCGGGGATCCTTCTGCGATTTTCCTCCCGAACTCCAGCACGCAGATACGGTCCGAGATGTCCATGACCACGCCCATATCGTGTTCCACCAGGATAATAGTCACTTCCCACATCTTATTCACATTCATGATGAAGCGCGCCATGTCCTCGGTCTCTTCCAGATTCATACCCGCCATAGGTTCATCCAGGAGGAGTACTTCCGGACGCATGGCCAGGGATCGAGCCAGTTCGACTCTCTTTTGAAGGCCATAGGGAAGAGTGCCGACGACTTGTTTACGGATGGCCTCTATTTCCAGCAGGTCGATGATCTTTTCTTCGATTTCTTTGCGCAGGGCCAACTCCTCCCGCTTTGTGCGGCCGTAATAGATCATATCGGAAAAAATACCCGATTTTAAAAAGCTGTGTCGTCCCAGTTTAATATTGTCCAGGACGGTCATCCCTTTGAAGAGTTCAATGTTCTGGAAAGTCCGTGCGATACCGCGCTTGGCGATGGAGTGGGGAGGAACCTTGGTGATGACTTCTCCCTTGTAGGTGATCTGGCCGTGCTGCGGAGAATAGAACCGGCTGATGCAGTTTAAAAGGCAGGTTTTCCCAGCCCCGTTGGGCCCTATGATAGCGAAGATCTCACCTTCCCTGATTTTTGTGCTTACGTCATTGAGGGCCTGGACGCCTCCGAATGCGAGAGAGAGGCCATTAACCTCTATAATTTCTTCAGAGTTCAAGTTCGCTCCAGTGTGGTGGTTTGAGGCTGTCGCCGCCGGAGATCCGGCGGACGGGGAGTCTGGACCATTAGCCCTTTGGCGACGGGCAAAATAGGTGTGTTCACATGGACTTATCAGATTATAAAAGAAGGTGTTCCCTGTCAAGGCGATGCATGTTCAAACCACGGTAAATTTGTTCTAATCGAGTTAGACACAGGCACATGAGTTTTCAGTC
>CAYWMP010000213.1:0-9487 GCA_964459445.1 uncultured Desulfobacteraceae bacterium
GTAGCACTGCTACGGAGGATGGACAGACTACTGCGGAGGACGGGCGCCTTCGGCTCCGACGCGGTTATCCGCCACAATTTTGGGGTGACATCGCGCCGTAGCATAATGATTTTTGCGCGTTCATCCACGGGTAAGCCCTCCAGAGGCAGGCAAGCCTGTGGTCTTCTGCGAAGGCGGATAAAAAAAATGGGCCCTGCCATATCTAAGCCAGGGCCCATTTGTTTAGACCCTTACTTCGCAGCTTCTACTTCGCTCGCTAATTTGGCGGCAGCATCTTTAGCCGACATATCGGAATTATAGAAATTGGTGACGACATCAACGATTGCCCCTCTTACGGCCGGAAATACCGCCATTTCGTGTGCCATGCTGGGGACTAAACCGCCGCTGGCTGCACTGGAGACAAAGGCATTGATCGCTCTCAACGCGGGATCGTCAAAGGGCGAACGAGGCATCCCCAATCGGACAGGAATTGAACCCTTATTCACGTTAAAGACCTTTTGGAATTCGTTTTGAAGGATCAGTCGAGCCATAGCCTTTTGGGCCATAACGGCGTTTGCGTCCTTCTGTTTGAACATGATGAAGCTGTCCACATTGAAAAGGAATTGACCGCTAGTTCCGGGGGCCGGCATCGCAACGTATTCGGTACCGGGCTCTTTACCGGCGGCGGTGAATTCTCCTTTGGCCCAATCACCCATGAATTGCATGGCAGCTTTCCCTTGAATTACCATGGCCGTGGCCAGGTTCCAATCGCGACCCGGCGCGCCCTTATCGGTGTACTGCTTGATCATTTTCAGCGTTTCAAGCGTCTTGACCATGGTGGGGCTATTCAATGCGGCAGGCTCGGCATCCACCAATGCCTTACGATAGAAATCAGATCCGCCGACAGCGGCAACGATAATCTCAAAGACCGTGGCTTCCTGCCAGGGTTGCCCGCCCCAGGCCACCGGAATGAATCCGGCTTTCTTGATTTTTTTTGCCGCTTCTTCGAACTGTTCCCAGGTCGTCGGTAGCTCGGCGCCCGCTTTTTTGAAGACCTCCGGGTTTGCCCACATCCAATTAATCCTGTGCACATTTACCGGGACGGCAACATAGGATCCATCGTATTTCATTACATCGGCTACGACCTTTGGGAGCAATTCGTCCCATTTCTCCGCCCGAGCAACATCATCCAGGTTTGCCAGAACCCCTTCATCACCCCACATTTGAATCTGTGGTCCCTTTACCTGTGCCGCAGTGGGAGGATTCCCGGCAACCGCCCGGGACTTAAGGACCGTCATGGCTGCATCACCCCCGCCACCCGCAACCGCGAAGTCTTTCCAGGCGTGCCCTTCTTTCTCCAATAAGCTCTTTAGGACGCCAACCGATTTGGCTTCTCCACCGGAGGTCCACCAGTGCAAGACTTCCACTTCACCGGCTGAGGCATAGGACGTTAGCAAGAACAAGGTAATACCGATAGCCAGTAGACATTTGATATATTTCCCGTTCATTTTTCCCTCCTTTCATTGGCTTGGGGTTGTTTGGTTTGAAGACAATCAGGACTTCAGATCCGTTGAAGGCCTTGCTAAATAATTTTCTTGTGAAGGATGGAAAAGATGATTGTGACGAGTTAAATCTGCGAATGCAATTGGAACTAACCAAAGTATTTTATGCCCTAAAGCGGGCAGAAACACAAGGATAATACAATAATCTAAATCTACCATTTAACTCAGGATATTTGAGCTGAGTCAACTAATCATGAACTCTAACTAATCACCAGCAAGGTATCACATGTTAGGCGCCGAAGAGCGACGACTGAGTTGCAGGTCGCAATACGTCGCAGGGAGGAGCGATCGAAGGCAACACCACAGATGATGCCTTGATGATGGATCAGGGAATAACAAAAGCAAAGAATCCTGTTTAGGCATCTTGAGGTGAAAAAATAGACGGAGTGATTCAAGCGGTGATTTCGATTCTGTTACCGTCCGGGTCCAACACACAGCTTTCATAATATCCATCGCCTGTGTGTCGAGGCCCATCGAGCACCCGAAATCCGTCTTTGCGAAGTTTGTCTGTCAAAGCATCAACTTGATTTTCGGAGCCCAAGGAAAACGCAATATGGAAAAATCCCGTGAACTGCCTCACGGACTCATCTTTCGAACTCGGGATGTCGGGCATTTGCATCAATTCAAGGCGTGTAGGATTATCTTTAAACGTCAAAAAATAGGACTCGAACTGATTTTTGGCATTGAAATATTTTTGGTTTGCATTGGCCTGAAAATAGGTCTCATAGAAGGTTCTGAGCTTTTCAAGGTTTTTTGTCCAGATCGCAATATGTTCGATGTGCATTTTGTTTATCTCCAGTAGCGGGGAAGGTCACTTTAATATCACCATTCCCTTCAGCCGCCGTAGCCCGCTACTATGTCGAAGGAGAGCGAAAATTCAGAAACGCACAATTATCTGGTCGACTCTTTTGTTATGTGATGATTGGATTTTTTGAAGAGTATGTTGTGACATAAATTGATCAATGTCAATGGGAATGAGGAACCAAGTGGCGTGTGACAGACAAAGCATACCGGTAAGGGTGTTGGACCCAGAGGTTGCATATTCGATGAAGGGGCATAACTTTATCCAAGACTATGTATTAGAAAGGAATTGAGCGAAAAAGACGAATGCGAAAGAGGAGGTCAAATAGATGAAGGCGGTATATTTCAAGGAACATGGTGAGCTGGAAAAGATTCAATATGGAGATGTGCCTGGTTTGAAGGCAGGCCCGGGCGAAGTCATGGTGAAGGTAAAGGCCTGCGCACTCAATCATTTGGATATATGGGTCAGGCGCGGCTGGCCCGGTTTGAATTTGGAAATGCCCCATTGGTGCGGTGCGGATGTGGCCGGTGATGTTGAAGCACTGGGCGATGGTGTAACAAGCTGGGAAGCCGGTCAACGGGTCATCATTGATCCGGGCTTAACAACCAGCGAAGATGAGTTTACACGACGTGGCGAGGTGAGCGTAAGCCCTGCCTACCATATTCTGGGTGAACACGTTCGTGGCGGTGCTGCAGAGTATGTGGTGGTCCCGGAAGGAAACCTGGCAGCGATTCCCGATGATCTGGATTATCCCACAGCTGCTGCGCCGCTTCTTGTGAGTCTTGCGGCCTGGCGCATGTTGATCCATAGGGCAAAACTAATAGCAGGAGAGTCGGTACTCATTGTGGGCGCGGGCGGTGGCGTAAACAGCATGGCAATCCAAATGGCGAAACTGGCAGGAGCCTATGTTTATGTCGTGGCAAGCAATGAAAAGAAGGCTGAAGCAGCTAAAGAGTTGGGTGCGGATGTTGTGATCGATCGATCCAAAATGGACTGGGGCAAGGAAGTCTATAAACTCACGGACAAAAGGGGAGTCGACGTCGTTGTGGATAATGTGGGCAAGGCCACGATCCAGAAGAGCATGGCGGCCGTAGTCCGCGGCGGGCGGATCGTGATTATCGGTAACACCAGTGGCGCCATTGCAGAGATTGATATTCGTTACATCTTTGGGAAGCAAATCAGCCTGATCGGCAGCACCATGGGATCACATCAAGACTTTCGAGATTTGCTCCCCATGCTGTGGAGCGGGAAGCTAAGGCCGGTTATTGATAGGGTGATGCCCTTGAGTGAAGGAAAAGAGGCCTACGCCATTCTAGAGAAGGGAGATCAATTCGGGAAGATCGTTTTAACCCCTTAACAGCCTACTATATTAGCCACAGACATACACAGAGAAAAAGGTCGAGCGACTTGCTCGGCCTTTTATATCTCGCTCGTTTCTCTCGTAGCTTTCTCGGGATCGCTAGATTCCACAGAGTTATGAGAGTTTTGAAGATTCTGTTCTGCGCATCGCCATATAGCCCGCAATTATGCGGGTACCGATGCAAAATGCATCGGCTCGATGAGGAGAGTGTTTGAAAGAGAAAACAACAGAAATTATTTTATCTTTTAAAACCACTCCTCATAACCCTCTAGGGCGATTATGTTTCATCCGCTTATATCTGCGTTGAAAATATCCTTTTCGGTTGTATTCGGGGTTTTGCAAGAAACCCAAAAAGGTTTGTTGTTGTCAATGTGCGTCTGTGGCAAAAAATAACCTGCCTTTTCGCGACTGACTACTGACAACTGACCACTGACATCATTTATGTCGCTTCAACATCTCTCGGAAGATGACGAGTTTCTGGACATCCTGCGTACCTTCGCCTAGGGAGGAAGCCCATGCGTCCATGGGGAACTTGTGGATGGGATGCTCAAAAATGACGGATGCGGCGCCAAACATATCAGCAGCCCACACAGTGACCTCCTTCGCCAACTTCACGGTTAAGTATTTTGCCAGGGAGGATTCAAGGCGAAAATCCTTGCCTTTATCCAGTTCCCAACAGGCCTTGTAGAGCATCAGCCTGGCTGCTTCGATGCTTGCATAGTAATCCGCGAACTCGTAGGCCTTTGATTCGTGCTCAACAATTTGACGGCCCAGAACCTTTCGTTTCATGGCATGGTCAAGGGCCAATTCAAAGGCGCCTTCGGCGGTCCCCAGGGTCAATGCAGAAATAGGCACCCTGCTATAGGTGAATACGGTCAAGACCTGCTGCAAACCTTGTCCACGCACACCCAGCAAATGATCGTCAGGAACAAAGACATCATCGAGCTGGATTCGAGAAAGATCCGACGGAATCCACACCTGTTTGTTGAGTTTTCTCCTGCTGATCCCTTTTGATTTAAGATCGACAAGATACATGGACATCCTGCTGTTCCTTGATGCCTCCGGATCGGAGACAGCCGTAATCACCGCATGGTCGCTGATCAGACCGTTCGTCACATAGGCCTTTGTGCCATTTAACTGCCATCCGCCGTCCACCTTTTCTGCGCTCATGGATATGTTTGCGACGTCGCTTCCGGCATCTCTCTCCGAATTGCCGAGGCAAATCAGGTTCTCGCCCGTCAGGGCAGAGGGTCCGTACTTTTGCTGAAGATGGTCCGATCCAAAGAGTGCAAGACTGGTGATGCCTAAATCCACGTGGGCCAGAGCGACTACGGCAACACCGGGCGAAATAGTGGCCAGGTATTCACCCAATAGCGCCGCCCTTAGGGTCGAGCGCTTTGATAGTCGCTCCTCCTTCATTTCAAACCCCGTATAGCCTTCACTGCTCAGCTTCATGTGAATATCTCTCGGTACGGAGCCTTCCCGGTACCAAGTCGAAAGGTTCGGCGCAATATTGCGGCTGACAAAGGCCTTGAATAGCACTAGCTCTTCGGTCAATTCAGTTGGAATATTAAAATCCATTTTTTGACTCCCCGAGGCCTTTGAAAAACGCCTTCTTCTGATCATTCTTTAATCATCCCCTGAAAAGCTCAATTTCCCGATTTGAGCTTGGTCAGAATTAAAGGTCCTTCAACGCCTCCCAATTTTCAGAGATAACATATTGAGTGAGTCGTGAATATATTCATAACTTTACAAGAAATATTAAGTACTGCCCTGACCCTGCGCAACTCTTGAGAAAGGCGAAGGACGCAGGGCTGTCCAGAGAGGTCCCGTTTGACAGGGTTGTAGCCTTGACTTAACTTGTTTTCCGATATGAGACTTTTCTCAAATATCCCTACTCCAATCAAAGAGGAGACAAGCTATGGTTGCTGAAGCAAAGAAACGCCTTGAACAATTCATGCATGGTCTTGAGAGAAGAAATCCGGGAGAGCATGAATTTCATCAGGCGGTGTGTGAGGTTGCAACGCACATCATACCGTTTGTTCAAGACAATCCCATATACGACGAAGCCAGGATTCTCGAACGTCTCAGTGAACCGGACCGCATTATCATTTTCCGTGTTAGTTGGGAAGATGACAAGGGGAATATACGCGCCAACCGTGGGTACAGGGTACAACACAACAATGCCATTGGTCCTTATAAAGGGGGCATTCGATTCCATCGGGACCTGACACTGAGTATTCTAAAATTCCTGGCTTTTGAACAGACATTAAAGAACAGCCTGACCGGACTGCCTATGGGCGGTGCAAAGGGCGGCTCCAATTTCAATCCCAAAGGCAAGTCGGATCGTGAAGTGATGCGATTCTGCCAGTCATTTATGACTGAACTGGCCCGCCACATCGGTCCCGACACCGATGTGCCGGCAGGTGATATCGGTGTCGGTGAGCGAGAAATCAGTTATATGTTCGGACAATACAAACGTATGGCCAATCGGTTCACCGGCGTTTTGACCGGCAAGGGGCTGGCATTCGGCGGCAGTCTCGTGCGTACAGAAGCAACGGGTTATGGGTGCGTCTATATGATGGAGGATATGCTGGCGTTGAAAGGAGAGGGCCTTGAGGGAAAGAGGGCGATAGTATCCGGCTCCGGAAATGTCGCCCAGTATACGGCAGAGAAGCTTGTTCAATTGGGGGCCAAGGTTTTGGGCATGTCCGATTCCTCAGGATTTATTTTCGACCCGGATGGCTTAACAGAAAATAAGCTCGAATTCATCAAGGACCTGAAGAATAAAAGAAGGGGTCGGATTTCAGAATACGCCGAGGAGTATAATGTTCAATTTCACAAAGGGAAAAGACCATGGGATATTCCTTGTGATATCGCCTTTCCCTGTGCAACTCAAAACGAGATAAATGCAGAGAATGCCAAAAGCCTTGTTAAGAATGGCTGTATTGCGGTGTCCGAGGGCGCGAACATGCCCACAGACCCGGATGGCATAGAAGTATTTGAGAAAGCCAAGATCCTATTGGCGCCCAGTAAGGCGGCGAACGCCGGTGGCGTGGCGGTATCCGGACTCGAAATGACACAAAACAGTATGAAGTTATCCTGGTCGCGCGGTGAACTGGAACAACGATTGCGCCAAATTATGAAGGATATTCACGGGAAGTGCGTGGAGTATGGCAAAGAAGGGGACTACGTGGATTACAGGAAAGGGGCTAATATAGCGGGATTCATAAAGGTTGCGGATGCGATGTTGTCATGCGGAGTTGTTTAGCAAGATAGGGGAAAATTGTCTCCGGGCCGGAAGCATCAGAAAAATTCGTGACCAAAGGTCATCATTGCTCTATAATAAGAGATTAGAAAATTTCGTTACAGTTTCGTACCCTTTTAGAAAGAATTTGAGTATTAAAGGCTTGTTATGGCGATGGACGCGCAAATGAAAGAAGACCTGTCGAAGACAAGGGTGAAACCGAGCAACCCGGATTCTTGGGTTGAGCAATACGGTGATTATCTCTACAGGTTTGCGCTATCCAGGATACAGGATCCGTCGGTGGCGGAAGACTTGGTCCAGGACACTTTTTTAGCTGCCCTCGGCGCCTATGATAAGTTCAAGGGCCAGTCTTCAGAAAGGACCTGGCTCACGGCAATTCTCAAACACAAACTGGTAGATCACCTACGGAAAAAGAGCCGCGAACAACCAGTCGAGGATGTAGAAACCCACCTAAAGGCCATTGATGAATTCCTGGATGGAAAGGGGCGCTGGAAATTGGGGCCATCCAAGTGGACATTCAATCCCGTTAAGCATCTGGAGCAAAAGCAGTTTTGGGAGGTCTTCACGAAATGCCTTTCAGACCTTCCAACACGCTTGGGTCATGCGTTCAAGTTGAGGGAGATGGATGGTCTAAATTGTGATGATATTTGTAATGTTCTGGATATAACACCGTCTAATTGTTGGATTATGCTGTACCGGGCACGAATGCATTTGCGGCGATGCCTGGAGCATAATTGGTTAGACGCAGAAACCAGAGAGGGATAAAGATGTTTGGTTGGATGTTTGACTGCAAAGAAGTATCGCGGCTTATTTCGGAATCCTTGGATCGTGATCTCCCGGTCATCGAGAGGGTCGGTGTAAGGTTTCATCTTGTCATGTGTGATATCTGCGCCGAACAAAAAAGACAGTTTGAGCAACTAAGAGACTCCATGCAACACTACGCTAAGCTAACAGAAGAACTGGAACCCGCCATTGAACCCTCCGCCTCACTTTCACCCGAAGCACGAGAACGTATCAGACAAGCCTTGAAAGAATTGTAAACCCCAGTAGTTAGACCACGCCTTCATTTGCCCGCCTAAAGATTTTTGCCTGTAAGGATTTGAAATTTTCCTCGACTGAGTAGACGTCACATCCTGTTTCAAGATTGGATGAAAAATTATGTCCATATTTGGAAAAGCCCTTCCCATTACAATTCTCCTTTTGGCTGCTATTTATTTCATTTCTTCCAAAGCTCTTCTCGCACCCTTGGCCAGTGAGGGGGACCGCACATATATCATAGATCGAACCGGGGAACGTTGGGATATTACTCAGGCAGTATCACTCGGTTTTGAACCGGGATGGTTTCAGTATGGTATCGGGAAGAATGCTTTTAGGCCCTTAGATGACAGGGATATTCGTCAAATTGGCGATTCAATGTTCGTGAATCCTCGTGTGATTGGGATCGCAATTGACGTTGATTCCCATGCCTACTCCGTACCAAAGCTCATGGGTCATGAAATAGCCAATACGACGATCGGTTCCGAGGCCATCGCTGTCGGTTACTGACCCCTCGTTGATTTAGCAGCTGTGTACAGCCGTAGGATAGACGGGCAAACACTAACACTCGCTCCCTCGGGGTGGACCTACAGGAATACTTTCGTCCTGTACGATAAAGAAACCGGCAGCCTTTGGTATCCCTATAAAGAAGGCCTTATGGGGATACAGGGGGAGTATTTCAAACGATGGCTTCCTAAGCTTCAATCAGAGGATACCCGGTGGAAGGAGTGGTTCAAAAAATACCCTGACTCTAAAATTCTTCGATGACACCGCAAGCATGTTTAATGAAGATCATCGGTAATTAAAATCCGGGCTGCGCCCGGATATAAATCAAACTCAGGAGGTTTAGAAATGAAGAAGCGTTTAATTGTGGTATTTTCTCTATTGGCAGCCTTAGCACTTATCGCAACTATATCCGTCGCGGATATGGCCATGCCGCCCGCTGAAGGGGCCAAATTCTGGAACTACATAACCAACACCAATTCCTATTTGGGATGGGGTTTCTGGCCCGGTCATTTCGGGATTTATCCCGGCAAGAGTCCCCATGGGGCTTATCTGAAAATCTACGCCAATGGCATTGCCTTGAAGGCTGCCAGAGAAGATAAACCCATGCCCAACGGCGCTATCATCGTCAAGGAAAACTATGGCGAGGACAAAAAGACGTTGATGGCAGTCACGCCCATGTACAGGGTTAAGGGTTACAACCCCGATGGCGGGGACTGGTTCTGGGGTAAGTACGGCCCTGACGGAAAAGTCATGGCCGCCGGCAAGCCCAAGGGATGTATTGGCTGCCATGGCGCCCAAAAAGACAAGGATTGGCTATTCACACAACCCAAATAGAAACCCAACCATCCTTTCCGCACTCTACGGCATCCGCTTGAGACAAACAAGTCTGTTGCCCCTCAAACCCACCATAGTCCCGCACTAGCAGAGATTTTATTAGGCCAATTTATTTTACATGGTTCGATTTTTTCAGCAGA
>CAYWMP010000214.1:0-9336 GCA_964459445.1 uncultured Desulfobacteraceae bacterium
TACCATGTGACGAGCAGGGGAAATGAGCGCAAAAGGATCTTTTCTTCAAAAGCGGGATTACAACCAATTCAAAAAATTGGTATCGTTCATAAGTGTTTACATGGTCTAAAAATTGATTAAATCACGATCTCTTTCTATGCTTAGAGTTCCCCAACAAAAACCAAGAGAAAGAGACCGTGATGGAACAAGAAATACATATAACACTTCGATTCGATCTCTCAAATGGTAAAGTTGGCCTGAATGAAATTGTTTATAGGTTGAAGGAACTCAGAGATCCCTTGATGCTAAAGATTCTACAACAAGTGCTGATGAGCTATGATGATCTCATTTCAGAACGTTTAAGTCGTACAGATATATACCCCAGCAAAGCCAGGAAGGGTCTGGGGCGGCACGTCAGAAAAGGCGATCCCGAAGAGCGATATTGTCGTGGCCGTAAGATAAGAAAACGGGGTTGGCGTAGTAGGCCTCGACGATTTTCCACGGTGTTTGTAATAGGGGACGTTCTTCACATTTTCATATTTGTTTTGCAAAGCATCTTTAGCTGTGTTATCCATCTCCTATGCCAAGGCAATCAAGAATAGATGCTCCAGGAGCGCTGCATCACATTATTGCAAGAGGAAACGAGAAGCGAAAAATCTTTGAAGACAAAAAGGATTACAAGAAGTTTTTGACCCGCCTGGAAAGAATTCTTTCTCATACTCAAACCATTTGCTACGCTTGGACACTTATCCCAAATCATTTTCATCTTTTCTTACGAACCTCAACCTTCCCGATCGCAACGGTTATGCGACGGTTATTAACTGGATACGCGATCTACTTCAATCGTAGACATCGCCGTTACGGTCATTTGTTTCAAAACCGTTATAAATCCATCCTCTGCCAAGAAGATCCTTATTTCCTGGAATTGGTCCGCTATATTCATCTAAACCCATTACGGGCGAACATGGTTAAGGACTTAAAGTCTCTGGATAAATACCCTTATTCAGGCCACAGTGCGGTGATGGGGTTTGTTGAAAACGAATGGCAAAATGTGGATTATGTACTGGGATGGTTTGGTAAGAGGGCTAAATCGGCCCGTGGCAAATATCGTGAATTCATAAAAGAAGGCGTTTCCATGGGCAAGCGACCAGATCTCATAGGTGGCGGATTGGTTCGAAGCGCTGGAGGATGGTTGAATCTTATTGAGATGCGTAGAGCAAAAGTGTTTGTTAAGGGAGATGAGAGGATTTTAGGGGAAGGTGATTTTGTAGAAGAGATGTTACAAAAAGCGGAGGAATCATTTGAGAAGAGATCTCTTCTAGCAACCCGAGGGTGGGATATAGATAAGTTGGCTGAACATGTAGCTAAATTGTTGGATATGGATGTTTCGGATGTGTGGTCTGCAGGCAAATACAGGCGTATTGTAAAGGCGCGGAGCTTACTTTGTCATTGGGCTGTAAGGGAGCTGGGTGTGAGCATGGCTTCATTAGCAAAGAGACTTGAAATATCACCTGCCGCGGTGACACAATCTGTAGAGCGAGGTGAGCGGTTTGCAAGAGAACATCATTACCATTTCCATTAAACTGAAAATATAAAGAACGTCCCTAACTACAGGGCCCATCGCTTCGCGAGGGCGTTGCCCGTAGGGCAAGAAAACTTTAGTTCGGCTAAGTCGGCAGAACATAAAGTCTGTAGTTTTCTGAATCGGTCCGCGGTTCTGTCTTGCATTTAACCGATAGAATACCAAAAGCGTAACGCCGCAGATGAGTATTTTCAGACAGCCTCTAGCCGCCCTTTTCCTCTCGCCTGTATGGCTTCAGCAAAGCGGCCGGCACCGCTGCCCTCCTGGAAACACCAATAAGGGCGATGATAGTCAAAAGATATGGAATCATCAGGAAGATATGAAAGGAGATGTCGAAGCCCAGACCCTGGAGCCTGAGTTGAAGCCCGTCCATAAATCCGAAAATCAAGGCGCCCAGGGTCCCCTTTACCGGATCCCAGTTGCCAAAAATGACCATGGCTATAGCAACCCAACCCCTGCCTCCGATCACGTCTATCAAAAACATATTTTGATGCGCCAGTGTAAGGAATGATCCGCCGATTCCCATCAGGGCGCCGCCGGCCACAAGACACAGGGTTCGAGTCAGGGTCACGTCGACTCCGACCGTGTCTGCCACCACGGGGTTCTCACCGACGGTCCTGATTTTTAATCCCATTTTTGTCTTGTAAAGGAGAATGGATATGACCGGAATGAGCAGCCAGGCAAGATAGGTCATGGAGTATTGAGTGAAAAGACCCGGCCCTATGATCGGGATCTTTGACAGGATGGGAATGGAAATCTGCCTAAAGGGTTCGACCGTCGGAGGGACGGTGGGAGATCCAAAATGGAGGCGATAGACATACATGGCCAGGCCAGTCGAAAACAAAGTGATCCCGAGCCCCGACACGTGTTGGCTTAGGCCCAGATTAACGGACAGAAAGGCCATGAGAAGACCGAGGATCATGCCCACCAAGGCTGCCGAAAGAACCCCCACCCAGAGCGACCCTGATGAAAGGGAAACGAGAAACCCGGTCATGGCGCCCATAAGCATGATGCCTTCAATTCCAAGGTTCAGCACACCGGCTCGTTCAGAAAGGATTTCCCCTAGCGTGGCGAATATGATCGGGGTGGCCATCCTCATCATGGCCCCCATCAGCCCGGATATGAAGGCCGCTTCTAATATCTCGCTCATTTTTTTCGAACCACCTTCAGCTTGTATTCCGTAAAAAGCAGGAAGATGAGCATGACCATCAAGGCCATACCCTGTATGACTTCTGCAATGTATGTCGGAACCCCCGTCATACGGCTCATTGTGTGAGCTCCCACAATAATGACGCTAAAAAAGAGCGAAGAGAAAAGCACCCCCACGGGGTGTAGATTCCCCAACATGGCAATGACGATTCCCGAGTAACCGTATCCCGGGGAGATGTCCATGATGAGCCGATATTGAAGTGCGCATAGCTCGCCCACACCTGCCAGGCCTGCCAAACCGCCCGAGATCAAGGCCGTCATGAGAATGACGGAGGTTGTATTGATGCCGCCAAACCGGGATGCACGGATGTTCACGCCGACCGCCCTTGACTGATACCCGAACACGGTCTTTTTGTTGATGAACCACATCACCAGCACCAAAAAGAAAGAGATGGGAATCCCCAGATGAAAGCGGGACCGGTACATAAGAATGGGATATTTCGCTGCTTCGACAATTTCGGGAGATCTCGGCCAACTGGATCCGGGTTGTTGAAGGGGGCCGAAGAGAAGCGCGCCCATGATGTGGATCATGACGTAATTTAAAAGCAGGGTGGAGACCACGTCATCCACCTTCAGTTTGGTCTTGAGGATGGCAGGAATAGAGGCCCAGACACCGCCGGCGACAAATCCACCCACAATGACAATCGGCAAGACCATGGGACCGGGGGCATTGCCTAAGGAAATCCCCAGCCAGGTGGCGGTGAGGGCCCCGGCCAGAAGCTGTCCTTCCGCACCGATATTCCAGAACTTGGCCCGAAAGGCAAAGGCCACGGCCAGCCCGGTCAGCAGGAGTGGGCTCGCCTTTACAAAGGTCTCTAACAGATTGTATCTCGTTCCAAGCGCCCCGTAAAACAGGTAATAATAGGATTTCCAGAGATGCCCCTTGGCAATGAGGATCGGAATGGCCGACAGGATAAGGGTCACGATGATCGCCAAAATAGGAATGAGAATTTTTGCCCACCCTGGAAGAGGCCTTCTTTTGACGATCCTCAGCCCAATCATTTCCGAACCCCGCTCATCCAAAGGCCGATTTGTTCTCGTGAGGCCTCTTCAATCTCGACCTCACCCATTATTTTCCCCTCATAGAGCACCGCAATGCGATCGCTCAAGGCGAAAATCTCATCCAGATCCTCAGAAATCAGGAGGACACCGGCGCCCCTCTCCCTCTCTTGCAGGATCCTCTGGTGGATGTACTCCATGGCGCCGACATCAAGCCCTCGGGTAGGCTGGGATGCAATGACTACTGCCGGCTTGCCGGCAAGCTCCCTTGCGAGCATCACCTTCTGAAGGTTCCCACCCGAAAGGCTCTTAGTCACGGCATCTCGTCCTGCGGTCTTGATGGCGTAGGCTCCAATGAGTTCCTCACTGTATTGGTGAATCATGCTGAATTTCATCACCCCCCAACTATGAAACGCCGATGACACGTGGTTTTCAAGGATCATGTTTTCTTCAACAGATAGATCCATCAAGAGCCCTGTCTCTATCCGATCTTCGGGTATCCTTCCCATCTTTAACTTTATGGCTGAAGAGGGACTGCCGGGTTTGAGCGCCTCACCGTTCACTCTAATGGCACCTCCTTGAGGCTCTCGAATCCCAAAGAGGACCTCGGCCAGTTCTCTCTGGCCGTTGCCGGAAATGCCCGCAAGACCCAGAATCTCATATTGTCTGACCGCGAGATTAAGATTTTTTATGGCCGCGAGTCCTTTGTCGTTCAAGGCGGAGAGATTGACCATCTCAAGAACGGGTTTGCCGGGCTCAACCTCTTTTTTCTCGATTCTCTCGAGCACATCTCTTCCCACCATGAGATTCGCCAATTCCCTGATATTCGTCTCTGCCGTCTTTCTCTCCGCGGCGACTTCGCCGGCCCTTAAAACAATGACCCGGTCTGATATCTCCATGACCTCATTGAGTTTGTGGGATATGAAAACGACGGATCGGCCCTCTTGGACAAGAGACTTTAGGGTCCCGAACAATTCCACAGTCTCGGAAGGCGCCAGAACCGCAGTGGGTTCATCCATGATGAGGATATCGACGTCTCTATACAGGGCCTTGAGGATTTCGACCTTTTGTTGTTCCCCTATGGATAGGGTCCAGATCCTTGCATCTGGATCGACCTCAAGACCGAACCTTTTTTGGAGTTCGCTCAGCCTTTCCCTTGCACTTTTGAAGTCAAGAAAAAGGCCTTTTCCTGTGTCCGTGCCGATAATAATATTCTCAAGCACCGTCTGAGAGGGCACTAAAGCGAAATGTTGATGAATCATACCGACGCCGCGGGATATGGCATCCCTGGGAGATGAAAGATCGGCCTTTTTGCCTTTAATAAATATCTCTCCCTCATCGCAGGTGTAATATCCAAAGAGGATATTCATCAGCGTTGTCTTGCCTGCACCGTTTTCGCCGAGCAGGGCACAAACCTCACCGGGAAAGAGATCGAAATCAATACCCTTATTGGCCACAACATCCAGGAACTGCTTGGTGATCGAGCGCATACTCACGACGGGCTGATTTTCACTGTTCATGGGATACCTTGCGGTTTTGGCGTCGTTGTTGGCTACTACTTGTTATGATTGCTAAGAACTTTAGAAAGGGCGCTCTGAAACTTTTGAGAATCAGGATCGCATCGTCTAAAAGGTTTGGGGGAATTTTACTAGACCGGCGGCCAAATCCCGCCGGTCTAAGTGGATTATCTTTAATCAGAAATGGGAGGTTGCTCGTCCACGGGAACACGGAAGGTCCCATTGAGGATCTTGGCCTCCAGACCCTTGACTTCCTGGACGACTCCTGCAGGCAGCTTTTTGTCGAATCCGTGGAAGGGTGCAAGCCGGGAACCACCTTTTCCCATCATGGACCATTCGCCGAGATCCATGGACACCCATGCCTTCTTATTAACCATTTCAATGGCGAATTTGATGGTGGGATACATATCCCACACCGGTCCGGTGATGACCGTATTGGGGGCAAGTGCATTCTGGTCCGACATGTTTCCAAAGGCCAGGATACCCTTTTCTTTGCAGGCCTCGAAAACGCCAAAACGCTCTGCGTAAATCACGTCCGCACCCGCTTCGATCTGGGCGATTGCAGCCTCTTTGGCCTTGGGAGGATCAAACCAACCGCCGATGTAGGAAATTTTGACTTTCACTTTGGGATTTACCTTGAGTGCCCCTGCCTTGAAGGCATTGACAAGCCGATTCACTTCTCCGATGGGTATGGCGGCAACCACGCCGAGTACGTTGCTTTTGGTGATTTTTCCCGCAATCACGCCGCAGAGATAGGCCGGCTCATGGATCCAGTTATCGAAGACCGAGAAATTGGGTGAAACCGGACCGAACTCCGATCCAAAGGCAAAGGCAATCTCCGGGTAGTCTTTGGCTACCCTTCTGGCCGGTTCTTCACCCGCCAGGAAGGCATCCCCCACGATAAGATCAAATCCCCTTTCAGCATATTCCCTTAGGACCTTCTCAAAATCCGCGGCAGCGATCTTCTCGGTAAATTCATACTCAATGTTGCCAATTTCTTTTTTGGCCTTCAAACAAGCCTGGTGGATGACGCCATCCCAGGGTTCCTCGATCGCCGTTTGAAAAATAGCCGCGATCTTGAAAGGTTTTGCATAGGTTGTTGTAACAGCAAATGAAACCGACAAAAGAACAATCAGCAGGCCCAAAAACACTTTTTTCATGAAGATCCTCCTTTCCAAAAGAGAATAGGGTTATTACGACAAGTTACAATGTTTCCAATCGCCAAATTTCAAGCCATCTTCTTTCATTCCGTTCAAAGCATGAATTAGCGCCCTAAAGATTATAAATATCGAATATCGAACAAGGAATTTCGAACTGCAGAAGGTCTTAAAAGAAACACCAATCTATTCTTTTCGATATTCTTCGATTCCTTGTTCTGCGGTTCTGCGGTTCAAATATCAGGCTTTCTGTTATCTTGAAAGACTGCCCGTTCAAAACTTGCAGGGGTTTAATTATTTGTTATCCCTAATCGTCACCTCCTTTCCGTCTTTAATCACGTGTATCGGGGGCTCGTGGTATGCCAGGGCCTCCCAGATCTCTTTGACATCCAGTACAACCAGGTTTGCCTTGTTGCCCTCTTTCATATCGAATTCTTTAATGGCCATCGCACGGGCTGCATTGGTGGTAATCAGGTCATAGAGAATTTCCATGTCGTCATAGGTTGTCATCCACATGAGGTGGGATGCAAGGAAGGCGACCTCCAGCATGTTGTTTCTGCCGTAGGGATAATAGGCATCGGCGATATCGTCCTGCCCGAGGGCTATGGCAACGCCTTCGTCATAAAGATCTCTGACACGGGCATAGAGGGGGCCGGTATGGGGATCGCTTACGATGCCGATTTCACCCTTCTTTAGCAAGGCGACGATTTTGCGAAAATAGGGTTCCGCGTAAAGGGCCATGGCACGAGCGTGGTGAACCATCACCCTCCCCTCCCAACCTTCCTTGATCGTCTTAACGGCAAGCATCTCCAAGGTGCGGAGTCCCGCGTCTCCGGCGTCATCGATAAGCATAGACACATCTTTATCGTACTTTTTCGCCAACTCGAACATAAGGTCAATGTGCTTCTGAGAATCCTCATCCGTATACTCGATCCATGGGATGCCTCCAACAACGTCCGCTCCCAGATCCATGGCCTCCCGGATATAATCCTCTGCGCCCGGATCCCGCACGACCCCGTCTTGAGGAAAGGCAACGACCTGAATTTCCACCGCGTCCTTAAACTCATCTCGCGCCTTTATCAGGGCCTTTACCCCCTCCAGTTTGGCCTTCGTGTCCGTATCCGCAAGGGCCCTGATATGGGTGTTTCCATATTTGACCGCGAGTTTAACCGCCCTTCTCACATTTTCGATGATCCAGCTCTCATCATATTGCTCCTTGACTTTCGAAGCGAGCTCAATCGCCGTCATGGCCTGCCCCATCGTGCCAGCGTGATAGGAGCTCAAAGCCTTGGTCCCAATCATCGGCAATGTGTAGACCTTGCAAAGATGCAGATGACCATTCACATAGGATTCGGTGACCAGATTACCGGCAGCGTCGATCACAGTTGCGGCCTCGACCTCCAGGCCTTTGTCTATACCCGAATATCTGCCGTCTTTGATTCCTATATTGACGAGATCGTCACCAGAGAATCGCGTTTTGGCATTTTTAATCAATATGTCCAGAGCCATGGGTGTCTCCTCACTTTAAGAGATTAAATAGATCCGTCATTTCTAACAGCCCTCCCCGGCGGTGTCAATGCAGTGCGCCGCCGGAAAGCCGTTCGCTCTTATTTCTTCCTTGCTTCTTCATGAATCCAGGGATTCAACTCACCGGCAATATCTCCAAACTTGGTAAGCTCCGCCTTTTTCTTCTTTGCCATGAGCTCATCGTACCGATCGTCTTCGACCATGGCCACCATCCGGCAGATACTGGATTCGCCATCCACAAACCGCCAGGGAAAGCAGCCGATAGTTACACGCTGATTCAAAAGAAGATCCATATCCCCGCCAAGGCATTCCGCATGGATGATCCCTTTGTTGAACATCTCAATATGCATAAGCTGGTATTTATCATCCGAGAAAAAATCTTCCATACTTTGCCCAAATTTCTTTTGAAAAAAGGCCTCAGCCTCTTTGGCCTGCCTGGGCATCCAGTTTCTAATAATGGTGTTCATGGGATGGTCCGCACTACCGCAGTCCACGCCGATCCAACGCAATTTTTTATTCTTGGCCCATACTGAAAACTCCCGATCCGGCCCAGGATGCTTGACCATATAGCGAATCTCATCGGCCGTAGGCTGATCCCAGCCATAATGATGATATCCCGTATGGATGATGAGGATATCCCCCTCCTTGACCTCTACCCGTTCTTCGACCTGTTCCGAAGTATAGACATCATAATCCTCCGTGCAGTCGGAAAGATCCACTACCACGCCTTCGTGAACCAGAAAATCGAGCTCCAGGGAAGCAATGTCCTTTCCCGGGGTGTAAAAATGAATTTCCCCATCCAGATGGGTACCCACATGGTTTGAGTGGGTTAAAAGCATACCGTTGGCGCCATTGGGCGCCAGTCTCTTGAAATACTTCACCTGCAATGGCTCGTAAGTCGGCCACGGGGGTGTTGCAATGCCTAAAGGTACTGTTAGATCAATGAATTTCATGATTTCCTCCTCACTTAACTAATCTTTTCAAATACCAACGAAGCGTCAATAAATAATTCTGTTCTATGTTCAGGATTTTAGGGTTCAAGGTTCAGCGCCGCCTCTGGCCGCCTAAGCGGCCAGTTTGATCAAAAAACTGACTCCAGCGTTGCTTAGTCAGATACGAGAAGTTCAGGGTTCAGAAGTTGAAAGATAACGCCCTGAATATAGAATTTCCATGCAAACATCCATTGAACGGGGACTCAAACGTCGGATCGCTTTGGATCATTCTTGAATAATCAACCTATGAACCTTGAACGGGGAACCTCTGAACCTAAGTGCATTTATGCCCCTATCCTATTCCCTGTATCTGGCTGCGAATGCCTCCAAGGCGTCATGGAAGCATGATTCCGGCGGTTTGACCAATCCGGCGC
>CAYWMP010000215.1:0-9304 GCA_964459445.1 uncultured Desulfobacteraceae bacterium
CTTTTACCCTTAGAAGTACTAAGACCGTAAAATAAGTAGGAAACTGAGGCTAGGGAGCTCTTTTCAAAAGGCGCGAGAGGATGTTCGACACTGGTGGTACTGCTGTCAGACTCATATTTTTTTGGGGAGGATTGGGTTTTTTTCTCCTGCTGGAACTCCTCAATTCCTATAGACCGAATAGGGTATCAAAGCTCCAACGATGGATCATCAACCTAGGGCTTACCCTATTTAATAGCCTTCTCATCCATCTGATATTCTCAACATCCATCCTCAGCATCATCCTATACGTTCAAGAAAAACGGCTTGGTGTCTTAAACGCATTTGAAGCGCCGACATGGACCAAGATCGTGATCACCATAGCCTTTATGGACTTTATGCTCTATGTCTGGCATCTCCTAAATCACCTTGTCCCTTTTCTGTGGCGTTTCCACAGGGTGCACCACAGCGACATGAATATGGACGCCTCAACAGCCACACGTTTTCATATCGGCGAACTGGCGATGTCAGCCATAATCAAGATGGCATTGATCGTTTTACTTGGGGCGGACTTTTTGGGCGTGTTGATATTTGAAACAACGGTTGTCCTTGCGGTCCAGTTTCACCACAGTAGCCTTAGGGTTCCGTCACGATTTGAGTCTGTTTTTTGGGTTCTATTTGTGCCGCCTTCCATGCATCGAATCCATCACTCCGTGGTGATAAAGGAACGCGATAAAAACTACGGCGCCATATTCTCTCTATGGGATAGGTTGCTGGGTACACTTTTAAGGGAAGTGGATCAGGAAGGAATTCGCATCGGGGTGGGCGCCTACCAAGAATCCGGTAAATTGAATTTTCACCATCTCTTGACGATGCCTTTCACGAAGCCTGTCAAATAGCACTTAATTCATCCTTCTAATCACCGGGTGTTGTGAGGATTCGGATTGGGCCATACCAAGCGACAGCCCTTTCTCCTGTGTTGTCGGTATCGGACATGATGGCAATGGCGCCGACTTTAGGTGGATCTTCTCCGAAAAACTTGCGGTAATCCTCGAAGACATTTCTCTTTTCCTTAACCCACTGTCCGGTCTTCTCGGGCCCACTCTGCACAGCGATCATAATAGAATTTTTGGTATAGGGATTTGGAACGCTCTTTCCTTTAGGCAGTTTATTGGCCCATATGTAGTTTATAGCCTTTGTCTTCCAGAAGATGAGGGAAGGGAAAACAATATACACCCGGGCAGCATAATCATCGCCCTCTTTCATGAGAGCGTCACCTTTGGCAAGAACATGATCCACCTTCCATGACCAGCTGAGAATAGGGTATTCCTCGGAATCGTATTCAATCTCGTAATAGAGAGCAGAGGCTGATGCCTGACTTTTCGCTTCTATGCACCAAATATCGTCCTTTTTGACTACTTGATAAAGGGTTTTCCCTTTAAATTCCTTTTCAACCCACTTTGGACTCAAACTCCCATTTAGATCGTCAAGGCGGATTTCGGAGGCCAAGCTGGATAAAGGGGCTGATAGGCCGCAGATGAGCCATAAAGCCAGCAAAACGGGTTTTTTCAAGGGATCACTTCTCCTTCAAATGAAAAAGGCTTAAAATACACTTTAAATTATTGGCTGTTTGATAACAAATTCTCTTGGTGAGGTAAAATAGTTTGATAGGATGATTTCTGTGGAATAGAAAATAAGGTTGCACGCTTTCAAAAGACTATAGGAAACAGGGGCATAAATTTGATGGATTGAGACATTGAGATGATTCCTATACCTGCCATCATCAAAATATTCACGGTTTTCGGGCTGGTTTTGCTTTTAAATAGGCTGCGTTTACAATTGAGCCTTGCCCTGATGCTGGGCTCCGTTGTCCTGGGCTTGTGGATGGGACTCAATCCATGGCTTTGGGTAAAGGCCGTTATTCACAGCATCACCCAACTTCAGACCATCAGTCTCTTGCTCATCGTATGGCTCATACTTGTCATGAGCCGGATTATGGAGCAGACCGGCCACATGGAGAGGCTGGTGAATGCCTTTGCCGGTCTGACAAGAGACGCGCGTACAGTCAGTTCCGTGATGCCGGCCCTTATCGGACTTTTGCCCATGCCCGGGGGCGCCCTATTTTCGGCCCCCATGGTGGAAACGTCCCTATCAGGGCATTCCGTCTCCAATGAGCAAAAGACCCTAATCAACTATTGGTTTCGCCACATCTGGGAATTCTGGTGGCCGCTGTATCCAGGTGTCGTCCTGGCCCTGGCCCTGCTGGAAGTAGATACCTGGAGATTCCTAATGATCATGGCCCCACTGAGCATAATTTCTGCGACTGCAGGCGTGGTTTTTCTCCTAAAGCCTATCGGAAAAAAGGAAATGATGAACGGCGGTCATGTATCATGGGCAGGGATCAAGGCCTTTCTTTTCGAGTTCATGCCGATTCTCATCGTGATTTTGGTTATTATCTTTATTTCGGGCCTCAAAGGGGCACTGGGACTGGCCGGACTCCCTTTTGACATCCCAGGCTCTATATCCATTCTGCCGGGCCTGTTGGCATCGCTCATTTGGGTATGCAAGGTTAATCACGTTGCTTTCAGGCTGCTCAAATCCTCCCTCGCAAACAAGAGCATCATGCCCATGTTATTCCTGCTTGCAGCGATCATGGTCTTTAAAGGTATCATGGTTGAAAGCGAGGCGGTCGTTCAGATTAGAAACGAACTCATGGCCTACAGAATCCCCGTCATTCTGGTCATATTGATTATGCCATTTATTTCAGGGATAATAACGGGTATCGCCGTAGGGTTTGTGGGGACTTCTTTTCCACTGATCATACCTCTTTTTCAGACTCCTCATTTTTTCGACTTCATGTCCTATGTGGCAGTGGCCTACACATTCGGCTATATGGGCATGATGCTTTCGCCGATGCATCTTTGCTTTCTGGTGACCAAGGACTACTATAAGGCAAATCTCTTGAGGAGCTACCGTACCCTTGTCCTGCCGGCCTTGATGGTCATGATCACGGTCAGTTTTCTTTTTATGGCCTACCGGGCCCTCTAGCATTCCATGTTCGGCGATCAAACCGCTAATGCTCCCAACAAGATTGAGTCCTGACTCATTTTGTTTTAAGGTAGTTGGGAATTATGAATTGTGATAGAAAGGCATTTCCAAAAAACTCGATTAGGGGAAAACCATGGTTGATACAGCTAAACTTCTACTGGATGGGCATACCTATGATTTACCAATCGTCATTGGAACAGAGGGCGAAAAGGCCATAGACATATCAAAGCTGCGCCAGGAAACCGGGCTCATTACACTTGATGCCGGTTATGCGAATACGGGCAGTTGCCAGAGCAGCATCACTTTCATGGACGGCGAGAAGGGGATTCTTCGTTATCGGGGGATACCGGTTGAACAGCTTGCCGAGCAATCAACCTTTGTTGAGACCGCATATCTGTTGATCAATGGAGAGCTCCCCTCCAGAAAGCAATTGACGGATTTCTCAATATTGCTCAACGACCATTCGCTTGTGCATGAAGACATGCGGCAATTCTTCGAGAACTTTCCTCGAGGGGCCCATCCTATGGGTATTCTTTCCTCCATGGTCAATGCCATGCGGTTTTTCTATCCTGAAATACCCGAGAGATCCGAAGAGGAGGAAATTAACCTCACCTTTGCTCGACTTCTTTCCAAGGTTCGCACCATGGCCGCCCTGTCCTACAAAATCTCGAGAGGGCATAGAGTGGTATACCCTAAACATACGCTTACCTATGCGGCCAATTTTTTGAATATGATGTTTGATACCCCTGTTCGGCCCTATAATATGGATGACGATTTGGTCGAGGCCCTGAATGTTTTCTGGATATTGCATGCGGATCATGAACAGAACTGCTCCACCGCCGCGGTTCGACTGGTGGGCAGTGCACGCGTCAATCTCTACGCCGCCATTTCGGCCGGCATTAATGCCCTTTGGGGTCCGTTGCACGGTGGCGCTAATCAAGCGGTGGTTGAAATGCTCAGCGACATACTGGCCCAGGGCGGTGATGTGGCACCCTTTATCGCCAGAGCAAAGGACAAAAAGGATCCCTTTAGGCTCATGGGATTTGGGCACAGGGTGTATAAGACCTACGATCCCAGACTCCGCATCCTAAAACCGGTGTGTGACAAGGTGCTGACCAAGCTCAAACGTCACGATCCCCTGGTTGATGCTGCAAAACGATTGGAAGAGGTGGCCCTAAAGGATGCCTATTTCGTAGATCACAATCTCTATCCCAACGTAGATTTTTATAGCGGTATCCTTTTGAGGGCCATGGGAATTCCCGTGAACATGTTTACTGTGATGTTCGCCATCGGTCGATTGCCCGGGTGGATAAGCCAATGGAAGGAGAGCCTTGATGATCCGAATTGGAAGCTCCACCGACCAAGACAGGTATATACAGGCCCTCTTGAGCGGGACTATGTGCCCATGAGCGAGAGGGTTTGACGTATAATATAGTAAAATCCCTACCCTACTTTGTTTTATCGAGAAGGACATGTCATGGAAAATGACCCAAAAACTGAGTTAAAAGAGTTAAAAAGGCAATTTCTTGAGATAGAGCGGGTTCACCAGGAAGAAAGGGAATGCCTCGTCCTGGTCATTCAAACACTCGGCACGGTAGTGACCATGCATGAGGAAATGGGAGAGGCCTATGATTCCCTCAAAGATGTCGTCAATGTGGAGGGCTCCTTACCCCTTGAACTTGTAGAACAGGAAATCAGCAAACTCAAGGACAAGGTCATAACGCTTGAGGGTGAAGAGCCTGAAGGAGCCGAATCGGAATCTTTGGCAGACCTGAAAGAACGCCTAGTGAACGCCTGCCGCAATACAAAAAAAATCATGGTTGCCTTGCTTGAAGATTTCTACCCCTTGTCCAATGAGCTGCAAGAAAAGGCGGATGCAATCGATGTCGATTGCTCGGCAGAGGCGGCTGAAATAGATTTAGCTGGGCCAACCGGCTCATTTCTAAACTATGTGGATGATCTGAAAAGCAAAATATTAGAGGATTTCCGATATATCAACACCACGTTTCTCACCCTTTTGGAGCAGGTCAAGGAACTGGAAAAAACGTTCGCCAGCGAGTTCGGGACGGAGGAGCGGCTGAAGGAAATTGAGTATTTTGAAATGAAGGTCAGCACGGAAGTCGGCTCTATTGTTGAATCCTTCAATATCCATAATACGATAGATGAAATCAAAAGCACCGTCCTTGACAAGATCGAGAACATAAAACGCATCGTCTCCTTGAGAAAGAAAGAAGAAACCATCCAATCATTGAGGGCAAAGGAGAATATCAGCAGGCTCAAAAGGAGGATCGTCGAGGTTGAAAAGGACGCCCTCGTCATGACCCAAAAGGCCGAGAAACTTCAGACAGCGGCGTTAAATGACGGACTTACGGGCCTTTATAACCGTAAGGCCTTTGATATACGGGTAAGAGATGCCTTGGGCGCCCTCACCTCAAGAAAAATTCCCTTTGCCGTGGTCCTATTCGATGTGGATAAATTCAAGGGCGTCAACGACACATTCGGCCATGTGGCAGGCGACACGGTCCTCAAGAAAGTTGCACAATGCCTGAAGGATACTTTTCGACAGGACGACTTCATTTCGAGATACGGCGGAGATGAATTCGCCGTGGTGATCGAGCGATTAACAAAGGACATGGCCAAAGAAAGGATCGCAAGTTTTAGAAAAAATCTGAAGAAGATACGCTTTAAATCCTACAAAAAGGGGGAGATAGATATCAGTGTGAGCTCCGGCATAGCCCTGGCCAATAATGAGGATACCCCTGAAACACTCATCGACAGGGCGGACAAGGCCATGTATGCCTCAAAGGAAAAATCAAAATAATGATCGGATGCGGCGTGAGCCTGTCAAACAAACAGGCCCTGGACGACCTTTACGCTTCATGCAATCGACGCACTCTTATACACCCGGATCCCCTGGAATTCCTCTATAAATATGAAGATGATCGCGACAGAGAAATCGTTGCCCTCATTGCTTCGTCCCTCGCTTACGGGAGGGTGCGTCAAATATTAAAGAGCATATCCTCGGTGCTCGAACCCATGGGGCCTTCGCCCCATGCATTCCTTTTGGATTCATCCCTTCATCAAATCCTATCCATTTTTCAAGGCTTCAAACACCGATTTACAACGGACCGAGAACTCTCATTACTGATGTGGGGCATCAGGCAAGTCTGCAGGGAATACGGATCCCTTCACAGATGCTTTGTGGCCGGTCTGCAAGAGGGAGATGACAATGTTCTTCCCGCCCTTTCATTCTTCGTAGAGGCGCTTTCCTCCCGGGCTATTGTGCGTCGCAGCAGCCTGCTCCCCAAACCGGAGAAGGGAAGCGCTTGTAAGAGACTCAACCTTTTCTTGCGATGGATGGTCAGAGAGGATGAGGTGGATCCAGGGGGTTGGAATTTGGTCCCCGAATCAAAGTTGATTGTCCCCCTGGATACCCATATGCATAGAATCGGTTTGCTCCTCAATCTGACGCGACGGAAACAGGCTAATATGCGAACTGCTATTGAGATCACCCATGCCTTCAGGGAAATCGCCCCCCAGGATCCCGTCCGATACGACTTCTCACTTACTCGTTTGGGAATAAGGGATGATATGAGCCTGGCGTGTTTTTTTGAGGGCCAATTACCCTAGAGACATAGGAAGGAATAGGGTGACCAGCGGAGCGGAGGGGCGGGTTCATCCTCAAAATACTGCAAGTATCCTCTGTTTATAATCTTCATCGACCTTGACCAAGTGTAGAATCGAGCATTTTTCAGAGGCCGCAAACCGCAACGCCCTTTGAGACCCATTGAAACTCTTGAAAAATGACTTAATAAATGGGAGAGGCTCAACATATTGAAATAAACTCCACGGGTCACATGAAACCCGTAAAAAGGACGGTGGCTACCCGATGAAAATATTTATGACCGGTGGAACGGGATTTGTCGGCAAAAACCTTGTGAATGGTTTCCTTGAAAAGGACCATGAGGTGACGGTCCTCACTCGTCATAAGGTCAGTGATCGGCCTGGTATTGAGGGGCTGTCTTTTGTTGAGGGGGATCCGGCCGAAGAGGGGGATTGGCAGGAATCTATTGCCGACTATGATGCAATCATCAACCTGGCCGGGGCCTCAATCTTCAGACGCTGGACAAAATCGATCAAGGAAACCATAAGAGATAGCCGCATAGAAACGACCAGGAATATCGTTGATGCATTTTCAGCGGGAAAGGGATCGGATGCGGTTCTTTTGAATGCCTCTGCCGTTGGTTACTATGGCTTTCACGAAGAGGAAGCGTTGGACGAATCGGGTTCGCCTGGCGAAGATTTTTTGGCCTCCATCTCACAAGAATGGGAGGCTGCCGCCCGTGAGGCCGAAAACCTCGGGGTAAGGGTAGTCCTGATGCGCTTTGGAATCGTTATGGGGAGAGGAGGGGGCGCATTAAAGCAGATGCTGCCCCTATTCAGGAATTGTTTGGGCAGTCCCTTGGGCAGTGGAAGGCAGTGGTTCTCATGGATTCATGAGCAGGACCTTATCAATATATGCTTGTATTTGCTGGAACACAGGGACATCTCCGGACCTGTCAATTGTACAGCCCCCGACCCGGTTAGAAACAAAGACATGACAAAAATATTAGGTGATGTTCTAAAAAAACCGACATTTATGCCGGCCGTTCCCGGATTTGTCCTTAAAATGATGATGGGCGAATTCGGATCGGTTTTGCTGGAAGGTCAGAAGGTGTTGCCAAAGAGGCTGCTTAAGGCAGGATTTCGTTTTGACTTTCCGGATTTGAGGGGGACTTTGGAAGATCTCCTGATAAACGGAGAATAATTAATCACCGACCTGGTCTACACGCTCTCTGATGAGAGCCACTAACATTTCAAGCTCTTTTGTCTTGAGCTGCATGAGAAAGCTCATATCCACTTCAGCTTTGAGTATCCCTTTGAGAATTTCGATCAACTTTTCCTTCGTCATGATAATTTCCAAAATAGTATAAATGCCCATATGTGTCAATCAAATCGCAGTCGCCCTGATCCACCATCAAGACATCATCCGTGGTGTTGCCTTCGGTTGCTCCTCCCTGCGGCGTATTGGTCCATAGGACTTGGTCGTCGCTCCTCGGCGTCTAACATCTGATACCCTTGCTGGTGATCAGGGATAGTTCGTTTGCGGTTGATGGCCTAAAACCTCCTGAGGTAAATGCTGGATTTGGGGGTGCAAATTCTCCGCAAAGCATGTGTTCTTGTTTCCGGAGAGTGACGATTTACAGGCCCACCACATTGTTGCATATATGAAAATTTTCTATTATTATAAAGGAATTAGCGTCATGTCTTTGGATGTGCTGAGAAAAATGATTGACAAATACGTACCCATCCGTATGGTTGTCCAAGGTTGATAAGTAGAACGATTGTTACAAAATCCAACGGCACAGCCTAACCCTCTAATTCTCATTAGACCGCGATCCACCGTATCCTCAACCTTATCAAAGACGCCGCAGTCAGCTATTAGATTAAGAGTCCGGTCCCATCAAAGATCCCCACCAGCCAGCGGTGGAAACACAGGTGATATCTTGAATATCGGGATCCAGAACACCATGTCTCGCATTTATCCCGTCGGGGGGGGAAAGGGCGGGAGTGGAAAGAGCTTCATTACGGCAAGCCTCGGGGTTCTGTTTGCCAAGCAGGGCAAGAAGGTCGTCATCGTTGATTTAGATCTGGGAGGATCAAACCTTCATACGTTCCTAGGACTGAAGGCCCTTGAAACCGGCCTAGGCGATTATCTGAATAGAAAAATCCCAAGGCTTGATGAAACGGCCATCCAAACAGCCATTCCCAATCTGCACATCATCGGCTCAATAAACTGCTCCATGGAGATAGCAAACCTATACCATGCTCAAAAAATCAAAATCATCCGAGCCATTCAGAAACTGCCCTATGATTATGTGTTGATAGACCTGGGTGCCGGGACCAATTTCAACACTCTGGATTTCTTCCTGGCATCCAATGAGGGCTTGTTTGTGTTGACACCCGAGCCCACATCCATTGAGAATACCTTTCGATTCATAAATGCTGCATACCTGAGAAAGATCAAACAACTGCTCAAGCAAAGCGATTTCGGTGATAGTTTAAAGGAGATCATTGATCGGTCAAAGACGAATGCCATAAAATCGCCAACCGATGTCATCCAATGGGTCACCGTTCTGGACAGCGAGAAGGGAGAAAGGCTAAAAAAGAAACTCAATAATCTTGACCGAAGTTCATGCATTTTGAAAAATAATTCTGTAATATCAACCAGTTAATTTTT
>CAYWMP010000216.1:0-9263 GCA_964459445.1 uncultured Desulfobacteraceae bacterium
AAGAATTATCCCCGAATTAAAATTATAGAAAATGATGTCAATAATTATTGTAAAATTATTGCCCCCAAAACCGTTAGATCGTTTCTCCGGATGATAGGGGCGGATCGATCATGAGAGCCCTCCTACTCAACGCGATCATAGTCATTTTATCCATTGCTTTTTCTCTCTGGGGCATACTTCTTTCGTTTTTCGATAGGAGTGGCGGCCGGCTTGTTCATTACTACTGCGCATCCGTATGGGGCAGAATCATTCTCTGGGTGTGCGGTGTCAATGTCAGAGTAGATGGTCTGGTAAACGTTGAAAGGGAAATACCCCGTATTTACATGAGCAACCATCAGAGCTTTTTTGATATCTTTATCCTGTTGGCCTATCTACCGGTCGATTTTAAGTTTATCCTCAAAGTGGAACTCACGAGGATTCCCTTTTTAGGGCCTGCCATGAAGAGGGCAGGGTACGTAAGTATTGACAGAACAAATCCCAGAAAGGCGCTGAGGAGTATGAATGAGGCGGCGCAGAGGATCCAATCCGGCGCCTCTGTACTCATTTTCCCCGAGGGAACCCGCAGTGAAGATGGACTCCTTCAGGCATTCAAACCCGGCGGGTTTCACCTGTCCATAAAATCAGGTTGCGCCATTGTGCCGATCGCGATAAACAACAGCCGCGCTATTGCGCCGAAGGGGAGTCTCAAAATAACGCCCGGATCAGTCACAATGATCATAGGAAAACCAATACCGGTTAACACCTATTCAAGAAAGGAGATGGAGCGACTCATGGATCAAGTGTGGACGGCTATCGACAGTCAGATGGATAGGGGAAGCACGGCATGAAATCCAAGCTGTTTCGTGAATACTCACAGGTCAGATCTATGCCATACAGGATTTTTTTGAACAATGAGCGTCGAAAATGGAACATTCGATTCGCCAGATATCGGCGGACAAGTGCCCGCTCGCCTCGGGCGAGCTGGATGTTATTATTTTCAGTGGTATTCGCCATGATGTTATCCAAACCGGCCTATAGCTACATCATGCCTTCGGAACAGATAATTGAGTTTGTGTCCAAGAACTTTTCAAAATTCAAAACAATCGTCCTCGGCCAAACCGTAGAACAGGAAAACGGCGATATTAGAGAGGTGTTCGAGGAAAGGGTCTGGATGAAATCACCCGACTCTTTCCATGCCGAAATTAGCGGTGAGGGCCCGAGCGAAAACTTTGCTGTAGACAAGTGGTATTGGTATCTTTTGCTCGCGAGCAGCGAAGAGAGACTCGCGAGTCTTTTGCACGGCTTGGGAATCCGAATGGATGCCGTAGCGTTCACCCGTATTGATGGCCTCATTGCCTATCGTATCGGTGAGAAGGACCCTGATAGACCAAAATTGTTGGTTGGCAAGGAATGGTTTCTGCCGCTCTTACTGGTATACAGATCTCCGGAAGACCCTGAGGTCATCATAAGCATCCACTTTTCGGACTATAGAAAGATGGATGGGGGATGGTATCCCTTCAAAATGACTGTTTCCTATGGAGAGGCAAGGCGCTGGAACTACACAATCGATACTTTTTCTCCTAACGAACCCATCGATGAATCGGTTTTTCAAACCTCCAAGCAACCCCCCCGAGGAGACGATGGGACGGTTCAAGGAAAAGAGGCGACGGACAATGAACGCCTCAGGCGAATCATCAAGACCTTTGAGGAAAAATACGGTCAGCAAAACTGATTCCCTCACATCCGGTTCTTCCTAATCAAAAAGCATCGAGAACGCAGGGGTTTCGCCCCAATTGGAATATTGGAATACTGGAATGATGAAATGACGTCTTTTGGGAAGATGGGACATGGGTTTATTCGAAAAGTTTGTTTAGGCATGGTAGCTAGCAGATAAAATATCTCCTTCAAAAGCACTATTTCAAAATTCCACCATTCCAGTATTCCATGTCTGAAGCAAAAGTATCGCGCCTTTAAAATCCCTTCAATTTGAGCATGTTTTAGAATTCCGAGACGTTTATTTAGATGCCCTTACCCAAACCATCAAAGGATCTCGATTGCCGCAAAAGGTAAAAATCCATGTCAATGTGGCTGTGGCGCTGCCGGTAAAAGAAACGTACACCTATGCCGTGCCGGATCAATGGGAGTCGGAGGCACAAATTGGAAGGCGTGTTCTGGTTCCATTCAAAAACCGGGAAGCCACCGGGTATATCCTTGAGGAAATAACAGGAGAAGACACGCGGGTCTTAAAGGAGATCAAAAAAATCCTAGACCCGGAACCTTTGTTTCATGAAGGCCTGGTTCCCTTTTTAAAATGGATGGCCGAATACTACCTTCACCCCCTAGGCCGGCTCATAGAATCAGCTCTACCCAGCGGTCTAAACGTGAGTCAATACAGGACAGCACGCCTCACTGATGAGGGCCAGAGAATCCTCGATCTCTTACCTCCCGCCGCCATGGAAAAAACGGCGCTCCAGTGGGTGAAGCAAAATCCCGGGAAAAGGCTTCCCTCATCCTTTACTCCGGCCGAATCCTTTGTGAGAAAGGGATGGATGATTGTTGAAAAACAAGAGAGGAGGAAAAGGGTCGGCCCACTGATAAGAAAGTACGTGAGAATTAAGCAGGGTCTTGGCCGAGATTCAGTCCTAGGGGGGGCGTCGGGAGAATACAAAGCCAAGAATGAATTTATATTCCTCGAGGCCCTCTTTGAATCGGACGGGATTCCCCTCAGGGATATTTCTTCACGATTCTCCAACGGCCTTTATCTAGTCAACAAGTGGGCGAGAAAGGGTGTTGTCGAGAGATACGAGAAGGCTGTTTATAGAGATCCTGCCGGACGTCCCATTCAACCATCGCCAATCCCTGAAAAACTCTTCGATCAGCAGGAAGCGGTTCTGGCCCAAATTCGACGGCGCCTCGAAAGGGGCGCTTTTAGCACGTGCCTGCTGCATGGCGTTACAGGAAGCGGCAAGACCGAAGTCTACTACAGGGCCATTGAAGAGACGATCGACATGGGCCGGAAGACGATCCTGATGGTCCCTGAAATTGCCCTGGCTATTTATATGGAGGGGCTCTTCAGGTCACGTCTCGGGGATAGGGTCGCCATATACCACAGCGGTCTCAGCGCTGGTGAACGGTATGATGAGTGGATGCGCATGGTCAGAGGAGAGATTGATCTGGTCATCGGCGCTCGTTCCGCCCTTTTTGCCCCGGTGCCCCATCTGGGACTCATCATTGTGGATGAGGAGCATGATTATTCCTACAAACAAGAGGAGGGGGCCAGACATCAGGCAAGAGATGCCGCTGTGGTTAGAGGGAAGACGGGACAGGCCTTGGTTATTCTAGGGTCCGGGACGCCCTCCATTCAGTCTTTCCATAATGCATCTAAAAAAAGATATCACCTGCTCACCATGCCCGAACGCATAGAAAAGAGGCCCCTTCCAAAGGTCCAGGTTGTGGACATGAAAGAGGCTGTAGGGACGGGAAATCAAAACGGGATTCTCAGCCCGATGCTCAAGGAGGCGCTCGATGAGAATCTGACCGCCAAAAGACAAGCCATTCTTTTTCTAAATCGGCGAGGGTTTAACCGGGTCTCGCTGTGCCGCTACTGCGGTGAATCCCTAAAATGCTATAACTGCGACCTGTCTTTAATCTATCACTTCAAAGACAACTGTTTATCATGCCACTATTGCGGTTTCCATGCCTCACCCCGGGAGACCTGCCCTTCCTGTGGTAAGAAGGGGGTCACATCTTATGGATTCGGGACGGAGAGGCTCGAGCAGGAACTCAAGACGCTTTACCCAGAACGGCATATTACAAGGATGGATCGAGACAGTATAAGACGTAAAGGCCAGATATTTAAAATCCTAAAGCAATTTGTCGAACAGAAGATTGACATCCTCGTGGGCACACAGATGATTACCAAGGGATATGATTTTCCAAATGTGACGCTCGTAGGGGTTATTGCCGCCGATCTGTCCCTGGCGTTTCCGGATTTCAGGGCAAGCGAGCGGACCTTTCAACTTCTCTCCCAGGTGGCAGGTCGAGCAGGGCGTGGGGACCATGCCGGCAGGGTGATCGTTCAGACTTTCAATCCGGAGCACTATGCCATATCCACGGCACGGAATCATGATTATCAGTCCTTTTACAAAGGAGAAAAAGAACTTAGAGAGCAGTTGGGTTACCCTCCCTTTTCCTATCTGGCGAGCCTGCGGTTTCAAGGGAATAATCAGAGGAAAACCGTCAAGATGGCCGAAGTTATGGGCCAAAGAATTCTGGGGATTTTAAAAAACTGGCCGAAAAGGGGGAAAGACATCCAGGTATTAGGACCGGCCGAGGCGCCCTTAGCCAAATTAAGGGGGAAGTATCGATGGCAGATCCTCTTAAAGGGCAAGGGTTCGGGTGTGCTCCATTACCTTTTGAGGGAGGTGGAGGGTTTTTCAAGGGGCATCTTGCGAGGCACCGGTGTGAGCATGATTATAGATGTTGATCCCTATCAGATGCTTTAGAGGGTTGCTGCGAAAGAGCCCATATAACGTTATTCTAAGCAATCAACCCATTACTGAAGTGAGGTGAGTATGGCGGAAAAAGTGATTGGTGTATTGGGCGGTATGGGGCCGGAAGCAACCCTTTCGCTCTATGATGAGATCATCCGAGCCACCCCCGCAAGCAAAGACCAGGAGCATATTCGCGTCATTATCGATAGTAATCCCAAAGTTCCGGACCGAACGGCAGCCATTATCGGTAAGGGCGAAAGTCCGGTTCCGGAAATGGCCAAAAGCGGTGAGGCCCTTGAAAGGGGTGGAGCTGATTTCATAATCATGCCCTGTATCTCTGCCCACTATTTTCTTGAAGAGCTTCGGCAAAAACTCAACCTTCCCATTATTTCCGCCTTTGAGGCGACCGCGGATCAAATAGTCAAAGATCATCCTCAAATCAAGATAGTGGGTCTCCTAGCAACAACGGGTACGATCCAGGGAGGAATGTTTCAACAGGCGCTCAGGGAAAAGGGGGTTGATAGTGTGGCGCCGGAGCAGGAGGACCAGGATCGGGTGATGTCGGCCATATATGGAATCAAGGGATCTCAAGCGGATGAGGCAAAAGAGGCTAGCAAAAAGATATTAAAAAGCGTTGCAAAACAATTGATCCTGTTGAACGCGCAAGGGATAGTAGCAGGCTGCACAGAAATTCCTCTGGCCCTAAAACCTGAGGATGTTACTGTTCACCTTTTCAACCCCTTAGCCATCCTAGCGAGGACGGCCATTAAGTATGCCAAAGGGTAGGTGCCCAACTTATGGTTTCTACCGATTCAGCAGCTCGAAATAAGCCCTCATCAATTCCAAAGTTCTTTTAAAATGGTGAAACTGTCATGAACAGTGTCATTCTTCTTTGATTAACACTGCGGAGAGATATCCCACCACACGGCGATGGTCGCCGGTTACATCGCCTGAATTGGCGTAATTGAGGATCACTGAACGCTTGGCCCCCAGTTTTTGGGCTGCCAGCAAGGTCGCTACGGCCGGCCCGCCGCCGCAGGCTTCGCAATTCCTCAAAGAAAGTGATTTTCCTAATCCCTCCGGATCGTAGTTTTGGACGTGCTTGATGAACTCCCGATCAATGGCTTTGGCTCGCTCGTAAGAATGAAAATGGGATAGGTCCGTGCTTGCCAAAAGGAGGGTTTTTTCATCAGCTTTTAATATGTTGGCTAGGGAATTGGCCAGTTCCTGACAGGTGCCATAATCCTGTTGGCCCATGAGGATCGGGACAATGGTCGCATGATTCAAAACGGTCTGGATGAAGGGCAATTGTATTTCCAAAGAGTGTTCTCGGGCATGAGCACGCGGCACCCAACTGATTCGAGGACTGCTTTCGATGAGTCTTTGGGCAAAGTCCCGGTCAACAGGCGCGATCCCCAGAGGTGTTTCATAACCGTTCCGGAGGTTCACGGAAATGCCTTCAAATAGGGCACGGTGGCTGGGACCGATCATGACGATCCGCTTGAAATCGGTCTTTTCAAGGAGACGATAGGCATAGGCTGCCACCTGACCGGAGTACATATGACCTGCGTGGGGTACAATAACGCCTTTAATTCGGCCTTTGGGAATCTCCTTAGCAGCGTTGGAGAGGTATGCCCTAATACTCCTCGCAAGGATCTTGGGGTTTGCAGGATACCATGATCCGGCCAGAAGGGGCTTTCGCACATTTTCTTCCCTTGGAGAGTCTTCTGCTGTTTGTTCGGCAGGTGCGGGAGGAATGGCAACTAGGAGGACAATAATCAGAGAAAATGTGATAGACTTATAAATCATGCGTTTTTCCTTGAAAAACCTTGCCCCATGATACGGTATTAGGCTAAATAAGAAAACCCCTTTCGGAAGCTATCTGAAAACGCCCAAATGCTTTTCGTTACCCTCATCCCACGTCACTGCGACGTACTCCTAAGTACGCCTCATCCCTCGGGATTTCGGAAGCCTTGCACCTGCGCATTTTCATACAGCCTCTCGTTCTTTAGGGATCGCATCTATCAAGGGTAGGATGCCGGGTTTTCTGAATAAAAATCCTTTCCTGAGTCCTATGTAAGGGGAAATTACCGAGAAAGGAAGCCAGATGTTTTTGAGATTTCGAACCAGTTCATGGATTCTTACAATCCTCATCTTCTTGATCCTAAGCCTTGGGTGTCAGAAGGAAAGCGATGGCCTGCAGACTGCGCCGGATTTTGCCCTCGAAGATTTATCCGGTAACAGGGTAACCCTCAAACAGTATCAAGGGCACATCGTTGTGCTCGATTTCTGGGCGACCTGGTGCCCGCCCTGTCGTGCATCCATTCCGGAATTGGTTCGTGTTCAAAAGAAGTTCAGGGACAAAGGCGTGGTGTTGCTCGGCCTTTCGGTGGATGATCCTGACATGTATAAGAACAAGTATCTTCTGGCCTTCAAACAGAAATTCAAGATGAACTACCCTGTCCTTCGGGCGGATCTGAAGATTATGCAGGATTACTTCGGCACGGAAAGGGTAGCAGTCCCGACGGCATTCGTAATCAATAAAGATGGCAAGATCGTGGACAGACATGTGGGGTATATCCCAGGCGCCATAGAGAAATCCATCAAGAAACTGCTCGGATGATCATAGACTTCCATACCCATATTTTCCCCCGGTATTTCAGGCACGAGAGAAATCGCTTTTTCACTGATGAGCCCGCCTTTGAGCTTTTGTATAGTTCACCTAAATCAAAAATAATAGGAAGTAAGGATATCTTCCGAAACATGGAGGAGGAAGGGGTCGATATATCGATCGTGTTCGGTTTTCCATGGAAAAATCCGGATCATTACAGGAGGCACAACGACTACGTTCTGGAATCCATAGAACGGGCACCGGACAGACTGATTGGATTTTGCTGTTTTGACCCCCTCACAAAGCAGGCGCCCAGGGAAGCGGAACGATGTCTCAAAGGCGGCATGTCGGGTATTGGGGAGCTTGCCGTTTATGATTCGGATTTTTCGGAAGATACCATCCTTGCACTAAAAGATATCATGGCTATCGGTCGCGATTATGATGTGCCACTTTTGCTCCATGTGAACGAGCCTGTCGGACACAAGTATCCCGGCAAGATTCCCATGGGTTTGAGTCAGATCTATAGCCTGCTCAAAAAATATTCCCAAAATAAGATTGTCCTGGCCCACTGGGGGGGTGGGCTTTTTTTCTATGGCCTCATGAAAAAGGAAGTGAAGGACGCACTGAGCCATGTCTATTTTGACACCGCGGCGTCTCCATACCTTTACGATGCGGAAGTCTATGGCTTGGCCGGCAATATCATCGGGTTCGAGAAGATCCTCCTTGGTTCTGACTACCCTCTCTTAAAACCAGGGAAGTATCTCAAGGAGATGGAATCGGCCGGATTGGGAAAGAATGCGATCGGGAAGATAGCGGGAGAAAACGCTGCACTACTTTTAAACCTACCGAAATAGAAGGCCTTCACTGGTTCCAATGGACCTATTCACGAAACCATCAAAAGACACCCAAGAAGAAACCGAATTCAACGAATTAGAAGGCCAATTGGACCGGATTACCTATACCAGCGAAGAAACGGGTTTCACCGTTGCAAGGCTTAAGGTCCAGGGATATTCGGAACCCGTCACGGTCGTGGGCAGTCTGATCGCCCCGAGACCCGGTGAAGTTCTGCGCATGAAGGGGACGTGGGCCCACCATCCGAAATTCGGAAAGCAATTCAAAATCACCAGCCACCAGCTCGTGCTTCCCGCCTCGATTGAAGGTATTCAGAGATATCTCGGCTCCGGACTCATCAAAGGAATTGGTCCGGTCATGGCCTCACGCATTGTTGAAAAGTTCGGTGAGCGTACCCTGGAAGTGATCGATCACCATATCGAAGATCTCCAACGTGTGCAGGGCATCAGCAAAAAGCGAATAGGCATGGTTAAGCGTGCCTGGCAGGAACAGAAAGAGATTCGGGATGTCATGATTTTTTTGCAACAACAGGGGGTCAGTACGGGATATGCCACGAAGATTTTTAAAAGGTACGGCACCGAATCCATTGGCATCGTATCACGGAATCCCTACAGGCTTGCAACTGAGATGGTTGGGATAGGATTTCTTACAGCGGACAAGATCGCCCACCGGATGGGATTTGAGAAGCGATCGCCCGCCAGGGTTGAGGCGGGAATTTTGTATGTCCTGAATCAACTTGCAGATGAGGGGCATGTCTATTACCCCTATGAAGCGTTTATAGATAAGTGCCGGAATATCCTGGAGGTGGATGGGGACGTCATTATCAAGGCTTTTGGATCCATTGCCATGGGAGGTCAAATCGTCATTGAGGATCTCAATTTGGATCTTGGGGCGTTTAAGACCAACCATAAGGCCGTGTATCTCACAAGATTCCAAGTGTCTGAGTCCGGGATTGCCGATCACCTGAAACGTCTGTTGCATTCCAAAAGGAAAATACGCGACATGGACGGGGACAAGGCTCTTATATGGGTTCAAAAACAAATCCGTTTGAGACTCGCCCAAAAACAGATCGAGGCCGTCAAAAGGGCTATTTCCGAAAAAGTAATGGTAATCACAGGCGGGCCCGGCACGGGTAAGACGACCATTATTAATGCAGTCATCAAGATATACCGCCAATTGGGGGCAAAAATCCTTTTGGCAGCCCCAACGGGACGGGCTTCAAAGAGAATGAGCGAGGCAACGGGGTATCCGGCAAGGACGATCCACCGACTCTTGGCCTACCGCCCCCAAAAAGGAGGATTTCAACACAACCAAGACCGCCCGCTGGA
>CAYWMP010000217.1:0-9139 GCA_964459445.1 uncultured Desulfobacteraceae bacterium
ACGAGACGTTTGGTAGAACTGCATGATGGAAAGATTTGGGCGGAGAGCGAAGGGGAGGGAAAAGGGTCTATATTCCGTGTGCTTCTTCCCATGGACTAGTCAAAAATCTGCAAAGGCAAAAATCACCCCCCTCATTTAATCAATCAGACAAGGCATTTCCAAAACGTTCAAGTTTGGCCGAGGTCAAGTCGAAGATCCCGCATCTTGAGCGGGGGAAGACGAGAATCTTAACCGCAGGAATACATGTAGTATTTTGAGGATTTACCCGCCAGAAGTATGGCGGGTTAAATTTGAGTCTGACGCAGCTTGTCCCGTCGTAGCTCTTGCCGCGCCATCTTGTCGCGCCATAGTCTTGACGAAGGCGGAAGCTTTAGCGACGGCGGGTTAGCGAAGATGGAAGATTGGCCTAAATCGGGCGTTTTGAAATTGCCTTTAATTATTCCCACAGCCGGTCCGGCAACTTCCAATGTGCTCGGAATCGATCCTCCAAAGCCATGAGATATTCGGCGGTCTCATCAGTTCCGTCAAGGGGCGCCCAGGGAGCGAAGTCCTTGTCAGAAACCGCCGTGTAGGGCCCTGCTTTTGTTTCGAAGAGTACCGTATCGGGCTCTAGGGCAAAGAAGGTATGCCACACGCCGGCCCTCACATCAATAACATAAAGGCCTCGTTCAAGATCGAGCATTGCGGATGCTTCATCTGCATAGGTACCATCATTCCTGAAAGTGACAAACCCTATGGCGCCATTGAGCAAAACAAAGGTCTCCGCCTTGGGAGGGTCCTGGTGGCGATGGGGACGAATATAACTGCCGGGTTGAATGGCATTAATCATGCGCTGGAGCGGATCATCATAATCATCGTGCAAGTTGTGTATCTCACGCATGCGATCGTTCTCGGATGCGTTGTTCGCCTTTTCGAGCACCAAATCCCGGTCCACGACGGTCCAGAGTCCATGGGTTGATTTTGTCGCGAAGGGCGATATCCTTTTTATCTCAGAATTGTTCATAGGGAGAGTCCTCCTGACTCACTATGTCTTAACCTGTCACGTTTTGATAATGGCCAATTCCAAAAACCTTTTACGGTAAGAGATATGAAAAGGCTGTATTCTAATATACTTGACGATGAAAGGGCAATGGTTTACAAGCCTTCAGAAATAAGCTAGAGATTTGCTCATGGAAAAATATAAACATCACGACATTGAATCAAAATGGCGAGCCAAATGGGATAAATCCGAGATCTATAAGGCCGATCTTAAAAGGGCCAAGCGGCCTTTTTACAACCTGATGATGTTTCCCTATCCCTCGGCCGAAGGGCTGCATGTGGGCAATGTCTTTGCCTTTGTGGGATCGGATGTGCAAGGCCGGTTCCACCATATGAACGGGTATGATGTTTTTGAACCGATTGGTTTCGATGCCTTCGGCATGCACTCCGAGAATTTCGCCCTTAAGACGGGCACCCACCCTGCCAAGATGGTCCCGAAAAACATCGAGAACTTCAGAGAGAACCAACTGAAGAAAATCGGAAACATGTATGATTGGGACCATGAGGTGGATACCACTTCTCCGGAATACTATCGGTGGACTCAGTGGATATTCATTCAACTCTATAAAGTCGGGTTGGCTTACAGAGCCGAGGCCCCTCTCAATTGGTGCCCTTCCTGCAAAACGGTCTTGGCTGCCGAGCAAGTGATTGACGCCAAGTGCGAGCGATGCAGCACGCTGGTTACAAAGCGGGAAATGGCCCAATGGTTTTTCAAAACCACGGCCTTTTCCCAAAAGCTTCTGGATAATCTTCAATGGATTGACTGGTCGGAGAAGACCAAGATCGCGCAGCGCAACTGGATCGGGCGTTCCGAGGGCGCCCAGGTCGTCTTTCGCATAAAGGGCCATGATGAAACCGTCGAGATCTTCACAACCCGGCCTGATACCCTATTCGGTGTGACCTATATGGTCTTTGCTCCGGAACATCCCATCCTGGACAAGATCGTTGCGCCGGACAAAAAAAAGAACCTGGAAGATTACCGAGCGGAGGTCGCTCGCCTGACCGAGATCGAACGCCAGGCCGAAGGGACAACTAAGACCGGGATCTTCATCGGGGCCTATGCCATAAATCCGGTCAATGATGAAGAAGTGCCCATTTGGGTGTCTGACTATGTGCTCATGGGGTACGGTACGGGCGCCATTATGGCTGTCCCGGCCCATGACCAGCGAGACTTTGAGTTTGCCCAAAAGTTTGGTTTGGAGATTAGAACGGTCATCTCTCCTGACGGCAAGATCCATCCGCTGGAGGAGGCCTATGTGGAAAAGGGTGCGATGGTCAATTCGGGTCAGTTTGACGGACTGGATGCCACAGAGGGGATTCGCAAGGTTACCGAGTGGCTCGCTGAGAAGGGACTGGCAAAGTTCAAGGTCAACTACAGGCTCAGAGATTGGTGTTTATCACGCCAGCGCTATTGGGGCCCGCCTATCCCTATGATCTACTGCGAAAAGGACGGGGTTCTGCCGGTTCCCGAAGAGAACCTGCCAGTGCTCTTGCCGGAAATCGAGGATTACCAGCCGGACGGATCAGGGGATTCACCCTTAAAGCGGGTATCAAAATTTTACCACACGACCTGTCCGACCTGTGGCGGTCCGGCGGTTAGAGAGACCGATGTTTCTGACAATTTTCTGTGTTCTGCCTGGTATTTTTACCGTTACCCATCAACGGACTTTGACGATAGGGCCATAGACCCCGAAATGACCCGGAAATGGCTGCCGGTTGATATGTACGTGGGGGGCAATGAACATGCCGTCCTGCATTTGCTTTATTCCCGTTTCCTTTGCATGGCCTTGAATCAAGTCGGTCTCATCGACTTTGAAGAACCCTTTAAGAAATTCGTGGCCCACGGCATGATTGTAAGGGATGGGGCAAAGATGAGTAAGTCGAAGGGTAACGTCGTGAATCCGGACGAATACATCGCTCTGTATGGCGCCGATGCATTTCGAGTCTATCTCATGTTCATGGGTGCTTATTTGGAGGGCGGCGATTTCAGGGACGAAGGCGTCAGGGCAATGCGGGGATTTCTGGATCGGGTTTGGAGTAACTTGAAGTCTGTTGATTTGGCAGAGGGGGAGCCCGATGATCCGGACACACTCTATTGGATCCACAGGACCATCAAGGCCGTAACAGAGGACATCAAGCGATTCTCCTACAACACCGCCCTGGCCCGGATCATGGAGTTGTTAAATCATATCAGTAAAACAAACGAAAAAAACAGGGTCCTGTTTGAGACCTTTCTAAAGCTACTATCACCCTTTGCGCCATTTCTTTCCGAGGAATTGTGGGAGAGAATGGGCCATAAAGAAAGCATCTCCAGGGAGGCTTGGCCCGAATTTATCGAAGCCTATACGGCCAGAAAAACGATTGAGTTTGTGGTCCAGATAAACGGAAAGGTGAGGGCCAAACTGAATGTCGAGAAGGACATGGCGGAAGAAGAAATCGAGGCGTTGGTGCTGGCTGATGCGAAAGTGATGACCTGGATCGAAGGAAAGGAGATCGTGAAAAAAATATATGTGCCGAATAAGTTGGTTAACCTGGTGGTAAAGTGAGACCCTAGATAATGGAGAGTTTTCTTTATGGACTCTCAGCCCTCCTTTGCATCACATAAAACACGTAACCATAATAATCCGCATACTTGCGGTAGGTATCTATTTCGACCTGAAAGGCCTCGAAAACCCCCTGGGCTTCCCGGTTATTGTTATATTTGTTTTCCAGACTTCTTATCCTGGCCTCAAGGGGCGTGTAGTAATCATCCCACCACGCGCTTTCGGGCAAAATGAATTGGTCGATCAGGTCATACCCGGCAGCCTCTATGATGCCGACATTCGTATCTATTTCGCTAATAGCCGGATACTCCCTTTGCCAGAATTTCTGCAAATCATCGGGCGGGTTACCTTTGATCCACGATACCTCAGTGACAGCAACATAGCCTCCCACGGGGAGAAATTTTTTCCACGCCTTCAGTCCCTGCTCGAATCCAACAATGTAAATAGCGCCCTCGGACCATATGAGGTCGAATGATTCCGCCTCAAATGACATATCTAACATATCGCCGCAATGGCAGGTGATGTGTTCATCAACCCGGGCCTCTCTAGCCTCGACTTCCAGAATGTCAAGAAAATGCTGGTGATTGTCCAAGGCGATGATGTGCCCACCGGTTTGTTTGGCCAGTTCAATGGTCTGGATACCCTTGCCACAGCCAACATCAAGGATCTCAGGTGAATTAGGCAAATCACTCATGGTTTTCAAGGCTTGACCCGTGGAATATATATCTCCGGGTCCACCCCGGGGGAGGGCATCATAGATTTCGTAGAAGATCTCATCCATTTCTGATTGTCTCTCTATTGCGATGTGATGTCGTTTTTTCCAAAGGCCGGAAGACTACAGGGACTCGAGCACCATGAGGTAGCAACCGAGTAGCGCCAGGAGGTCGATTTCGGGCATCCACAGGGCACGGTACTCGATTTTGACTCTACCCCGGGACAAAGCCTTGGGCAAGGCCAGGGCGGCCATGGGATTGGATAATCTACTGAAGTAAATAAGCTCTTGTCCGAAGGCATCCATAAAGAGATACTTATTACGCCAGAAGTTGGTGGTCAACCAATAATAGATATGACCGTCGCGGAATTCCAATGCGGCCCTTTTTTCAATGACCTTGTTTCTAAAGATCGCAAACTCGGAATCAGAATTCGGTAGTCGCAGGAGGACTTTGTCGGTTGGAAACCATTTTTTTTCAAACATCCAACGACCTTCGGCCGATTCTGCGAGTGCACTCGTACCATTTCTTTCCGTCACTCGAAGCTTACCAAAAACATCTTCACCTAAATGTAAAGCGTATTCCCACCTGCCGGCCCACCTTAATACTTCTCCATTTGATTCCACAAACCGTTTCATCTGTTTAACCTAGACGGTTTTTTGCATACGGTGTTGAGAGTTCTTGTTTTTCTAATTATAACCTTTTCGAAGGGTATTGCCATGGGGAATTCTTGAGAAAGGCTGGTGCAATTCTAAGTGGATGGGCTTGATTGGTTATAGATGATTCTAAAGATATGCTGGAGAACGAAGGGATCAGAGGGTTCGCCAATCTCCTTGTATAGATCCAAGATTGTCTCCAACACCTGCTGGATTTTCTTTTGGGTGTTCTCATCCGGTTCAGTAATCTCTCCGGCCTGGGTCTGTCCCACCATTTTGATATCAAGTTTTAGGCCGTGGTCTTGAGCGAGCAGGTTAACCCACTCCATGAAGGACCCCTTCGTGAAAAACCGGAGATGGGTATTGTCCAGTATGCCCACCGGGCCATAGTTAAATCGTCCCCTGATGAGATTATAGACGATATCCACGTGGTTTATGCTCGGAACGGTCACCAACTGACATCCCCCCGGTTTGAGCATTCTGAGAAGGGAAAGAAAGGTGTCATTCACGTTCTTTAGGTGTTCGAGAACGTCGGCACAGACAATTACGTCAAAATCCCTGTATCCCTTTTCTAGAAGGGGTGAAAGGTTCTTTTGAAGCTCCTCAAGGTCAATGCAGGAGACGTCCTCATACATCCCCCGTGATTTTACGTATTCGACGGCATCCCGATCGATTTCCAGGCCGTATACCTGGCATTCCTTATGATTCCTTAAAAATTCTCCAAAATAACCGCTGGAACACCCCACATCCAACAGCTTGGCCCGTCTCCCGATGTTTTTGACGATGATGTCATAGGCAGAGTCCGGTTCAGGAGCGAATCCCTCCGGCGAACAGAAATATTTGCTGCCCCTTGGATCCTGGGGGAGGTAGAGAAAATTTTTTGGTGCGTTAACCTTTATATTCAGCAATTTGGGATTCATTTTGATTTTTCGGTCGAGCTAGTAATAAAAAATATCTCTGCGAAAACTATGCCATTTTGGAATGCCTTCACTTTTGAATGATGCGGCAAACGAGTAGGACGGTATGGGGAATCAGCTTTGGGATTGTAAACGTGAAGACATCTTTTCTAGGTTCGAAGTCTCCCGGCCTGGTCAATTCAATGGGTTATGGACGGGTGATGGCCGCCTGCGGCGTCCAAACCTCCCCCCTCCGCTGTTCTCCCGCACAAAACATGCGGGAGCCAGGGGGTCCCCCATTCCATAACCCACTGAAATGACGAAGGCCTCCCGCCGGTCACTCCGAAAAGACATCATCACGTTTACCATAGCGCTGTCGTACTAAGGGATTCCCCAGTACTCAAAAAGTTTAATCATTTGCCCTATGAATCTAGCACTCCGAGGCCAAACAATAGGATAAACCTTGAGGGTGAATTCAGGCAGAGAGACCTTTGCAAAATGGGCGTTTTGCAAAGGTCCCGTGGATATGAATAGAGAAGAAAGATTATGAAAAATGAAGGGATAGGGGAAAACGATTAGTCTTTTGGCGGTGATTCCTTTATTGAAACCACAAAGTGGAAAGTACTTCCCTTGTCAATTTCGCTTTCGACGTAAAGCGATCCTTGCATAATCTCGGTCACTTTTTTTGCTATGCCAAGTCCGATCCCAATACCAGACGATGATCTGGTCAAGGAGTCGTCGATTTGAAAGAAGGGATCGAATATACTCTCATAGAATGCTTTCTCCATGCCGATCCCCGAGTCCTGGACTTCAAAATGCAACCTTATGTTGACCTCTTCCGGCTCCGCTTTTACCCTGACTTTTACCGATCCGGCTTCTGTGAACTTTACGGCATTTTCAATAAGGATGTACAGGATCTGTCGCAATCTGGCCACATCGCCAACCAGTTTGTGGGGGATGTTTTGGGGAATTTCTTTTATAATCTTAAGGCCTTTTCTAACCGATTCGGGTTTTACCGGATCAATGGCTGAATCAATAAGTGCTTCGATGCCAAACTCAGATTCGGCCAGGATAATTTTGCCGATATCTGCTGAAGAAAACTCCAAAATATCCATAAATATTTGAGTTAAGGACGAAGTGGAATTCCTTGCCATATCTATCAGTTCCTCTTCCGATTCACTGAGTTTTCCCTTGCCTTCCTGTTCCAGAAGATGCAGAAATCCAACAATTCCATTCATGGGCGTCAAGAGACTATGACTCATATTCTGCAAAAAGGTGCTCTTGGCGGCGCTGGCTGCTTCGGCTTTCTGTTTTTCTCTATCCAGGAATACGTTTATTTCCGTTAACTGTCTTCGTTGACGGGAGAGCCTCAAAAAGACCGCTACCTTACACTCAAGTATGACCGGATTGATGGGTTTGGTGATATAATCGACAGCCCCGACCCTATAACCTCTTTCTGCTGAAATATCAGATATTTGCGATGCTGTAACAAATAAAATTGGCAAGTCCTTTGTATTTTCCTGTGATAAAATCACCTCCGCCACATCAAAACCATCCAGCCCAGGCATATTCACATCCATAACGACCAAATAGTAATCAGGATCATTTTTCAATATGTCCAGGGCTTCTTTTCCGGAAGTCGCCTTGGTGAACTCTCGGGTATCCATCTTGAGTCTTTCTTCGAGAAGGATCAGGTTCTTCTCATCATCGTCTACTAAAAGTATTTTTTCTTTGTCAGTTGTCATTTAATAAACCCTTAGTTTTTAAAAACACGTCTCTCGTACCATTAACCGAATTAGACCTAGTCCATTATGCTAAAGCTGTGCCAATCAGGAAAAGAAAAGCAATAAAATAAAGCAAAACAGTTGTGGTTACAACCCATTGGGGGAGGTTTCACGTTTTAATTTGGATTTTTGGGTGTGACTCTACCCTCATTGCCCTTAATTGTTACCCATAAATATGAATAAAACAAGACTGAATTTTTACCTACAAAATACGTATAAAAAATGGGTATTAAGGCAATAAAATAAAGGGCGAATGAGGGCCCCCTGCTATAAAAGAACAGGGTTATCTATTTGAAAAAAAAGGATTTATCAAATAGGGAGGGAAGTTCATCACTAATCAGATAGAAAGAAAAGACTGGATTAATAAGGCATAGTGCGTAAATCGGCTAAGTATTCGGAATTTTGAGAGGGTATGGCAAGAAATGGGGAGATATTGAAACATTCGCTGAATGCAGGGAAGGGATTAGTAGAATTGCTCGGTGTAGATACGGGAATTGGGAAAGCGGTCGTCTATGAGATGAATTACATCGCGGATCATTTCGCTGCGTCCGCAAAGGTAGAAATCATAGACCATTGGTGGTAGTTGATGCTTGAGGTACTCGGTCACGCGGCCCTGGAATGCCCCGTGCCGTTCACATTCTCTCTGAGGCGCCCTTGAGAAGCAGGGGATATATTCTTTCAACAGGGGCCGAAGTATAAGTTCATAATAGAGTTCTCGGGAATGTTGAACGCCATGTAAAAGGGGGGAACCAACCATGCCGGAGCGGACCATGGACACAAAGGGCGCGATTCCGGTTCCCGTGGCGACAAAAAGGGCAGGGTGCGCCGCTGTGCGGTAAAAAAAGTAACCAAGGGGACCTTGAATCCCGAAGATCGTTCCGATCTTACAAGTGGCAAGGATCGGGGAAATCTCGCCGCCTTTTACTTCCCGGATGCAAAGGGAAATAAGGGGATCATCGGGTCCGGAGATGGGTGAGTAATCCCTTTCTTGGTCATTGTAAATCAAACGAATGCGTTGGCCCGGCCTGAATCGAAAATCCGCACCCCGGGACAACTCGATTTCAAAAGTCCTTTTTGAGAGCCATCGGCGACCAATCAATTCCGATTTGAAGGTCTTATTGCCACGCATTTCAATCCGGTCAGCCATCATTTCATCCAGAGGACATCCGGTTTCCCGGCCAGCTTGTTGCATAAACGCGCAAGGACGAAAAGATAGTCGGAGAGTCTGTTTAGGAAGACAATGACCCCATCCAGGTGTGAGATCTCTTGGGTGTCTTTCTCTTCATATCGAAGTCTTACCACATGTCTTTCGGTCCTTCGACAGACCGTCCGTGCCATGTGGGCCAGGCCGGCGGACAGATGCCCGCCCGGTACAATGAACGCCCCGAGTTTGGGCAACTGCTGCTCTATTCGATCGATGGCCGTCTCCAAAAATCGGGCATTTTCTGAAGAAATTTCCTTAACCGAAGTTCATGCATTTTGAAAAATAATTCTGTAATATCAACCAGTTAA